>JBIIHJ010000316.1:0-4678 GCA_044235875.1 Pseudoxanthomonas sp.
AGTACAACACCGACTACACCAGCGCCTTGCTGGGCACGCGTAACGGGACCGAGACCCAGTGGCCGCCGCGCATGTTCAAGCTGTCCTTTGGCCTGGACTGGTAACCTGTCCGTCCCCGGTCGGTGCGTCCGGCCGGGGACAAGTCCACTGCATCACCTTGTTTTGCGCCATCATTTATTTGCAGGTGTAAACGATTTCATGGATATCGACTCTTGAAGACGCGCCGATTCCTTCCGTCCCTGGCTTCCGTGGTGGCTGGCGCCCTGCTGGTGCTGCTGGCCGCATGCAACAGAACGCCCGAACCCACCCCGGTCAAGCCGGTCAAGGTCACAGGCCGCCCGCCCGTGGAGCTGCCCGTGGAAGACAAGAAGCCCGAACTGCCGCCGCTGTTCCGCGACATCGAGCGCCGCACGTTCCAGTTCTTCTGGGACACCACCAACGAGACCAACGGCATGACGCCGGACCGCTATCCCTCGCGGCCGTTCGCGTCGGTGGCCTCGGTGGGGTTCGCACTGACGGCCTATCCGATCGGGATCGAAAACGGCTGGGTCAGCCGCAGCCAGGCGGTGGATCGCACGCTGACCACGCTCAAGTTCATGGAAGGGCTCAAGCAGGGCAAGCAGCCCACCGGCACGGCCGGCTACAAGGGGTTCTACTACCACTTCCTGGACATGCAGTCCGGCGAGCGTTTCAACACCTGGGTCGAGCTGTCCACGGTGGATACCTCGTTGCTGCTGATGGGCGTGCTGTTCGCGCAGTCCTATTACGACAAGGACGATCCGCGCGAGAAGCAGATCCGCGACCTGGCCGAACAGATCTACCGGCGCGTGGACTGGACCTGGATCCAGCCGCGCTCCCCGCTGATCTCGATGGGCTGGTTCCCCGAGAGCGACTTCATCAACCACGACTGGACCGGTTACAGCGAAGGCATGATGGTCTACATCTTGGCACTGGGTTCGCCCACCCATGCGGTGGAGCCCGATGCCTGGCAGGTGTGGACGCGCAGTTACAACGAGATCTGGGGTGTCTACCAGAACCAGGAATACCTTTCCTACGGACCGTTGTTCACCCATCAATACACGCACGTGTGGGTGGACTTCCGCGGCATCCAGGATGACTTCATGCGCGAGCACGGCATGGACTATTTCGAGAACAGCCGCCGCGCCGCCTACGCACACCGGCAGTACGCCATTTCCAATCCGATGAAGTGGAAGGACTACGGCGAGAACGTGTGGGGCCTGACCGCGTCCGACGGCCCGCAGCAGACCCTGCAGGATTACCGCGGCGAGCAGCGCGAGTTCCGCCACTACTCGGCCCGAGGCGCCGGCCTGCGCGACAACTTCGACGACGGCACGATCGCGCCGACCGCGGCGATCTCCTCGCTGCCGTTCGCACCGGAGATCGTGATCCCGGCCACCGAGGAGATGCACAAGCGCTACGGCGACTATCTGTACTCCAGTTACGGCTTCCTGGATTCGTTCAACCGTAGCTTCACCTACGACATCCCGATCAAGACCGGCCGGGTGGTGCCCGACAACGGTTGGGTGGCCAGCGACTACATCGGTATCGACCAGGGGCCGATCCTGGCGATGATCGCCAATTACCGCGATGACTTCGTCTGGAACGTGATGAAGAAGAACCCGCACATCCGCAAGGGCCTGGAGCGGGCTGGGTTCAAGGGCGGCTGGCTGGCGGCCGAAGAGGGCCAGACGCCCAAGCCGGCCGAAAAGGCCGCGCCGGCCGAAGGCCCGGGCAAGATGGACGCTGCCACCGCACGTGCGCTGGGTACGGCCGAATCGCGTGCCAACCAGGCGCAATCCAACGAACCGCCGCCGCAGCGTCCGCAGCAGCCCAAGTAAGGCACGACCATGTTGTTTTCGCGTTTGAAGGGTGCCGGCCGATCGCCGGCACGACAGCCGCAGCCGCGCGCCCGCATCGCGGCGTGGTTGGGTTGTGGCGTGGTTGCGGCGGTGCTGTTGTTGGTGGGCTGCAGCAAGCCGCCTGCCGCGCAGACCACGGTGACCTTCTGGGCGATCGGTCGCGAAGGCGAGGTCATCAGCACGTTGCTGCCGGAGTTCGAAAAGGCCAATCCGAATGTCCGGGTGGACATGCAGCAGATCCCCAACACGGCCGCGCACGAGAAGCTGCTGACCGCGTTTGCGGCCGACACGCTGCCGGACATCTGCCAGCTGGGCAATACCTGGATCTCCGAGTTCGCCGCACTCAATGCACTAACGCCGCTGGAGCCGTACGTGCAGCGCTCGGCTGAGGTGAAGCAGGACGACTATTTCCCGGGTATCTGGGAAACCAACGTCATCGAAGGCAAGCTGGTCGGCATCCCCTGGTATGTCGACACGCGCCTGCTGTACTACCGCAAGGACATCCTGCGCGATGCCGGGGTCAAGCTGCCGATCAACACCTGGGATCAATGGAACACGGCGATGGCGCAGATCAAGGCGCACGTCGGTCCGGAGCGCTACGCCATCCTGATGCCGCTCAACGAGTTCGAGCAGCAGCTCTCGCTGGGCCTGCAGCAGGAAGATCCGCTGCTGCGCGACCACGACAACCGCGGCAACTTCCAGAGCCCGGGCTTTCGCGATGCGCTGGCGTTCTACGCCAACATGTTCGACAAGCAATGGGCGCCGAAGATGTCAGAGACCCAGATCTCCAATGTCTGGGATGAGTTCTTCAACGGCTTCTATGCGTTCTATTTTTCCGGTCCCTGGAACATCCGCGAGTTCCGCAAGCGTGCGCCGGAAAGCCTCAAGGACCAGTGGGGCACCATGCCGCTGCCGGGTCCGCATGGTCCGGGCGCGGGCATTGCCGGTGGGTCGAGCCTGGTGCTGTTCCAGCGTTCGCAGCACAAGGACGCGGCCTGGAAGCTGGTCGAGTTCCTGTCACGCCCCGATGTCCAGCAGCGTTTCCACGCCATGATCGGCGACCTGCCGCCGCGCCGTTCCACCTGGCGCACGCCCGAGCTGGAAGGCGATCCACTGGCGCGTGCGTTTGCCGACCAGCTCGAGCGGGTCAAGCCCACGCCCAAGGTGCTGGAGTGGGAGCGCATCGTGCAGGAAATGCGCCTGGTCACCGAGCGCGTGGTCCGCGGCGGTGAGTCGCAGGACGCGGCACTGGCCGACCTGGACAAGCGCGTGGACCAGATCCTGGGCAAGCGCCGCTGGATGTACGAGCGCGATCACGGCAGCGACGCCGACACGGCAAAGGCAGCACCATGAAACAGAACTCGCTTGCCGGCTGGGTCTTCGCCGCGCCATCGCTGATCGTGCTGGGGGTGTTCTTCGGCTTGCCGGTGCTGTCGGCGCTGGCGTTGAGCGTCACCGATTTCGATCTGTATTCGCTGGCCGACCTGCGCAACCTGCGCTTCGTGGCGTTGGGCAACTATATCGACCTGCTGCAGACGCCGATGTTCTGGAAGTCCCTGTGGAACACCACCTACTTCGTACTGCTGGGCGTACCGATGTCCATCGCCGCCTCGCTGGGCGCGGCGATGCTGCTCAATGCGCCGGCGGCGCGCTTTCGCGCATTGTTCCGCACCGCGTTGTTCGCCCCGGTAGTGACCACGCTGGTGGCGGTGGCGGTGATCTGGCGCTATCTGTTCCATACACGCTATGGCCTGGTGAACTACGCGCTGGAGCACATCGGCGTGTCGCCGATCGACTGGCTCGGCGATCCGCACTGGGCGATGCCGACCATCATGCTGTTCGCGGTATGGAAGAACTTCGGCTACAACATGGTGATCTTCCTGGCCGGCCTGCAGGCGATCCCGCAGGACCTGTACGAGGCTGCGCGCATCGACGGCGCCAACCGCTGGAAGCAGTTCCTGCACATCACCCTGCCGATGCTGGGCCCGGTGCTGCTGGTGGTGGGCGTGATCACCATCTCCGGCTATTTCCAGCTCTTCGCCGAGCCCTATGTCATGACCCGCGGCGACCCGCTGCAGAGCACGGTCAGCGTGCTGTATTTCATGTTCGAGGAAGGCTTCAAGTGGTGGAACCTCGGTCGTGCATCGGCCGTGGCCTTCCTGCTGTTCCTGATCATCCTGGCGGTGACCACGGTGATGCTGCGCTTTGGCCGCAAGAAGGACTTGGTGTGAATCCCTCACAAGAGCAGCGCACATCCCTGTGCGCGGGTGATTTCCTATGAGCCGCGAAGTCGGTGGCACCCGTTGGAACGCGATCCTGGTCAATGGCGCGCTGTTGGTCATCGCGCTCATCAGCTTGGCACCGCTGGCGTGGATGGTGTCGGTCTCGTTCATGCCGGCCGGTGAAGCCAGCCGCTTCCCGCCACCGATGCTGCCCAGCAGTTCGACCACGGCCAACTATCACGCGCTGTTCGAGCGCACCGGCATGGCGCGCAACTTCGTCAACAGCCTGATCGTGTCGATCGCCATCACCCTGGGTTCGCTGCTGTTCAACACGATGGCCGGTTATGCGTTCGCCAAGCTGCGCTTTGCCGGCCGCGAGCGGATCTTCCAGGTGCTGATGGCCGCGCTGGTGATCCCGGCGCAGGTGACGATGCTGCCGCTGTTCCTGCTGATGAAGCAACTGCACCTGGTCAACAATTTCGGCGGGGTGATCGTGCCGGCGCTGGCCACGGTGTTCGGCATTTTCCTGGTGCGCCAGTACGCGCGCAGCATCCCGGATGAACTGCTTGAAGCCGC
>JBIIHJ010000317.1:0-4670 GCA_044235875.1 Pseudoxanthomonas sp.
CTGGCCCTGCACTGGAACAAGACCGACCTGACCATGGCCGCCTGGTGGCTGGACCGTTGCGACGACAACGGCTACCTGGAGCAGTCGCTGGACGCACTGATGATCGAAGGCGCTGCCGCCTTCGACGCCGACGCGCTGCACGTGGTGCGTCAGCGCCTGCTGCACGGCGAGTGGGCCGGCATGGCCGCCGCCGATCCGGCCGAGTGCCTGCGTGCCCAGCTGCGCGTGGCCCCGGAAGGTCCGGCCAACGCGCTGGCCGCACACATCCTGGCCGATCATCTGAACCTGCTGGCCGCGCACGACGATGCCGCCCTGGCCGCCGCCACCGGCGCGTCGCTGGAACAGGTCAAGGCCGCCGTCGCCCTGGTGATGTCGCTGCGCGCCTATCCGGCCCAGGCCCCGGCGTCGGCCGAATCCAGCCACATCCTGCCCGACGTGGTGGTGTGGTTTGCCGGCGGCGCCTGGCGCGTCGCGCTGGGCCGCCACACCACCCCGCGCGTGCGCATCTCGGCCCATTGCGAGCGCGCCCTGGCCGGCAACGGCGGCGACAACGCCGTGCTGCGCGGGCTGCTGGACGAGGCCCGCTGGCTGGTCCGCGGACTGGCCATGCGCAACGACACCCTGATGCGCACCGCCCAGCTGCTGGTCGAGCGCCAGCGCGGTTTCCTGGAGCGCGGCGAAGAAGCCATCCTGCCGCTGACCCTGCGCGAAGTGGCCGAGGCCATCGGCGTCCACGAATCCACCGTCTCGCGCATCGTCTCGGGCAAGTACATCCAGACCCCGCGCGGCACGATCGAGCTCAAGCGCCTGTTCGCCGTGCGCCTGGAAGGCGCCGATGTCTCCGGCAGCGCGGTGCGCGCCATGGTCAAGCGCCTGATCGACGACGAACCGCGCACCGCCCCGCTGGCCGACGACGTCATCGCCGGCCTGCTCGCCCGCCAGGGCGTGCGCATCGCCCGCCGCACCGTTGCCAAGTACCGCGACCAGTTGTCCATCGGTCCGGCCAAAGCCCGTCAGTCCCGCCAGCTCAGCCACCAGGTCGCCGCCTAATGAACACTGCCCGCATTCTTGTCATCGACCAGGACATGGACCGCGCCGAGCGCGTGGCGACCCTGCTGGAGTTCATGGACTACACCCCGCGCATCGTTGCCGAGGTGGCCGACATCGACCTGTCGCGCGCCCGTCCGACCGACTGGATGGCCGTGATCGTCGGCGAGGTGGACGATGCGCAGCTGGCCGGCTTCACCGGCTGGCTGGCCAAGCAGCCGCTGCATCCGCCGGTGCTGGAGCTGCCGGGCCACGCCCCGGACGCCGGCTGGCGCGCCGCGCTGCACCGCCAGACCGTGTGGCCGCTGGACTTCCCGGTGCGTCGCACCCAGTTGCAGGACGCGCTGGCCAAGGCTGCGGTCAAGCACGCCGAAGCCGAAGCCCGCGTCGGCCGCGCCCAGTCCGGCCCGACCGGCCGCAGCGCGCGCGCCGTCGAACTCAACCGCATGATCGACCAGGTCGCCCCGCACGACACCACCGTCCTGATCCTGGGCGAGTCGGGCACCGGCAAGGAAGTGGCCGCCCGCGCCCTGCACGAGCGCTCGGCCCGTCGCCAGAAGCCGTTCGTGGCCGTCAACTGCGGCGCGATCCCGGCCGACCTGCTGGAGAGCGAACTGTTCGGCCACGAGAAAGGCTCCTTCACCGGCGCGCTGACCCAGCGCAAGGGCCGTTTCGAGATGGCCGAAGGCGGCACCCTGCTGCTGGACGAAATCGGCGACATGTCCCTGGCCATGCAGGTCAAGCTGCTGCGCGTGCTGCAGGAGCGCAGCTTCGAGCGCGTCGGCGGCACCCAGACCATCAAGTGCGACGTGCGCGTCATCGCCGCGACCCACCGCGACCTGGAAGCGCGCATCGGCACCGGCCAGTTCCGCGAGGACCTGTTCTACCGCCTCAACGTGTTCCCCATCGAGATGCCGGCCCTGCGTGAGCGCATCGAAGACCTGCCCGAGCTGGTCGATGCCATCACCCGCCAGCTTCGCGACAACGGCCGCGGCCACGTGACCCTGTCCGACGAAGCCATCAGCACCCTCAAGCGCCACGCCTGGCCGGGCAACGTGCGCGAGCTGTCCAACCTGATCGAGCGCCTGTCGGTGCTGCATCCGGCCGGCACCGTGCGCGCCGCCGACCTGCCGCCGCGCTACCGCGGCACGCTGCCGGGCGAAGGCCTGGAAGCGGCCCCGGCGATCTCGCAGATCGCCCAGCCGCAGCTGGCCGACACCGGCCTGATGGCCGCCCTGGCCGAGCCGGTGGCTGTGGCCCCGGCGCAGGCGCCGGTCGTCAGCGTCGTCCCGCCGGTCGCCGCGCCCGCCCTGGCCAACGACACCACGCTGCCGGCCGCCGGCATCGACCTGCGCAACCACATCGCCAGCATCGAACTGGACCTGATCCGCGCCGCGCTGGCCCAGGCCGGTGGCGTGGTCGCCCACGCCGCGCCGCTGCTGGGCCTGCGTCGCACCACCCTGGTGGAAAAGCTGCGCAAGTGCGGCATCGATCGCGAAGCCAGCGACGCCATGCCGGCGGTTGCGGCAGGTTTCTGACCGGCCTGCGTGGCACGGGACTTGCCTAGTCACGTCAAGAACCCGTCCGCCGGATAAGCCGCAATGACCGACGCCATCTCCTCGATCCTCTCCCAGATCCGCGCGCATGAAACGCGTACCCGGGAAGGGGTCAGCAACGCCATCGACGTCACCGGTTTCGGCAACGTCGGCAAGGTGGGCGGTACGGGCGAAACGGCGCCCAGCAACGGCGCAGGCTTCGGCCAGCTGCTGTCCAAGGCGATCGACAACGTCAGCCAGACCCAGGCCAACGCCTCATCGCTGCAGACCGCCTTCGAACTGGGCGATCCGCGCGCCGACCTGGCCCGCACGATGGTCGCCATGCAGCAATCGCAGATCGCATTCCGGGCCACGGTCGAAGTCCGCAATCGACTGGTCCAGGCCTACCAGGACGTGATGAACATGCCGGTCTGACCGGCGCCCTCCGCAAGCTCCCCACACGCTCGTTCTTTCCTAAACCGCATCCCTTCGCAGACCTGCCTCGATGAGCGCAACCGCCCTTCCCAAAGCTGCCAACGCCCTGCGCGACCTCGGTCGTTTCCAGGACATCCCGGTCGTGCGCCAGCTGGGCGTGTTCGTCCTGGCCGCGGCGGCCATTGCGCTGGGCCTGTGGCTGTTCTTTTGGACCCAGAAGCCGGACTACGTGACCGTGCAGGCCGGCCTGGACGCCAAGTCCACCGCCGAGGCCTCCGATGCGCTGCGCACCGCGCAGATCCCGTTCAAGCTGGACAACGCCACCGGCGCGCTGACCGTGCCGGCCGACCAGGCCGGTGCCGCGCGCATGACCATGGCCAGCGCCGGCATCACCGCCTCCAACCCGGCCGGCTACGAGTCGCTGCAGGGCGACCAGGGTTTCGGCACCAGCCAGTTCGTCGAGAACGCGCGCTACCAGCACGCGATGGAAATCGAGCTGGCCCGCACCATCACCCAGCTGCGCCCGGTGCGCGAAGCCCGCGTGCACCTGGCCATGCCCAAGCCGTCGGCCTTCACCCGTCAGAACGAGCCGGCCAGCGCCTCGGTGGTGCTGCAGCTCAATGCCGGCCAGTCTCTGGAACAGAACCAGATCGACGCGATCGAGCGCCTGGTCGCCTCGTCGGTGTCCGACCTCTCGCCGCAGCGCGTGACCGTGGTCGACCAGTTCGGCCGCCTGCTGTCGCAAGACGATCCGACCAGCGAAGAAGCCGTCAGCAACAAGCAGTTCGAACAGCAGCGCCGCCAGGAAGCGATGTATGTGCAGCGCATCGAAGAACTGCTCGCACCGATGACCGGCGCAGGCCGCGTCAGTGCCAAGGTCAGTGTGGACATGGACTTCGCCCAGACCGAACAGGCCAGCGAGACCTACGGCCCGCAGCCGGCGATCGTGCGCAGTGAACAGCTGAGCGAGTCGGGCAACCTGTCCGCGTCCAACACCACCGCCCAGGGCGTGCCGGGCAGCGCCAGCAACACGCCCACCCCGGCCAATACCACCACCCCGGCCGCACCGGCCAACGGCGCCGCGCCGGCGGCCAACGCCACCGCGGCCAGCAACGCCAACGGTGGCCAGGGCACGCGCAGCTCGGTGCGCAACTACGAAATCGATCGCACCCTGACCCACACCCGCCAGGCGACCCCGCGCATCCGTCGCGTCACCGCCGCGGTGCTGGTGGACAACGTGGCTGGCGCCCCGGCCGCCGCAGGCAAGCCGGCCGCCAGCCGCGCGCTCAACGATGCCGAACTCAAGCGCATCGAGACCCTGGTCCAACAGGCGATCGGGTTCGACCAGCAGCGTGGCGACGTGGTCTCGGTGGTCAACGCGCCCTTCGCGCCGGTGGCCATCGACGCACCGGACACCTCGATCCCGCTGTGGAAGGATCCCCAGAACATCAACATCGCGCGCCTGGCCCTGGGTGGGCTGGCGGTGCTGGGCCTGATCGTCTTCGTGCTGCGCCCGGCCTTCAAGTCGATGCTGTCCCCGCGTGGCGCCAATGGCAGCGCGCTGGTGCCCGTCGGCGCCGGTGGGCCGCAGGTGATGCCCACGGTGACCGCCGAGATGGTGGACGACGACGAAGTGCCGGTGAAGCTCTCGCC
>JBIIHJ010000318.1:0-4664 GCA_044235875.1 Pseudoxanthomonas sp.
CGACGAATTCCTGCAGGGAGTAGGTCGGCACCAGGCCGGCATCGGGGCTGTCGGCCATTACCTCGTCGGTCTTCTCGCGGCTGCGGTTGAAGACCGAGACCTTGTGCCCGCGACTGGCGATGTTGAGCGCCAGGTTGCGGCCCATGACGGCCATGCCGACGACGCCGATCGGTTGCTTGCTCACGTTGCTGCTCCTGAAGAGTCGGGGGAGTGTCCCCGCATGCCGACCATTTTAGGCGCCGCGCGCGATCGGCGTCGCGATGGGGTGGAACACAGCATCGGCACCATGGGTCTGTGCTTGTTCCTGCGAGGCGACATCGACCGCGAGGCATCCACCGGCGGCATCGCCCAGTACGATCCCAGTGCGCTGCTGGGCCAGTTCGTCCTGGTCGATCCGCTCGACGGCGACGGCTTCGGCAGCTTCTTCGTCTTCCGCAAGCTCGAACAGGATGTCGCCGGCTTCAAGGCCGCCGAGCAGCATCTGGCCGGAACCTTGTCACTGGTCGGCGACGATCGCGAGCGCGCCGGTGCGCAGATCGTCGGACGCTTCCAGGACGGTACGCCGCTGACGATGGCCAATGCCGAAGGCGGTGTGCCGGTGCGCAACGACTTCAACTACGGCGCCGATGCCAACGCGTCGCGCTGTCCGTTCCAGGGCCACATCCGCAAGACCCATCCGCGCGGCTCCAGTGCTGGCGGGCTGGCCTTCGACAACACCGTGCAGATGGCCCGACGCGGGATCACCTACGGCCATCGTTTGCAGGATCCGGACAGCAAGGCGCTGATCGACCAGCCCAACGATGGCGTGGGCCTGTTGTTCATGAGTTACCAGGCCTCGATCGACAGCCAGTTCCACTTCATGCAGACCCAGTGGGCCAACAACGAGGGATTTCCGAACGCAGGCGTGGGCATCGACCCGGTGATCGGCCAGGTCGGCACGCAGGAGCAGCAGTGGTTCCCGACTTTCGGCTCGACCGCGTCGCCGCGGTCCGAGCACGTCGGCGGCTTCGTCAAGCTCAAGGGGGGCGATTACTTCTACGCGCCGTCGGTAGGTGGCCTGAAAAGCCTGTAATGCCGGCGTTTGCGTGACGATCCGGACAGAACGCCGCGGTTTTCAGGAGGGCTTCAACGCGCATCGCTAGGCTCGATGCATCCCCACGCTGGAGCTCTCCATGGATTGTCCCGTCTGTAAAACCACCGCGTTGGTCATGTCCGAACGCCAGGGCATCGAGATCGACTACTGCCCGCAGTGCCGGGGGGTCTGGCTCGACCGCGGTGAGCTGGACAAGCTGATCGAACGCGCAGCGCCAGCCGCCTCAGCACCGCCTGCCACGCCACCGGCGGCCCCGGGCTATCCGCCTGCATCGGGATACGACCCACGCCAGTCCGGCTATGGCAACCGCGAGCGTCATGCCCAGCAAGGCCACGGCGGCTACGACAGCTACGGGCGCAAGAAGAAGAAGGAAGGCTTACTGTCCGACCTGTTCGACTTCTAGGTGCGGTGCGCCAACCTGGAAGCGCGGCGTGACAGCCACTGACGGTGGCTTGAACCTGCTGCTTACGACACCCATGTCAGTCTCAGGCAGCTTCAAGGGATTATTTTTTTATAAGTCCTTGATTCCAAAGGCGTCTTTCATAAATGTTGGCAAATTTTCCAAAAATGAATGTAATAAAACAAAGTTCCTGTCGATTATCCGATCAGTAGAACGATGGGAACCATCCCAGGCCTTAGCAGTCGAACCTCCACATTGCTAATATCGCTGCCATGAACCAGACCTCCTCAGCCACCGCCATGGTGGCCAACAACCTCCCGATCCCCAGCCCGCTTGGCTCGCTGGACGCCTACATCGGCGCCGTGCACCAGATCCCGGTGCTTACCGTCGATGAGGAACAGGACCTGGCGCACCGCTTCCGCGACGGCGACGACCTCGACGCCGCGCGCGAACTGGTGCACTCGCACCTGCGATTCGTCGTGCACGTGGCCCGCGGCTACAGCGGCTATGGCCTGCAGCTGGGCGATCTCATCCAGGAAGGCAACATCGGCCTGATGAAGGCCGTCAAGCGCTTCGACCCGGACATGGGCGTGCGCCTGGTCAGCTTTGCCGTGCACTGGATCCGCGCCGAGATGCACGAGTTCATCCTCAAGAACTGGCGCATCGTGAAGGTCGCCACGACCAAGGCCCAGCGCAAGCTGTTCTTCAACCTGCGCAGGTCCAAGACCCGCCTGGGCTGGATGAACGCAGCCGAGGTCAGCGCCGTGGCCAAGGACCTCAATGTTTCCGAGCGCGAAGTGGTCGAGATGGAATCGCGCCTGTCCGGGCGCGACATCGGCTTCGACGCACCCTCGGATGACGATGACGACCACGCGCCGCCGTCGCCGGCCAACTACCTGCGTGCCGCCGAGGAAGATCCCTCCCAGGCCTACGAGCGGGCCGACAGCGAGGACAATCAGCTGGAGCTGCTGCGCGAAGGTCTGGCCAATCTGGACAAGCGTTCGCGCGACATCGTCGCCCGTCGCTGGCTGGACGCCGACAACAAGATCACGCTGCAGGAGCTGGCCGACGAATACGGCGTGTCCGCCGAGCGCATCCGCCAGATCGAGGCCAACGCACTGAAGAAGATGAAGGCGCTGTTTGCCGCATGACGCGTGCGGCCCTTGCCCTGATGAAAAACCCCGCTTCGGCGGGGTTTTTTATTGGCCGTGGAGCATTCTCGTGCGACCAGGTCGGTTGCCTGCGGCCTCCTCCCATGCCAGCCGCTTCGGATCTGGCGGAGCAAGGACGAACACGATGCGCCGGGCCGGAACCAAGCCACGCTACATCGACTGTATTGTCGCGATGAACGACGGCGTACCCGTCGCCAGGCGCTGCCGCACAGCGTCATCACCGGGGCACCGACGAAGGTGGCGCGCGATGATCGTGCCGGACGCGGTAACCGCCACGCATAAGGGATTCCCAGGGCCGCAACGCCGCCGACCGGTGTGGATCATCGCGTTCAAACCACGAACGGTGCGGAGTGACGCGCCTTCGGCGAGCGCGGGTGTCGCGTCGCAGCCTCAGCCAGTAGCGCTCCGCTCGTCCGTTTCCGGCCGGGCCCGAGGCAGGCCCTCGTCGGGCACGACCTCGCGCGAGGCCTCGCCGAAGATGATGCGTGCGGCGCGCTGGTAGCTCATGTAGGCCATGCCCCAGTTGACCAGCACCACCAGGCGGTTGCGGAAGCCGATCAGGAAGTACACGTGCGCGGCCAGCCAGAACCACCACGCCAGCGGGCCGGAGAACTTCAGCTTGCCCAGGTGCACGATCGCGGCCATGCGGCCGATTGTGGCCAGGTTGCCGAAGTCGCTGTACTTGAACGGCGTCACCGGCTTGTCGGCCAGGCGCGCGCGCAGCACCTTGGCGATGTGCTTGCCCATCTGCTTGGCCGCCGGGGCCACGCCGGGCACCGGCTTGCCGTCGGCCTGCTGGATCGCGGCCAGGTCGCCGCCGACGAAGATGTCCGGGTACCCCGGCACGCTCAGGTCCTGCTCGACCAGCACACGGCCTGCACGGTCCAGCGGCACGCCCAGCTTGCGCGCCAGCGGCGAGGCGGCCACGCCTGCGGCCCACACCACCGTGCGCGCGGCGAAGGCCTCCTCGCCCAGCTTGTAGCCATGCTCGTCGATGTGGGTGACCGGCTTGCCGGTGCTGACGTCCACGCCGAGTTTTTCCAGTTGCGCCCGGGCCTTGGTGGTCAGGTCCTCGGGGAAGGACGGCAGCACGCGCGGGCCGGCTTCGATCAAGCGCACGCGGGCCTGGCGCGGGTCGATGTGGCGGAATTCGTCCTTGAGCGTGTGGCGCGCGATTTCGGCCAGGGTGCCGGCCAGCTCGACGCCGGTCGGGCCGCCGCCGACGATGGCGAAGTGCAGCCACGCCGCGCGCTTGGCCGGGTCGGTCTCGGCCTCGGCGCGTTCGAACGCCACCAGCATCTCGCGGCGCAGGCGCAGGGCGTCGTCCAGGGTCTTCAGGCCCGGCGCGTGCTGGGCCCACTGGTCGTTGCCGAAATAGGCATGGCCGGCACCGGTGGCCAGCAGCAGGCTGTCATAGGTGATGCGGGTGCCATCGGCCAGTTCGATCTGGCGTGCCTGCGGCAGCAGGTCGGTGACCTCGCCCAGCTGCACTTCGACGTTGCGCTGGTCGCGCAGGATGTGCCGCAGCGGTGCGGCGATGTCCGGCGCTGACAGGCCGGCGGTGGCCACCTGGTAGAGCAGCGGCTGGAACAGGTGGTGGTTGTGGCGATCGATCAGGGTGATGCGCACGGGCGCGTCATCCAACGCGCGGGCGGCCCACAGGCCGGCGAAACCGCCGCCGACGATGACCAGATGATGTTTGGCAAGAGACATGGGGGGGACAACGGCAGTGAGAAATTCGGGGCGGCGCCGGGCGTAGCTCCCACCAGTCGCGCGCGATATTTTGATTCTGTCACGCCTGTGCGATCGCGGCCGTCAGATCAGCTCGACGTTTTGATGGGTTCTGCTCAATCCCGCCTGGCGCTGCGCTCAATACAGATCGATCGGGTCCACATCCAGCGACCAGCGCACGCGACGGGCCTCGGGCAGGGCGTCGATGGTCGGCAGGGCCGCCTGCAGCGCGGCGTGCAGGCGCGGGCGCTGGGCCGAGGACAGCAGC
>JBIIHJ010000319.1:0-4649 GCA_044235875.1 Pseudoxanthomonas sp.
AGACCCTGGACGAGGCCGGCATGACCACCGCCGATCTGGACGGCGTGGCCTACACCGCCGGCCCGGGCCTGGTCGGCGCGCTGCTGGTCGGTGCGGGCGTGGCCCGCTCGCTGGCCTGGGCGCTGGATCTGCCGGCCGTCGGCATGCACCACATGGAAGGCCACCTGCTGGCACCGCTGATGGAAGACGACCCGCCGCAGGCGCCGTTCGTGGCGTTGCTGGTCTCTGGTGGCCATACCCAGCTGGTGGCGGTGGACCGGATCGGCAGCTACCGGTTGCTGGGCGAGACCCTGGACGATGCGGCCGGCGAGGCCTTCGACAAGACCGCCAAGATGATGGGCCTGCCGTATCCGGGCGGCCCGCAGCTGGCGGCGCTGGCCGAGCAGGGCACGCCGGGCAGGTACAGGTTCGCGCGGCCCATGACCGACCGACCGGGGCTGGATTTCAGTTTTTCCGGTTTGAAGACCCAGGTGCTGCTGGCTTGGCGTGACAGCGATCAGACCGACGAGACGCGCCGCGACATCGCCCGCGGCTTCGAGGATGCCGTGGTCGACACCTTGGCGATCAAGTGCCAGCGCGCGCTGGAGGCCGCCGGCAGCGACGTGCTGGTTGTGGCCGGTGGCGTCGGCGCCAACAAGCGCCTGCGCGCCAAACTGCACGACGCAGCCGCGCGCAACGGTGGGCGTGTGTGCTTCCCGCGCCCGGCGCTGTGCACCGACAACGGCGCGATGATCGCCTTCGCCGGTGCCCTGCGCCTGGAGGCCGGCCAGCACAACGACGCGCAGGTGAAGGTGACCCCGCGTTGGGACATGGCGACGCTCGAGGCGGTTGCGCCCGCAACTTGAGCGCGCTGTCAGCTGTCCCGGGAGAGCGCGATTGCCGACGAATCATCGGCTTCTACGAAGTGATGCGATCGAAGGGGTGACCTGACGCGCGCATCGCGGCATGCTGACCGACTGTTCTCGTCTCAAAGTCTCCGCCATGCCTGACACCGAAGCCCGCATCCAGCTCGAGCCCTCGTGGAAGGCGCGCGTGGGTGACTGGTTGCTGCGGCCGGAGATGCAGGCACTCTCCGCCTTCCTGCGCCAGCGCAAGGCGGCCGGGGCACAGGTGTTTCCGCCGGGGCCGCAGATCTTCGCGGCCTTCGATGCCACGCCGTTCGACAAGGTCAAGGTGGTGATCCTAGGACAGGACCCGTACCACGGCGCCGGCCAGGCGCATGGGCTGTGTTTCTCGGTCCAACCGGGCGTGCCGGTGCCGCCGTCGCTGCTGAACATCTACAAGGAACTGGCCCAGGACGTGGGGTTCGTCCGTCCGGACCATGGCTGCCTGACGGCGTGGGCGCAGCACGGCGTGCTGCTGCTGAATTCGGTGCTCACGGTGGAGGAAGGCCGTGCCGGCGCGCACCAGGGCAAGGGCTGGGAAGGCTTCACCGATCATGTGATCCAGACCCTGGCGGCCGAGCGCGAGCATCTGGTGTTCATGCTCTGGGGCAGCTATGCCCAGGCCAAGGGCAAGGTCATCGACCCGAGCCGCCATCGCGTGCTCAAGGCGCCGCATCCTTCGCCGCTGTCGGCGCACCGCGGCTTCCTGGGCTGCCAGCATTTCTCGCAAGCCAATGCCTACCTCACCCGCCACGGCCTGGGCGCGGTGGACTGGACCCTGCCCACGCGCGCGCAGCTGCCGGGCTAACGCCTCAGCTCGTCTTCTTCTTGGTGGTGGTCTTCTTGGCCGGCGCCTTCTTGGTGGTGCTGGCTTTCTTGGTCGTGGTCGACTTCTTGCTGGACGACGCCTTCTTGGTGGTCGCCTTCTTCTTGGTCGACGTCGAGGTGGCGGCCTTGCGGCGCTCCTCCGGCGGCGACACCGGCGGGGCCGGGATCGGCTCGGCCGAGACCGTCTTGACCTCGGCCTGCAGGGCCTCCAGCTGCGGGATCATCTTCTGCTGGATGGCCACCATCAGGGTCTGCATCATCACCGGGGTGCGGTCGAGCAGGTGCTGGCCGGCCTTGGACTCGTAGAACTTGGTCATCGACTTGACGTCGTCGTCGTCGAAGGTCTTGCGGTACACGTCCAGGTACACCGGGCGCATCGCATCCCAGGCCAGCGACTGGCGCACGATGTTGGCGGTCTTGACCTGGATCTGCTGGATCTCGGCCTGCTGCTGCGGGGTGAGGGTCTTGCCCTGGGTCAGCTGGGCGAACTGCTCGCGCTGCATCGCCTCGACCTGCGGCTGGATCGCCGCCAGCATGCTCTGCGCGCGCGAAGCGGTGAGCAGGCGCTCGATCTCTTCGTCGGTGGGCTCGCGGGCCAGGGCCGGGGCGGCGATCGCAGCCATCAGGGACATCAGCAGCAGGACGGGTGCGAATCGACAGCGTGGCATGCGGGTCTCAAGCGTGAAGCGTGGCAGGGGATGGTGCCGAGGTGGCGCGCGCGCCGTGTAAAAATTTCACTAAATGGGCGTCGGTGTCATGCACAGCCGTTGCATCGGCTCCCCTACAATGCCGCCCATGGCCGCCGGCTCCCTCCAGATCACGCCTTCGCTGGCGATCCCCGACGACGAACTGGTCGAACGCTTCGTGCGTGCCAGCGGCGCGGGCGGACAGAACGTCAATAAGGTCGCCACCGCGGTGGAACTGCGCTTTGACGTGGCCGGCTCGCCGTCGCTGCCGGACCTGGTGCGCAGCCGCCTGCTGGCCCGGCGCGATCGTCGCCTGACCGATGAAGGCGTGCTGGTGATCGATGCCCAGCGCTTCCGCACCCAGGACCGCAATCGCCAGGATGCCCGCGAGCGCCTGGCCGACATCATCGCCGAGGGGTTGTCGGTGCCCAAGCCGCGCGTGGCCACCCGGCCCACACGTGCCTCCAAGCTGCGGCGCCTGGACGCCAAGAAGACCCGCAGCCAGGTCAAACGCAACCGGAATACACGTGACTGGGATTGATCTGACACCGTTGCCGTCGGGACAGGTCCCGCCCGCGCCACCCAACATGCCTCGCGTAAAGCCCAGCCGCTTTGCGCGCTGGTGTGCCCGCAGCCTGATGCGCCTGTGCGGTTGGCACATGGCCGGGGAGCTGCCGGACGTGCCCAAGCTGGTGATGATCGTGGCCCCGCATTCGTCCAACTGGGACGGCCTGTGGGGCATGGTGGCCAAGATCGCCTGCGGTTTCGAAGTCAAGGTGCTGGGCAAGGCGCAACTGTTCTGGTGGCCGTTGGGGCCGGTCCTGCGCAAGCTGGGTGCGCTGCCGGTGGATCGCGCCAACGCCGGTGGGGTGGTGCGCCAGGCCGTCGATACCATCCGCACCTACGAGCGGATCTGGTTCGTGGTCACGCCCGAAGGCACCCGCAAGCGCGTGGAAAAGTGGAAGAGCGGCTTCTACAAGATTGCGGTGACGGCCAACGTGCCGATCCTGCTGGCGTATTTCCATTACCCGGAAAAGACTGTCGGGGTGGGGCCGCTGTTCTACCCGACCGGCGATGCCGAGGCCGACATGGCCGCCATCCGCGCCTGGTACGCGCCGTGGATGGGCAAGAACCGCGGCAGCACCTGAGCCTGCGTCAGCGACGCCAGGCCCAGGGCTGATGCGGCGCGCTCAGAGCGCCGTGCCGCCGAACTTCTGCGTGTACTGCAGGTACACCGTGCGGCCGACCGAATCGAACCACGAGGTGTCGTAGTACGGATACGACGTGTAGGTCGCATCCTTCGGCGGCAGCTTGTCGAACAGGTTGGTGACCGACAGCGACAGCCGCGCATGGTCGGTGAAGCGGAACTGCAGCGAGGCGTTGTAGCGGTAGGTGGCGCCGATCCACGGGCTGTCGCCGTCTTCCGGGTCGTAGACCTTGCCGTAGGAATCGGACGTGGGCAGGTGGCCCAGGCGCTCGCCGTGCAGGTTGGCGGCCCAGCGACCCTGTTCCCAGCCCAGGCTCGCGCTGGCCTTGGTCCGCGGGATGCCGTAGCCGCTGTTGACCGCGAACTGATCCACCACCGGGTCATCGGCATAGACCTGGATCTCATGGCGGCGCACCCAGGTGTAGTCCAGGCCCAGGGTGAAGCGGCCAACCGCCGTGTCCAGCTTGTAGTGCGTGCTGACGTCCAGGCCGTCGGTGCGTTCGCGCGCGATGTTGATCGGATTGACGTAGACCGAATACAGGTCGCCGTTGTCCAGGCGCGTGATGCGCGAGAGCGCGTCGATGCAGGCGGTGGAATTGGGATCCAGCGTGCCCAGGCGGCAGTCGCGCTCGTTGCGCAGGATCACGTTGACGCTCATGTCCTGCACCTGGTCGCGCATGTCGATGTCGAACCAGTCCACCGATACATCCACCGATGGCATCGGCGACCACACCAGGCCGGCGGTCCAGGAGGTGCTGGTTTCCGGATCGAGCTGGCGGCTGCCGCTGCGGTTGCGGATGATGCCCTCGTCGCTGTAGTCGCAGTCTTCCAGTTCCACGTCGGATTGCTCGTCGGCGCAGCGGTAGTAGTCGGTGGCCGAGGTCTCGTCGTTGCCCGGCCCGGCGAAGACGTAATGCAGGTCCGGTGCGCGGAACGCGGTGCCGTAGGAGCCACGCACCAGCAGGGTATCGACCGGGCGCCATTCGATACCGCCACTGTAGGTGAACTTGCCGATCGTGCGTCCTGCGAAGCGGTACTGGTCGT
>JBIIHJ010000320.1:0-4632 GCA_044235875.1 Pseudoxanthomonas sp.
GTCCGGATCTTTCTGGCGACCACGCGCGGCCGATCCCTGGGCGAAGCCGCACGCCGCCTGGGCGTCAGCCATCCGACGGTGGGTCGTCGGATCAAGGTGCTCGAAGACGAGGCCGGGCAGCCGCTCTTCCGACGCACCAAGGACGGTCTGGTCCTGACCGATGCCGGCGACGCGGTGCTGGCGCTGGCCGAGTCCATGGAGCATTCCGCACTTTCCATGGAGCGGCGCCTGGCAGGCAACCAGGCGCGCCTTGAGGGCGTCCTTCGGATCTCGTCGGCCGATTGGTTCGCCGGGTATGTCCTGGCTCCGGTCCTGACAGAATTGGGACGTCGTCACCCGGACGTCGTGCCGGAAGTGATCGCAAGTTACCGACTGCTCGATCTATCGCGTCGTGACGCGGACGTTGCCTTCCGCATCGTGCCCTTCAGCGAGCCGGATATCGTCCAGCGGCGCCTGATGAAGATGCCTTACGGGCTTTACGGATCCGCGAAGACAGCGCGCGCGATGCAGGATGATCCCGCGTCGGTGGGGCTGATCCTGATGAATGCGGCACAGTCACATTTCCCCGACGTCGCCTGGGCACTCGATGCCTTTCCCAACGCACGGCGCGTCTTTACCAGCACGAGTCGCACGGTGCAGGCGCAGATGTGCCTGCGGGGCGCCGGCATCGCCGTCCTGCCCAGACCGCTTGGCGATGCATTGCCTGGACTGCAGCGCATCCAGACCGTGGCGCAATCGCCTCCGAGCAGGGAGATCTGGGTGGGATATCACCAGGATTTGCGGCACATGGATCGCTTGCGCGCGATGCTCGACCTGGCCGATGCCATGCTGTCGGATTCCGCGGCGGTACGTTGATTCCAATGCCAGTTGGAGCGTGTCGTGATCGCTCGCCCCGCTTTCGGCTTCTCTTTTCCAGTGAGTCGGCACGTGGTTCCGGACGCGTGGTTCCCGGTCCTCTAGGGAAGCACGCGTCCGGCGGTCCAGCCGGCTCGACCGCATCGCGCTTGAACTGCGCACTGGACTTGCTTCGCCTCGACATGGACACGTGGTCGGCCTGGATGGGCTTTCTCAAGCCTCCATGCGCCCGGGAGGCGAACCCGCGCGCAGTCGGGACTTCGCACTTGCCGTGCAGGTCAGACCTGCGCCATGCCGCCGTCGACGAACAGCTCCACGCCGTTGATGAAGCTGGCCGCGTCCGAGGCCAGGAAGGCGACGGCCTGACCGACCTCTTCCGGCTTGCCCAGGCGACCGAGCGGGATCTGCGCCGACAGCGCGTCGTGCAGTCCCTGGCGGGCCTGGTCGGGCACCAGTCCGTCCAGGCCTGGCGTGCGCACCGGGCCGGGGCTGACGACGTTGACGCGGATGCCACGGTCTTTCAGGTCCAGCGCCCAGGACCGCGCGAAATTGCGCACGGCCGCCTTGCTGGCGCTGTACACGCTGAAAGCCGCCGTGCCCATCGCCGCGGCGGTCGACGAGGTCAGGATGATGGCGCCGCCATCGACCAGCAGCGGCAGCGCCTTCTGCACGGTGAACAGCACGCCGCGCACGTTGGTGCCGAAGATGCGGTCGAAGTGCTCCTCGGTGATCGCGCCCAGCGGCAGCATGTCGCCACCGCCGGCGTTGGCGAACACGATATCCAGGCGGCCGGCAGCGCGGGAGATGGTGGCGTAGACCTGGTCCAGGTCGGCCAGCACCGAGGCATCGGCGCGGATGCCGGTGGCGGCCTCACCGATGCTGGCCACGGCGGCATCGAGCTCGGCCTGGCGGCGGCCGGTGATGAAGACCCGCGCGCCCTGCGCGGCCAGGGTCTGGGCGGCCGCCAGGCCGATGCCGGTGCTGCCGCCGGTGACCAGGGCGATTTTGTTGTCGAGGGGCTTGTGCATGAGGAATTCCTTGAAGGACTGAAGGGGAGGCGAGCGGGCGCCGACGGTTGCTTGACCGCTGGGCGGGCCACGGACGCCACGTTATGCGCCGCTCCATTGCCGATAAATCCCGAAATAATGCAAATACTTTGCACACAGGTGCACAATCAGCCAACCGTTTTCAGGGGCTTGAACGATGGACCAGCTGCAGGCGATGCGCGCCTTCTCGCGGGTGGTGGAAGCGGGGAGCTTCACCCGCGCGGCCGATTCGCTGGCCATGCCCAACGCCACTCTGAGCAAGCTAGTGCGCAGCCTGGAAGCGCACCTGGGCGTGCGCCTGCTGCAGCGGACCACGCGCCGGGTCACGGTCACCCCGGATGGGCAGGCGTACTACGGCAGCGCCCTCCGCCTGCTGCGCGACCTGGAAGACATGGATGGCCGATTCAAGGCGCAGGGACGCAAGCCACGCGGACACCTGCGCGTGGATATCGGCGGCTCGACCGCGCGCGAGGTCCTCATCCCGCTGCTGCCCGACTTCCTGTCGCGCTATCCGGACATTCGCATCGACCTGGGCGTGTCCGACCGGCCCGCCGATCTGATCGGGGACAACATCGATTGCGTGATCCGCGGCGGCGCGTTGCAGGCGTCTTCCACCCTGATCGCCCGCAGCCTGGGCCGGGCCGGCATGCTGACCTGCGCCAGCCCTGCCTACCTCAAGCGGTTCGGTGTTCCCGCCTACCCGGAGGAGCTGGCCAACGGCCACCGGCTGGTGAGTTACCTCACCGCCCAGCACGGCAAGGCCATCCCGTTCCGCTTCCAGCGCGATGGCCAGGTGTTCGAACTCAAGGCCGAGCGCTACCTGGGCGTCAACGAGAGCAACGCCCAGACCGCCGCCTGCGTGGCCGGGCTGGGGCTGATCCAGACCTTCGAATACGCCGCTGCCGAGGCATTGGCCCAGGGTGCGGTGGTCGAAGTGCTGGAACGCTGGCGACCGCCGCGGTTTCCATTCCACGTGCTGTATCCGCAGAACCGCCACGTCAGCCAGCGCCTGCGCGTGTTCATCGACTGGCTGGTCGAATGCATGCCGCCCCGGCTGGCCACCGCGCCACCCTGAGCCGCGGCACGGCGATTACATGGACGCCGCAGCACCCAAAAACCGCAGCCCCACGCCCGGCTCGGTCGCGATGTAGCGTGGCGCCAGCGCCGAGTCGCCCAGCTTGTGGCGCAGCTTGCCGACCAGGATGCGCAGGTAGTGCGTGTCCTCGGCGTGGGTCGGACCCCACACCTCGCGCAACAGCTGCGGCTGGGTGACCACGCGGCCGGCATTGGCCAGCAGCAGCGAGAGCAGCGCGAATTCCTTGCGGGTCAGCACCACGGGGGCGCTGTCCAGGTGCACCTCGCGCCGGACCAGGTCGATGTGCAGGTGGCCGTCGTCGAACAGCGGCGATGCGCCTGTCTCGCTGACCACGCGCTGGCGCAGCAGGCTGCGCACGCGCGCCATCAGTTCCTGCGTGCCGAATGGTTTGGTCACGTAGTCATTGGCGCCGGCATCGAGGGCGGCGACCTTCTCGGCCTCGGCCGAGCGCACGGTGAGCATCAGCACCGGCACCTGGCTCCACTGGCGCAGTTGCGCCAGCACCTGGTGGCCGTCCAGGTCGGGCAGGCCCAGGTCCAGGATCACCAGGTCGGCGCCCTGGGTCGCCAGCAGTTCCAGCCCGCTGCGGCCATCGCCGGCCTGCAGCACGAGGTAACCCTGCGCGCGCAGGCTGATCTCCAGGAAACGGCGGATCTGGGTTTCGTCATCGATCACCAGCACGCGCGCAGGCGGCGCACTGGTGGCGGGGTCATTCGGGGTCGTCGGCATCGTCGCGGGGCGGTGGCTGCAACAGCGGCAGGGTCATGCGGATCAGCGTACCGCGCCCGTCGCATCCGGGCAGGGCTTGGACGCTGCCGCCGTGGGCGCCGATCATCCCCTGGCAGATGGTCAGGCCCAGGCCGGTGCCGTGGCGACCGCGATCGCCGCGCTCGACGCTGTAGAACATATCGAAGATGCGCGCGCGTTCGGCTTCCGGGATGCCCGGCCCGGCATCGCCCACGTCGATGCGCAAGCCGCCTTCGGCCAGGCGCGCATCGACGGTGACCGCCTCGCCGGGCGGGGAGAACTTGGCCGCGTTTTCCAGCACGTTGAACACCGCCTGTTCCACCAGCGCCGGATGCACCCAGATCATCGGCAGGTCCTCGGCCAGCTGCATGTCCAGACGCACGCCGGGCTGGTAGCGCTGCAGGCGGCGCGCGGCCGAGCCGACCAGTTCGTCCACGCCGATCCAGTCGCGGTTGAGGCTCAGGCCGGTGTGGCCCAGGCGGGTCATGTCGAGCAGGTTCTGGATGTAGCGATCCAGCCGCTCGCCTTCGGTCAGGATGGTGTCCAGCAGGGCGCGGCGGTCTTCGGGCGGCATCGCGTCGGCATAGCCGGACAGGCTGCTGGCCGAGCCGATCATCGCCGCCAGCGGCGAGCGCAGATCGTGCGAGACCGAGGACAACAACGCCGAGCGCAGGCGCTCGGTCTCGTTGCTGACCCGGGCCTGTTCCAGGTCGGCCACCAGCCGCGTGCGCAGCGCGGCCTGGGCGATGTCCTCGATCATGGCTTCGGCCAGGCGGCGCTGTTCGACGCCCAGGCGCGGACCCGCACGTTCCAGCTGCAGGCCGGTCACGCCGACCGTGCCATGTTCGCCGCCCTGCATCGGCGCGAACCACCACTGCGCGCCGGCCA
>JBIIHJ010000321.1:0-4615 GCA_044235875.1 Pseudoxanthomonas sp.
ACTACCCCGAAGGCAACTGCCTGGTGCCGCTGGACAGCCACGATCCGCAATCCGGGACGCCGACCTACAAGTCGGTGCCGGTGCAGGTCAGCCGCGCAGCCTGAAAGGCCGACCTGCCGGCACCTGGTGTGGCAGGCGTCTGCCGCCAACGCGGAAGCCGGGCGCTTGTGTCGGCGACACGCCGCGGCATCTTTGGTCCCCGGCCAGCGCGGCGCCACCATCTGCGTTGTGCGCTGCGCTCAGTCGAACCGCCAGTGCCCGCCCGCATCGCGCGAAGTGACGTCGATGACCGCGCCCGCAGGCAGCAGGCCGGCGTCTTCGTCGATCACCGCCCATGCGTTGGCGTCCAGCAGCGCCCCGATGCGGAAGGCTTCCTGCCCGCCAAGCACCTGCACGCGCAGCTGGCCATCGGCGTCATGGTCCACGCGGGCCTTGAGGAACTGACGGAAACCGCTGCGGCCCTGGCACGGGGCGGCCAGGCGTGCGCGCAGCGGACGTTCTTCACCCAGGCCCTGCCAGGCACGCAGCAATGGCACGGCAAAGAAACGGAATCCCACCGCCGTGGCCACTGGATTGCCGGGCAGGCCCAGCACCAGCGCGCCCCCGGGCAGGCGTGCGCCGAGCAGCGGCTTGCCGGGCCGGATCGCGGTCTTGTGGAACAGCACGCGCGCGCCCGCATCGCGCAGCGCCTGCGGGATGAAGTCGTGGATGCCGGCCGACACCGCGCCGGTGGTGAGGACCAGGTCCGCTTCGGTCGCCACGTCCGCCAGGCGCGCCGCAAAGAGGTCCGGCGCGTCGCCCAGCGTGTGATGGGCCACCACCTGCGCCCCGGCGTCGTGCAGCGCCGCGGCCAGGTACGGGCCGTTGGAAGCGCGGATCTGGCCGGGCGACAGCGCCGCGTCCGGATCTGCCACCAGCTCGTTGCCGGTGCTGAGGATGGCCACGCGCGGTCGCGCACGCACCGCGATGGCCGCGATGCCCTGCGCGGCCAGCAGCATCTGCAGCGTCGCATCCACGCGGCGCCCGGCCCTGGCGAAGCATTCGCCGACCTGCATGTCGCTGCCCTGGCGGCGCAGGTGTTGTCCGGGGCGCACGTCTTCGCGCAGCCGGACGTGGCGCGCGTCCAGGCGCTCGGTGCGTTCGACCGGGACGATGGTGTCGGTGGACGGTGGCAGCGGCGCGCCGGTCATGATTTCCCAGGCCTGCGCCGCGTGCGTCGGCGGGGCATCGCCCGCGACCACGGTGCCGGCCATGGTCAGGATGCTGCCGGCGGTCAGGGTCTGGGGATCGCCGTGCAAGGCATAGCCATCCATCGCGGCATTGTCGAAGCCGGGCAGGGGCGCGCGTGCAATGAGATCGGCGGCCAGCACGCGGCCGCCTGCCTGCGCGGCCGCGATCTCTTCGACGGGATGCGGTGTCGCATGCGCAAGCAGCAGCGTCAGCGCATCGGCATAGCGCAGCAGATGGCGGGGCGACAGGCACGGATCGCTCACCAGATGCGGCCTGTGCGCTGCAGCAGCGCCTGGTGATCGGACGGGGTGTTGGCGTTGTCCAGGGCGTGCGCCGAAGAAAGCGACAGCAGTCGCACATCGTCGCCCGCCAGCGCGCCGCGCAGGCTCTGGCGGCCTGCGACCACGCGCTGGGCGAGGCGGCGCAGGGCAGCCGGTTCCCAGATCGCGCACAGCGGTTCGGCCAGTCCGTCGTGGTCGCTGCGGAACGAGGCCGCGGCGATGCCAGGGGCACGTGCAGCGACCAGCGTTGCCAACGTGGCGGCATCGAGCAACGGCAAATCGCAGGCCACCGCCAGCCATGCGGCGTGCGGCGCGTGGGCATGCGCGGCCAGCAGGCCCGCGGCCGGGCCGATGTCGCGTTCCAGATCGACCAACCGCGGAAAGCGCGCGCGCAGTGGATCGTCCTGTTGATCGGCGCGCACCGAGACGCGGCAGTCCTCCACAAAGGACTGCAACAGGTGAAAGGCGGCCTCCAACTGGGGCTGCGCACCATAGTGCAGCCGGGCCTTGTCCTGGCCCATGCGGGTGCTGCGGCCACCCGCCAGGACCAGTCCGTGCAGGACGGGCAGGGCATGGGTCGAAGGCGGTCGTGTGGCGGTGGTCATGTCGAGCGGATGGTAGCGCCGGGGCGTGCGTGCACCATGCGGCGAACGTCGCATGCGCCAGCGCCACGCGCCGACGCGAGCTACTTGCTCAGATCCGGGTGGTTGCCATGAACCGCTCGCGGTCTTCGTGCGTGCGGCGGCGGATTTCGGCCAGCGCGTCGTTTTCGGTGGCTTCCAGCATCGATTCGAACAGCCGCTGGAAATGCCCGCGCATCGCATGGCGGGCCGCCGCCGGATCGCGCGCCCTGAGCGCATCGAGGATGGCGGTGTGTTCGTCGGTCTTGGAGTGCCCGTCGTCATGGCAGACCCGTGCGTAGACCTGCTTGACGCGCGGCAGCTCGGTGCGCATCCGCCAGATCTGCTGGATGCAGTACTCCACCACCGGATTGCCGCAGATGCGCGCGATCGCCAGGTGGAACCGGCGGTCGTGCTCGTTGGATTCGGCTTCGGTGGCGGTGGGGTCCAGCATCGCCCTCAACAACACCTCCAGTTCGGCCACGTCCTGGTCGGTGATGCGGCTGGCTGCCAGGGCGGCCGCCTCGGCTTCGATCATGATCCGCGCGGCGGTCAGGTCGAAGGCGCTCACGTCCGGCAAGGCGCCGGTCGCGGCCGAAGGCTTGGCCCGGACATACACCCCCGAGCCGGTCTTGATCGCGATCCAGCCCTGCGCTTCCAGGGCGATCTCGGCCTCGCGGATGGTGACCCGGCTGACCCCGAAACGTTCGGCCAGGTCGCGTTCGCCCGGCAGGCGCGAGCCCGGGGGGAATTCACCGGCCTCGATCAGCTTGAGGATCTCGGCGGCGATGGACTGGTAGAGACGATTCTCCGACATGCTGACAGGACCTGTGCGTTGGCTTCCGGCGGCGATGGTGGACATGATGCCCGCCACGCCGCCGTGGCTCAAAAAAAACGGCACGGCCCGTGGGCCGCGCCGCTACTTTCAGAAACGATATCGTACACCCAGGTACGCGCGGCGCCCGTAGGTCACGTATTCGCGGAAGTTGCCGTAATTGGGCTGATAGGCCACACGTGCTTCGTTGGTCAGGTTCATCAGTTCCAGCGACATGGACAGGTGCTTGTTGAAGCGGTAGCTGGTCCGGAAGTCCACCGCAGTGTTGTCGCCGTAATAGCGATTCTGCTGGGCCGCGTTGCCGGTGAAGTCCTGATAGTAGTGCGAACGGAACTTGCCGATGGCCTGCATGCTGAAGTTGCCGATGTCCCAGTACAGCGAGCCCGACAGCACGTGGCGCGAGAAGCCACTCAAGCCCGCCGGTTCGACGATCGCCGGGGTGACGATGCCGGTGGCGGCGTCGACCTGCTCGCCCAGGCGCGGGTCCTGGGTTTCGTAGTTGGCGTCGGCGTAGTTGTAGCTGACCTTGAAGCCCAGGCCGTCGAACGGCTTGGGCAGGTACGAGAACCGGTGCGAAGCGCTCAGCTCAAAGCCGGTCAGCGTGCTCTTCTCGTCGGTGGTCACTTCCTGGCGCACCGGCACGATCACGCTCTGGCCATTGATGTTGTAGGCCTCGTTGACCAGCGCGGTCTGGGTGCCGCCGTTGAACTGCTTCCAGTACAGGGCGCCGGCCAGGATGGTATCGGCGTTGGGGTACCACTCCAGCGAGACATCGCCGTTCCAGGACATCAGCGGTTCGGCGGCGGGATTGCCGGCAGCGGTAATGCCATCGAGCGCGTCGGCCAGGTTGGCGTAGC
Organism: Pseudoxanthomonas sp.; assembly: GCA_044235875.1. Classification (GTDB taxonomy): domain Bacteria; phylum Pseudomonadota; class Gammaproteobacteria; order Xanthomonadales; family Xanthomonadaceae; genus Pseudoxanthomonas_A. The sequence goes on from JBIIHJ010000321.1 coordinate 3,824, forward strand.
TTTCGCCATTGGTGACGGTGATGGTGCGGCCGGCGCCCAGGGCGGCGATGTCCGGGCGCGACATCGCGCGGTAGGCGCCCACGCGCAGCAGCAGGTCCGGGTGCACTTCGAAGGCGGCATTGATGCTGGGCAGCAGCTTGTCGTTGCCGGCCTTGAAGACGCTGGTCTGGTAGTTGCCGGTGGAGTCCAACTGGATGGTGCCATCGCCGTTGTTGGTGATGATCAGGTCGGTGCGGGCACCGGCCGAGCGCACGTCGGTCTTGACCCAGCGCACGCCGGCATTCCCCGAGTACGGGATCCCGAACAACTCGCTGCGGAACTCGCCCATCAGGTACAGCGACTTGGTCTTCTCGGTGACATCGACGTTGCCCGGATCGACCAAGTTGGTATCGATGTTGAGGTCGCTGCTGCCGGTCAGCGTTTCGTACAGGCAGCTCGGATCGAAGTACGCCCAGCTGCTGATCGTGTTGCCGCTGCCGCCGTCTTCCAGGAAATCGCTCTGCGGGAACGCAGTGCGGCACGCCTGGTTGGCCGCGATGATCTGCGCGCGGCCAGCGCCGGAGGAATTGATCACGGTGGTCACGGTGTTGTCGAAGTAGGTGTAGTCGGCCTCCGACGCGCGCAGGCCCGCCTTGACCTTGGTCAGGAACCCGTCCTCGGGCATGTAGCTCACGTCGAAGCGCCCGGCGCGGATGGTGTGCTCGTTATCGGTCTCGCGCGAGCTCACCTGCGCCGCACCGGCATAGGCATCGGCATTGTTGGGGTCAAACGCCGGATCCAGGTAGATGCTCG
>JBIIHJ010000063.1:0-14853 GCA_044235875.1 Pseudoxanthomonas sp.
GTATCGGTGCGCGAAAGATGCAACGCCCCGCCCACGATCAGCGGCACCGCCACCGCATCGGCGTACATCATCAGCACATGCTGCACGGCCAGCAGCAGCCAGGGCGCAGCCGGCGGCACGGCATCGATGGACGAAGGCGAGGGCAGGGCGCGGGCATCGGCAGGCTTGGCAGGCCTTGCACTTAGCCTCAGCGAGGCTGCCTTTATGAAAACTCGCTGCGAATCCTGCTTAGTGCCCGCGCAAGCAACGCTAAGGCAAGCGCCATCACCACAAACGACAAGGCCCGCAACCAGGCGGGCCTTGTCGTTGTGCCTGGTCAGGAAGCGAACCTGACCCTGAGGTGCTCAGTGCAGGGACGGCCCGTCCGTGGGAGGAAGGCTCGCCAGCGACGGATAGGCCACGGCTGGCATTGCATCGGGCGTGCGATACGCATCGGATGGGGGCCGGACGCCATACACGGGGCGCGGTTCTTTCACGGAGAAGCGCAGGCGCGCGCCCTGCGCCAGTTGCTGCCCCGAAATTTCGGTGACGATCTCATCCACCTCGTTTGCCCGGTCGAAGATCGTATACCCCAACATCGACACGGTCCCTTCCGCAAAGTCGGCCGTGGCATCGGCAAACACCGCGTCGCCATAGGCCTTGATGGCCGAGACCAACAGGTTGAGCTTGTCGATCTGGTCCAGGGTGACGCCATGGAGAAAGCCCTGCACATCGGCCTGTGTGGAATAGCCCGCCCCGGCACCTTCAGTGCCAGCGTCCGCGTGTTGCGACACCTCGGCCGCCTCCTGCGTCGTCGTGCGCTGCGCCGGCCACGACACCTGCTGCAGCACCAGGTCCAACTGTTCTGCCAACTGCTCCAGGCAGAACCTCCACTCACTGCGGCTGACGAGCGTTGGCGCATCCTGCGCGTGCTCGGCACCGTGGGGTTGTCCCAGCCGTGCCAGGAACCTGGCGTGGCTGCAAAGCTGGGCTAGTCGCTGCTGGCTGCCCTTGGGCAGGAAATAACCGGTCGTGTCCTGATCGTCGAACGTCTGCTCCACCATCTTCGCCTCTCCTTCTCACCATGAAGTGACCGCCCGCCGTAAATGGCGGACGGGAAGTCGGGAGGTTCGAAACCGCAGAGAGCCGGCGGGCGTATTTCCCCGAAGGGTGTTGTATTAGCCGCCCTCCCGACGCAGGCATCGCGTCGGCTTGCACCTGCGGAATGCAGGCACAAAAAACCCACCGGTTTGACGGAGGTGGGTACCGCTCTCTGAGGAGTTTCGACGCTCCTTGGACGGGATGTTGCTGCTAGGTTTTGGGGATGTCAACTGGTTTGGGGCTGTAAAGCGAGGATGAGCTTTTAAGTGCACCCGACCCCGTTACCCCTGAGTCCTGGCAGTGAAAGCTGCGCTCAGAATCCCGCATTCGCGCGCCTGCCATTGGAGCGCTTCAATTGCGTCGTTATGGGTGAGGATTAATTCGCTGCGTCCCCTTTGTTTGGTCGTAGACTCCAAGGCACCAAGGGGAATCAGTGATAGGAACGATGCGCTATATAGCGGAAACGGCTTCGTCGGAGATATGCGCCAGGCTCGGAGGGATCAGCTGACATGGCTCTCTTGGATGACATTCTCGCGTGGTCCGAGGGGTTGCCCGCATGGCAGAGAGATGCACTCCGACGGCTCTTCGCAAATCGGAATATGTCTCCTGACGATCTCGGGGAAGTTCTCGCCATGGTCAAGGAGGAACACTGCGCTGGTGGAGCTGCCTTGGTTCAGCCCATCGTGTTGAGTGCGGACCATATCCCGGCAGTCGGCGCTAGGTCGAACGTCCATCTCCTTCGCATCGACAATCTCCAACACGTCAACCGGCTCCCGGCTGGCCACGGTGTCGATTTCGCGCCAGACAAATTGACGGTACTTTTCGGAGAGAACGGTGCCGGAAAGTCAGGGTACGCGCGCGTTCTGAAAAACGCTTGTCGAGCCCGAACCAAGCTGCCGGTGCTTCCGGACGTGTTCGCGGCCGGTGAGCCGAGACCGACTCCGTCGGCTGATATCACCTTTGCTATAAACGGCGGCGCGGCAACGACGGCATCTTGGCGCCAGGGTGCCGTCCCTGCACGTGCACTTGGTAACGTCGCGGTCTATGACAGTTCCTGCGGTGCCGATTACGTTGCCAAGGAAGGCATCAGCGATTACCAGCCGTATGGCTTGCCCTATCTCAATCGCTTGGCCGACGCGCAGAAAGCGATGCAGGCTACGATTGAGCAGGAGAGGAGTCAGATCCGGCTTAACGCGGCCGCGTTCACTGATCTACACGGCCAGCATGACGTCGGCGAAATTCTAGGTGGTCTGAGTAAGGACACAGATGTCTCCCGTCTCCGCGTCCTGGCGATCATCACTGCTGAGGAAACTGCCAGGATAGGCGAGCTCGAAAAGATCCTCGGCACCATGAACCCCGAACCCGATGCACGAGCCGCCGAGCGCCTGGCAGAACGGCTCGACACCGCTGCCGCCAGCGCACAGAAAAGCCATAGGTATGTGACTGACAAGGCTTTGGATGAGGTTCGACAGCGCCAGGCGAATGCCAACGCCGCCGCTGATGCGTGGAAGCTGGCTCAGGATCGGCTTCATACGAAAGAGGACGATGTAGACATCGATTTGCTCGATGGAACAGGCAACGATGCGTGGAAGAAGCTCTTTAAGGCCGCTGAGGCTTTCTCTACCTGTCATGCCTACCCCGACCACGCTCACCCCAATGTCGACGACGGGGCCCGATGCGTCCTATGCCAGACTCCCTTGGACGTATCAGCCAAGGGCCGCCTAACCCGCTTTGCGACCTTTATTGCTGACGCTGCATCGACAGAAGCGGATGCGACTGCGGCACGGATGAAGGAGACCATGACGGCCATCGCAGAGGCGAACCTGGCCCCGCTGGATACTCCCACACTAACCGAACTCGAAACCGCCGACCCGGGACTGCATGCGTTTGTAACCCAAATCGTTGAAGCCTGGGCCAAGCGGCGGCTTTGGGTCGAAACGTGCGTTGGGACGAGGGAATGGTCGACCGAGCGGCCACCATTGCCGGATGGCGACGCACTCGATGTTCGCTTGCGCACCAAAGCAGAGGCTCTGCGCACGCATGCCAAAGAGCTTCGTGCCTCGCTTGACCCAGGGGCAAAGCGAACGCTGGCGGATGAAAAAGTGGCTCTTGTCGCGCGCCAAGGGCTCGCTCAGCGCATCGCACAGATTGAACAGCATATCCGCGATGCAAACCTTCACCACAACCTGACTAAGGTGCACACCGCGCTCGCCTCTCGCAGGGTCTCGGTCAAGATGACTGAGCTCGCCAACGCCTACATCACGGCCGAGCTTGCCAAGGCCATGACTGAAGAGCTCACCGCCTTGGGCTATCGGAGGAAGGTGCTTCCTGACATTAGAGGCCGTACCGACGTTGGCCAGACCATGGTCACGTTGAAGGTCAAAGACTGCAATGACGCGCCCGGCCTGGTTCTCTCGGAGGGCGAGCAGCGGGCAATGTCGCTGGCCCTTTTCTTGGCTGAGGTCCGCTTGCAGGGTCACTTTTCGACTGTGGTATTCGATGACCCTTCCACGTCCTTCGATCATCACCATCGCCGACACATCGCAGATCGCATCGTCGCATTGGCGGCAGAGCGCCCGGTCGTCGTTTTCACCCACGATGCCGTGTTCCTTACCGAGCTGAGCCGAGCCATCGGCGATCAGGATCAGCCAGTCGCCTACCGCACAATTGCTTGGTCGGGCGTAGGTCCCGGCTTTGTCAACGAGGGGCTGACTTGGGAGACGATGAACACCGATGCGCGACTCACCGACATGGAGGCGTCGGTTAAGCCTCTCACTGCCTATGCCGGCGACTACATGGACGAGGCGACTAAGGAAGCCGTGAAGGTCGGCTATACAAAACTTCGTGGAACCATCGAGCGGGCGGTCCGGGAGGTGTTCTTGAACAACACTGTCCGTCCATTCACAGATGAGGTTTCAATCGGAAGTTTCGGTGCAGTAATCGGCCATCCGCAAGAGGAGTGGGACCGCGTGTCGGAGATGTATGCGCGATGCTGCGAGGTCACGGATGCCCACGATACGAATGCTGCAAGGCAACTGCCAATCCCAGAACCGGCCGTCCTTCTGGAAGACATTGACGTGTTCAGGGCACATCTTGACCTAGCTAAGAAGCGAAAGAGGGCATTCCAGGCGGAGCGCAGCAAGCAGAGTGAAGCTGCGAAGAACCCCTTTTGAAGGCGCTCAATGTAATCAGAGTTCTATCGACGAGAAGAACCAACAAAGGGGACAGGCAACGAGGTCAGGTTTATTTTCCGATGCGCGCTACGGCGATGTCGTGCAGGGTGATGGCTTGTCGCAGGCACGCTTTTCTAGCGGGGGCGGCGGCTGGAGAACGGTTCGGCCGGCCAAGAACGGGCCCGGGAAGGACGGGTCGAGCGGGGTCTGCGTACAGAGATGGAGGATGACTGGGGCGATCACGAACGAGCGCAGGTTGCGGCGCTTTTCTTGCGGGTCATAGAACCCTTCCACGTCGATGAGTGAGCCGTCGGCCGGCACCAGCTCCATGGTTGGGCCCGCGTCATGGGCTGCGACCAGGTAGTAATGGCCCACGACGAGGTTCACGGCCCCGCACCACGAAGTGGGGAATCGGATGCGAGCATATTGGTTGGCGTCGCCCTTCAGGGTCTGTAAGGGTCGGATCTTGCCTTCGACCCAGTCCGTATAGGCGACTTCCCCCAAGGGCCGCTTGATGTAGCGCGCCTCCACCAGCTGGAACACGAAGACGTTGCTCGCCGCATCCAGCGCCTCGCGAAAGGTCGGTGGTGGTGGGTACTGGCAAGCCTGGGCCGTCTGGCACGCCGGCAGCGTCAGAGCCAGGATCAAGATAGAGCGGGAAAGAAGTTCCAAGCGCGTATTCCTTGCGGTGTGCTTTTCCTGGCTTGCGTCAATCTTCGAGCTGGTTGGCGGCTCGGCTAAGTGAACCCGACCCTGTTATCGGACCCCGTTATCGCGCATTGAACGCTTCAGCGGCTATCCGTGCGAGCTAGGACACGAACATCGCCATTGCATGCAGCAGCAAGAGCACCTCGATGCGCATGCGCTTGCGCGTCAGCTGTCCTCGAAGGCCTGGCCGTATCGGTGGGATTTCAGGTCGCGAAATCCCAGCTTGATCTGCATCTGACGTCGCTTAAGCAAATATTTCACAGGCGCATATGTGACGGGGTACCGGATAGGGGTTCATTTTCTCCGCATATGTCATGACATGCAAAATATGACGCCAGCGGACAAGCTCGGTCCAAACTTTGCGAGCAAAGTCTGTGTCAGAAAAGTTAGGACGCGAAGGAGTGCGCCGATATGACACAAACAGACCGACAGCTCAACGAGTGCGGTGTATGCGAGCGGATAAGGTTGGCACGTAAAAAGAGTGGATGCTCTCAAGCAGAGCTCGCTGCGCATGTGGGAGTCGACCGAACCACTGTCATTAGATGGGAACAAAACACCCATTCATCCCCTGGAATGGAAAGCCTGCATCGATTAAGCGAAGCACTCAATGTCAGCGTTGAGTGGTTGCTACATGGCCACAACAGGAGCTTTGATGGTGCTTCTGATCTTGAGAAGATTCCCTCTACAAGAAAGGCAATAGAGAGCCAGCTTGTGAGCCTCTCAAAGCATGTTCCGATCTCCTACCTAATCAACATCGTCTCCCTGCTGGAGAGTGCAAAAATCTATCTAGATGTTTGACAGTCTCGCGATGTGTTGAACATATGCAACATCTCGCAAGATTGGGGTTGGATGGTTTGCGACATCTCCCATTGAAGACAGTGCGCTTATCGGCTTTGCTGTCATTGCAGAACGTATTGGGTTCTGTCACCCACGAGGTCAATGAGGAAGCAAGGATGATCGTGATTCGTTCTAGGAAAATCTGCTTAGGAATCAGTGTCGCAATCGCGTGCGGCTCTTTCGCTTTAACGGCTTGCGCAGTGACGATCAAGCCTAGCACTGACGTATCCCCCCAGTTGATGATGGAGTGCAACGGAGGAGGAGATCCCGATCCCTTCTATGGTGGTTACAGCATCCATGACATCAGGCGGTCTACTTCGACTGCGTTGCCCAGCCAGATAAGGGTCTACAACGACAGGGCCGTCGCATCAAAGCTTGGCGTTACCCCTGCAGCCATACAGAAAAATTTTAGCTCTGTTATCGAGTCGAACCTTGCCAACGGTCCTACCGAACAGATCATCGCTCTTCTAAGCGATAAAGAGCTGGCGGCCATTGCCAGCAAATATCAGGCGTCAGTAGGTGCAAGGAAGACCCCTCTGCTTAAGACCTTTGCCTCGCGTCTAAGTGATGTGTCGCTACTGCGTGTGGCAAGTGCTTTTGACCGAACTGCTGTCCAGGAAGCTGTTAACAGTTATTCCTCCGCATCAGTCAAATCTTCCTTCTCAAGCAAGGCCTCTTTCGTTACGCCCATGATGCTTCCACCTCCAGGTGGAGATGACCCGGGTGGTGGCGGTAGTGGAGGAGGAAGCGGTGGCAGCGGTGGCAGCGGTGGCGGTGCCTCCCCTGCGCCGACCACTGACATGACGTTGGAAGACATCTACTTGGAGTTTAGAACAGCCCCGGTAGGTAGCTTGAGCGCGCCGAGCGCGCTTTCTGAAACCGCTATTTTTGCTGCATCCCGGCTGGTTCCGGCTGCAGCAGCGGGCACCGCGATTGGAACGGGAATCAGCTACTTGATTCAGAACTATGATCCTTCGCTAGACGACGCGATTGGCGGGACCATCGCTGCCAGCCTAGATAACTTTCAAGCTGCAGGCTCAGACATTGAGCAAGGGCACTACGAGTCTGCCTACGATGATATGTTTGGCTATCCCTTGACCAACAGTTTTGCGCCCCTAGGTGACTGGGAGGTCTCAAGTTACATGGTTGATTACTACAGTTCTGGAGGTGGGTGTGGTTGGTAGTGTCGACAAGGTGGATGCAGAACCTCGCACTAGCCGGAAGGGTTGGAAGTGGGTGTGGGTGGCCTTTCTCGTGATAGCAGGGATTACCCCGATGTTCTTCAATCGATCATTGGCCAATGGATTGGCCATGTCAGGCATGCTGTTGATCGCATGGAAGGAGGCATTTTATCCGTCGCCTTCAGCCAGGCTTAGGCTCAAGGGCATCAAGGAGTTCTATGGCTCCGGCCAGGGTCGAGAGGATCACACGAGCCGTTGGGCTGGCTTGTTTGGGTCACTGCTCATCATCATCTCGTTGGTCATGCACTACACATCCAGCTGAGAGGCTCTTGGTTTACGTCGCGATTTCCTCTAGAGAACAGGCGGCGCCCGCACTTGGGCGCCAGCCTTCCAGCAGTTGTGATATGAAGTGAACTCACAGGCGCGCCATTTACAGTTGGTTGCGCTCCCCATCTGATGCTTCACTATCGATGAAGCCGACGGCGTAGCTTCGATTGCCCAAAGGATGTCATATGACGGCTTTGCCCATCAGGGCGCGGATGTCATCCTTGAATAAGCCAGCGTCCAACAGAATTGCAGTCTGTGTGAGACTGGGCTTGACGGTGCCGTTGGAGATGCCGGCCACTGTGGTAACGGAGTCAGATTCACTTATCTGAGCCAGCTGACTCCCGCTTAGCAACTTTCGCCGGCTTCCCCACCAATCGCTCCGGCAACCCCTGCAACGCCTCCACCGTCCTCGCCAGGACCAGCTGCGCTGCACGACTCGGCTGGCGGCGCGGGGCGGTGCAGACCGTCAGCTGCAGCGGCCGGGCCTGCCAGCCGTGCAGGGGGACGAAGGCCAGCAGGCCTTGTTCGAGGTCGTGGGCCACGTCGATCAGGCTGAGCACGCCCACGCCGCCGCCATCGCGGATCAACGAGCGGATCAGGCGGGTGTCGTTGCAGGTGGTCACGCGCTTGGGGTCCACGCCGTGGCGGGTGTACAGGCTGCGGGTGCGTTCTTCGATCACCAGCGGCGCAGCTGGCACCAGCAGGCGCTCGTCCAGCAACTGGCTCATGGCCAGGCTGGGTGCGCCGGCCAGCGCATGGCCGGGCGGCAGGACGGCGCCGACCGGCACGTCGATGGCGGCGCGGATTTCCAGGTTGCCGTGTTCCACCGGGTCCAGCAGCAGGCCGAAGTCGACCTCGGCGGCGGCCACCAGTTCGCTGGCCACGCGGTTGCGGACCACGCGCAGGTCGTAGGAGAAGCCGGGGTATTCGCGGCCCAGCTCAGCCAGCAGACGCGGCAGGAACCCTTCGCCAAGGGCATCGATCAGGGCAATGCTGACGTGGCCGCGGCGCAGGCCGCGCAGGTCGCCGACCCGTTCCAGGGTGCGGGTGTGCTCCTTGCGCCAGCGCTGCAGGTCGCCCAGCAGCAGCTCGCCGGCGGCGGTGAGCTTCATCCCGGTGGGCAGGCGTTCGAACAGCTCGGTTTCCAGCTCCTGCTCGGCCTGGACGATCTGCCGGTGGATGGCCGAGGCCGAGACATGCAGCACCTCGGCGGCCTTGCGCAGGTTGCCCTGGGCGGCAAGCTCGATGAAGTAGCTGGCAAAGCGGGAGAAGGGGAGCACGGCGGGGCCTGTTCTGTTTTTCGCAACGCATGATTGAAAATTCTCTGATGGACTGCAACAGGCGCGGGTTCCATGGTGCAGGTGTCTTCCGCATCAATTGCCCCGCAGGTTGCCCGCCCCATGCCAGCCACCGCCGCTTACGCCGCCAATCCCCACAGCCTGTTGCCGCCGGGCTGCACGTTCACCGAGGCCGACTGGTTGCTGATGGCGCGCGAGTGGTATCCGGTGGCCAATGCCGCCGAGATCACCGGCGCGCCGCACAAGGCCACGCTGCTGGACGAGACCCTGGTGGTGTACCGCGTCCATGGCGAAGTGGTGGTGGCACGCGACGTGTGCCCGCATCGCGGGGTGCCATTGAGCATGGGCACCAACGATGGCGAAGGCGTGGTGTGCCCGTACCACGGCCTGCGCTTCGGCACGGGCGGGCGCTGCAACCGCATTCCTTCCAGCCCCAGCCAGGCCATTCCGGCCAAGCTGCACCTGACGACCTATCCGGCGGTGGAGCGCTATGGCCTGGTCTGGACCTGCCTGCTGCCGGACGAAGGCGCGCAGGCGCGCCTGCCGGTGATGCCGCATTGGGACGATGCGGGCTTCCAGCAGATCAACTGCCCGGCGTTCGACATCAATGGGTTTGCCGGGCGCCAGGTGGAAGGCTTTTTGGACGTGGCCCATTTCGCGTGGATCCACACCGGCACCTTTGCGGCGCCGGACAACCAACTGGTGCCGGACTACACGCCGGTGGAAACCGCGCACGGCTTCAAGGTCGATTACCTCAGCAACGTCAGCAACTACGGCGTGGGCTTCCATCACTTGGCGCCGCCGGATTACCCGTGGCTGCGCCAGTTCGAGGCGCATCTGCCGTTCACCGCGTCGCTGACGATCCACTTCCCGAATGACGAGCGGCTGGTGATCTTCAACGCGGCCTCGCCGGTGTCGGCGCGCAAGACGCGGCTGTTTGTGCCGATTGCGCGCAACTTCAACCTGGAGCAACCGGTGGAGGAGGTGCACGACTTCAACCTGCGCGTGTTCGAGGAAGACCGCGCCATGGTCGAGCTGCAGAAGCCCGAGCGCCTGCCGCTGGACATGGCCCTGGAGGCGCACATTCCCGCCGATCGCAGCTCGATCGCTTACCGGCGCGGACTGAAGAAGATGGGCTTCGGCGAGTTCTTCCTGGCGTGAGCGCCGCCATGCCGCTGCTGGAGGTCCAGGTCGATGCGATGAGCGCCCAGGGTGCGGGCAATCTCGCGCTTGAACTGGTGCGCGCCGATGGCGGCGATCTGCCGGCGTTCGCGGCGGGCGCACACGTCGACGTGCACCTGCCCAACGGTCTGGTGCGCCAATACTCGATCGCCAGTGCGCCGGCGCAGACCTCGCGCTATGTGCTGTGCGTGCGCCGCGAGACGGCCTCGCGCGGTGGTTCGGCCTTCGTCCATGAGCGCCTGCGCGTGGGCGACCGCCTGCGTATCTCGACGCCGCGCAATCTGTTCGCCTTGCGCGATGGCCGCCACCACGTGCTGGTGGCCGGCGGCATCGGCATCACCCCGCTGATGGCGATGGCGCACGACCTGCGCGCGGCGGGGTGCTCGTTCGAGCTGCATTACTACGCCCGCAGCCTGGGTGAGATCGCCTTCCGGCGCCTGCTGCAGGCCGGGCTGGGGCAGGGCGCGGTGCACCTGCACTGCGCCGACGAAGGCCGCGATGCGCGGCAGCGGCTGCCCGACGTGCTGGACCATGGCGATGCTTCGCATCACCTGTACCTGTGCGGGCCGGTGGCGTTCATGGACCATGTGGCCACTGCGGCCAAGGCGCGCGGCTGGCCGGCGGGCAATATCCACAGTGAGGCGTTCGCGCCCGCGGTCGTCACGACCGAAGCGGTCGCGGGCGATGTTGGCTTTGAGGTCCAGCTGGCGTCATCCGGCCAGGTGTTCGCCATCGCGCCGGGCCGCACGATCGCTTCGGTGCTGTCGGAAGCCGGCGTGGGCATCAGCCTGTCGTGCGAGATGGGCATGTGCGGCGCCTGCCTGACCGACGTGGTCGAAGGCGTCCCGGACCACCGCGACACCGTGCAGAGCGCGCAGGAAAAAAGCAGCAATCGACAGATGACGCTGTGCTGCTCGCGTAGCCACAGTCCGCGCCTGACCCTGGCGCTGTGAGCATGACGACGCCGAGCCCGGGCAAGCGCGGCCGCGTCGCAGCGGTCATCATGCGATTTCAATCCATCGCGCTGGGAGCCCCAACCCTTGAGTGCCATTGACGCGATGATGTCGTCAGCCGACGCCGCAACGCCCGGCCAGCGCCCCGGAGTCGTGCAGAACCTGGCCTTGCTGGCCGACTATGCCGGCGCGCTGGCCGCGACGCTGACTGAACAGGCTGCGCCACCGCCCGAGGCGCCAACGCTGGAGATCGATGTCGATGCCGCATCGGTGATCGCGCGCATCCGCGCGGATAACCCACGCCTGGTCGCCTTCACGCGCGTGTTCGATGCAGGCGTGGGCGCGCGGACGACAGGCGAAGGCGTGCTGGCGGGCGTGCCGTTCGCGGTCAAGGATCTGTTCGACGTGCGTGGCCTGCCTACCACGGCCGGGGCGGCGATGCGGATGGACGCGCCACCGGCGGCGCGCGATGCCACGGTGGTCAGCCGCCTTAAACAGGCCGGCGCGGTGTTGGTGGGCACGACCAACATGGACGAGTTCGCCTACGGCTTCGCCACGGTCAACGCGCACTTCGGCACCACCTGCAATCCGCATGACGTCACGCGGCTGGCCGGGGGCTCCTCCGGTGGCTCGGCCGCGGCGGTGGCGGCGGGACTTGTTCCCTTCGCGCTGGGCTCGGACACCAACGGCTCGATCCGCGTGCCGGCGGCGCTGTGCGGGATCTATGGCCTGCGCAGCACGCACGGGCAGGTGCCGCTGGACGGCGTGTTTCCGTTCGTGGACGCGCTGGATGTGGCCGGACCGTTCGCGCGGTCGCTGGCGCTGCTGCAGACCGTGCACGAGGTGATGTCGGACGCGCCGCTGGCGCAGGTCGATGCCGGCACGTTGCGCATCGCGCGCCTGGGTGGCTGGTTCGACGCCAACCTGGATCCGGACCTGCGCGCCGGGCTGGAGGCCATCGCGGCAGCACTGGGCATCAAGGGCGCCATCGAACTTCCGCAGGCGCGCGCCTCGCGCATGGCCGCATTCGTGATGACTGCGATCGAAGGTGCTTACCTGCATCGTGATGCCCTGCGGACCGACCCCGATGCATTCGACCCGGCGGTACGCGACCGTCTGCTTGCCGGCCTGCAGCAACCGGCGCGGGTGCTGATGGACGTGCAGCGGTTTGCGCAGGGATTTGGCACGGCGATGGCGCGGCTCTGGGAACAGGTCGACGTGCTGGTCGCGCCGGCCGTGCCCTGCGTGGCGCCCCGCATTGACCAGGCCACCATCGAGATCGACGGCCAGCCGGTGTCCGCGCGCGCAAACCTTGGCTTGTTCACCCAGCCGCTGGGCCTGGCCGGCTGCCCGGTCCTGTCGGTGCCGCTGTGGCGGCCGGGGCAGTTGCCGCTGGGCGTGCAACTGGTCGCCGCCCCTGGCCGCGAGGATCGCCTGTTGGCCGTGGCGCGCAGGCTGGAGGCGCTTGGCCTGACCGGTGCGCATCCACCCGCGGGCGGGTGGACCTGATGTTGCAGACCTTGCGCGCCCGGCGCGGCATGGCCGTGGCCCCGCATCACCTCGCCGCGCAATCCGGACGCGACGTGCTGCGCGACGGTGGCAGCGCGGTGGAAGCCTGCGTGGCCATCGCCGCGACGCTAGCCGTGGTGTATCCGCACATGACCGGCATCGGCGGTGATGGGTTCTGGCTGGTCCGCCAGGCCGATGGCCGCGTGCACGCCATCGATGCCTGTGGCCGCAGTGCGCAGGCCGCCACGCTGGATTTTTACGCAGGCCAGGCCTCGATCCCCTGGCGCGGGCCAGGTGCGGCCAATACCGTGGCCGGCACCGTCTCCGGCTGGGCGCAGGCGCTGGCAGGGGAGGGCAACACATTGCCCCTGGCACGGTTGCTGGAAGACGCGATCCACCATGCCCGGTCTGGTGTCCCGGTTACTGCGGGCGGCGCGCAGATCGCGGCAAGCAAGGGCGCGGAGTTGCGTGCGCAGCCGGGTGCCTATGCCGCGATCTTCGAACCTGATGGCCAACCGCTGCGCGAAGGCGACCTGCTGCGACAACCCGTGTTGGCCAGCACGCTGCAGCAGCTGGCGGATGCGGGCCTCGACGATTTCTATCGCGGCGCGCTTGCCCGCGGCATCGCCGAAGATCTGCAGGCGCTGGGCAGCCCGCTGGCGCTGGAGGATCTGCATGCGCATCGCGCGCACGCCAGCACGCCACTCCATGTGCGCCTGCGCGAAGCAATGCTCTACAACCACGCGCCGCCGACCCAGGGCCTGGCCTCGCTGCTGATCCTGGCGCTGTTCGAGCGCCTGCAGGTGCGACAGGGCGAAGGCTTCGACCACGTGCATGGCCTGGTCGAAGCCACCAAGCAGGCCTTCCTGATCCGCGATGCGCACGTGGGCGATCCGGCCTGGATGTCGCTGGATCCACAGGCGCTGCTCGATGACGGGGCGGCGCTGGATGCACTGGCTGCGCGCATCGATCCGGCGCAGGCCCTGCCGTGGCCGCAGCCGTCGCAGGCCGGCGACACCACCTGGTTTGGCGCCATCGATGCGCACGGCCAGGCGGTCAGCTGCATCCAGTCCACGTATTTCGAATTCGGCTCGGGCCTGGTCCTGCCAGGCAGCGGCATCACCTGGCAGAACCGCGGTTGCAGCTTCCGTCTGGCCGCCGATGGCTGGAATGCACTCAAACCCGGGCGCAAGCCGTTCCACACGCTCAACCCGGCGCTGGCGGTGTTCGACGACGGCCGCGTCATGAGCTACGGCACGATGGGCGGCGAAGGCCAGCCGCAGACCCAGGCGGCGATCTTCAGCCGCTACGCGCAGTTCGGCATGCCGCTGCAGCAGGCCGTAAGCGCGCCGCGCTGGCTGCTGGGCCGCACCTGGGGCCAGGACAGCACCTCGCTGAAGCTGGAGGACCGGTTCGATACCGGCGTGATCGAAGCACTGCGTGGCGCCGGTCACCTGATCGAATTGCTACCGGCGTACACCTCGGTGATGGGCCACGCCGGTGCGCTGGTGAGCGAAGCCGATGGCACCTTGAGCGGCGCGACCGATCCACGCAGCGACGGCGCGGTGGCCGCATGGTGAGCGAATACATGCACGCTGCCGGCGCACGCGCCATCGCCCGCTGCGATGGGTTGGGCGTTGCACCGTACAGTGATTCGGCCACCGGTCTCTATCGTGCCTGGCTCACCCCGGCGCACCGCGCCGCGCAGGAACAGGTGGCCGAGTGGATGCGCGATGCGGGCCTGGCCGTGCGCGTTGACGCGGCCAGCAACCTGATCGGTCGCTACGAAGGCGACACCTCACAGGCACCCGCGCTGCTGATCGGCAGCCATCTCGACAGCGTGCGCGACGCCGGCCGCTATGACGGCCCGCTCGGCATCATGCTGGGCATCGAGTGCGCGGCGGCGCTGCACGCATCCGGGACGCGCCTGCCGTTTGCGATCGAGGTGATCGCGTTCGGTGACGAGGAGGGCTCGCGCTTTCCTGCTTCGATGTTCACCAGCCGCGCGGTGGCCGGCACGCTGGCGGCGGATGCGCTGGACGGTGTCGTCGACGCCGCTGGCGTATCGGTGTCCGAGGCGTTGCACGCTTGGCAGCTGGACGCAGCGGCCATCGCGCGGGCCGCGCGCAGGCCCCAAGAGGTGATCGGCTACCTCGAAGCGCATATCGAACAAGGCCCAGTGCTGGAAGCCGAGGGCCTGGCGCTGGGCGTGGTCACCGGCATCGCCGCGCAGCTGCGCTTCGAGGTCACCGTGACCGGGCGCGCCGGGCATGCCGGCACCTCGCCCATGCCACTGCGCCTGGACGCGCTGGCAGCGGCGGCCGAATGCGTGCTGGCGGTCGAGGCGGTCGCACGCGAAGCGGACAGCGACCTGGTCGCGACCGTTGGCAGGCTGCAGGCGTTGCCCGGCGCAACCAACGTCGTGCCGGGCCGCGTGCCGTTTTCGCTGGACGTGCGCGCCGGCGACAACGCCACGCGCGATGCCGGCGCCGCCGAGATCCTGCGCCGCTTCGAGGCCATCGCAGCGGCGCGCGGCGTGCAGGTCCAGGCCACGCAGGTGCAGGATCTGGCGGCGAGCCCCTGCGACGTGCACTTCATCGAGCTG
>JBIIHJ010000002.1:0-48088 GCA_044235875.1 Pseudoxanthomonas sp.
TTCCATCGCTTCGACGCGTGCGAGGCCGAGTCGCAGAAGCTGGTCGAGGCCGGCCTGCCGCTGCCGGCCTACGAGCAGGTCTGCAAGGCCAGCCATTGCTTCAACCTGCTCGATGCGCGCCGCGCGATCAGCGTGACCGAGCGCCAGCGCTACATCCTGCGCGTGCGTGCGCTGGCCCAGGCCGTGGCCAGGGCGTACTTCGCCCAGCGCGAGAAGCTCGGCTTCCCGGGCCTGAAGCGCGACAGGGCCGAGGCCGCGGCATGATCCTGATCGGCATGTTCGATTCACCGTTCGTGCGTCGCGTGGCGATCAGCATGACCGTGCTGGGACAGGCGTTCGACCATCGCAACTGGTCCACCGGACGCGATGCCGAACAGATCCGCGCCTACAACCCGCTGGGCCGCGTGCCAACGCTGGTGCTGGATTCGAATGAAGTGCTGTTCGAATCCTCCGCGGTGCTGGATTACCTGGACCAAGCCGCCGGGCCGGAACGCGCTCTGTTGCCGGCCAGCGGCGCGGACCGCCGCCAGGCGTTGCAGCTGATCGCCCTGGCCAGCGGCGTCGGCGACAAGGCCGTGTCGATGGTTTACGAACGCATCTTCCGCCCGGAAGACAAGCGCCACGCCCCCTGGCTTGAACGCTGCACCGTGCAGATCCACAGCGCGCTGGCCGCGCTGGAAGCGCACTGCATCCAGCGCGAAGACCGCGAATGGCTGGTCGGCGATCGCATGACCCAGGCCGACATCACCGTCGCATGTTGCTGCACCTTTACCGCCGATGCGGTGCCGTTCGACCTGTCGCCCTACCCGGCGCTGGCCGCACGCGTGGCGCGCTACGAAGCACTGCCGGTGTTCCAGCAATTCCACGTGGCCTTCGACGCGCCCGCGCCAGGCGCGGCAACGTCCAACTGACGCGTAAGGACACGCTGATGAACACACCCACCCTGCAGGCTTTCGCGCAAGGCCTGGCGCTGCTCTACACGGCACCCATGGCGTTTGCTTTCTTCTGCGCGTGGTGGGCACAGCAGCATGGGCGCAATGCCTGGGGCTGGTTCTTTTTTGGCCTGTTGCTGATGCCCGTCGCGGGCCTCTGGCTGCTGGCCGTCAATGGCGACCTCCGGGACGCTATCCGCACAACACGCAAGGCCGATGCCGTTCCGCGGCACGACCTGCGCTCCACCCGTAAGGACGTTCCATGAGCACTACGCTTCCCCTCCTGATCGAACTGGGCACCGAAGAGCTGCCGGTCAAGGCGCTGCCGGGCCTGGCCGATGCCTTGTTCGACGGCATCAAGTCCGGGCTGGAGAAACGCGGCGTGGCCGTGGACGCCACCGGTGCGCGTCCGCTGTTCACCCCGCGCCGCCTGGCGGTGCTGCTGCCGGGCGTATCGGCCGAGCAGCCCGAGCAGGCCAGCGAGGTGTTCGGTCCGTACGTCAACATCGCGCTGGATGGCCAGGGCCAGCCGACCAAGGCGCTGTCCGGTTTTGCGGCCAAGGCCGGCGTGGAATGGACCGAACTCGAGCGCGCCACCGATGCCAAGGGCGAGCGCTTCGTGCATCGCGCGGTCAAGCCGGGCGCGCGCACGGCCGCGCTGCTGCCGGAGGTGATCGCCGAAGCCATCTCCGCCATGCCGATCCCCAAGCCGATGCGCTGGGGCGACCACGACTACGCCTTCGCCCGTCCGGTGCAGTGGCTGGTGGTCCTGCTGGGCGATGCGGTGATCGAGATGCCGCTGATGGGCATCACCTCCGATCGCATGAGTCGCGGGCATCGCTTCGAACACGACAAGCCGGTGTGGATCGGCACGCCCAACGACTACGTCGAGGCGCTGGCCGCCGCACACGTGCTGGTCGATCCGCAGCAACGCCGCGCACGCATCGTCGAGCAGGTGCAGGCCGCCGCGCGCAGCGTGGACGGCGATGCGCGCGTGACCGATGACAACCTGGAACAGGTCGTCTGCCTGACCGAGTGGCCCAGCGCGATCGCCTGCAGTTTCGAAGCCGACTTCCTGGCCGTGCCGCAGGAAGCACTGATCGAGACGATGGAGATCAACCAGAAGTTCTTCCCGGTGCTGCGCGATGGCAGGCTGACCGAGCATTTCATCGGCATCGCCAATATCGAATCGCGCGACCCGGCGCAGGTGCGCGCCGGCTACGAGCGGGTGATCCGTCCGCGTTTTGCCGATGCCAAATTCTTCTTCGACGAGGACCTCAAGCAGGGCCTGGTGTCGATGGGCGATGGCCTGAAAACCGTCACCTATCAGGCCAAGCTGGGCAGCGTCGCCGACAAGGTCGAACGCGTGGCCGCGCTGGCCGACGTGATTGCCGCGCAGGTGGGCGTCGATGGCGCGCAGGCGCGCCGTGCCGCACAGCTGGCCAAGAACGATCTGCAGTCGCGCATGGTGGGCGAGTTCCCCGAGCTGCAGGGCATCGCCGGCCGCCACTACGCCAAGGCCGCGGGCGAATCGTCCGAGGTGGCACTGGCCATCGACGAGAGCTACCAGCCGCGCTTTGCCGGTGACTACATCGCCCTTTCGCCGCTGTGCAAGGTGCTGGCCATCGCCGAGCGCCTGGACACGCTGGCCGGTGGTTTTGCCGCGGGCTTGAAGCCGACCGGCAACAAGGATCCGTTCGCGCTGCGTCGCAATGCGCTGGGGCTGGCGCGGACGATCATTGAGAGTGGGTTTGACTTGGATCTTCGCGATCTTCTTGAAGCGGCCGTTCGAGAGAACCGGACTGCCATCGATCAATCCAAGCTGAGGGAAGCAAAGATCGCGTCTGCGAATGAACAGAAAGAGATTGCAAAGATCGATGCCGCAAGCGCGAGCACGGCAACTCCAAAGAAAAAGGTCGATGAGATCGATTTGGTATCGAGCGAAGATCTCGCTGGCGAACTCTACGTCTTCGTCCTTGACCGCCTGAAAGGCTACTACGCCGACAAGGGTGTGCCGACCACGCAGTTCAACGCCGTGGCCGAACTCAAGCCGGCCTCGCTGTACGACTTCGATCGCCGCATCGAGGCCATCGGCACCTTCGCCGCCCTGCCCGAGGCGGCGACCCTGGCCGCGGCCAACAAGCGCATCGGCAACATCCTCAGGAAGGCCGAGGCCGAGGGCGTCCACATCCCCGACCACATCAACCGCGGCCTGATCGAGCACCCGGCAGAGGCCGCCCTGGCCGAGGCGGTGGAAGCGGCCATCGGCGACACCGACACGGCCCTGCACCAGCACGATTACATTCGCGTGCTCTCGCGCCTGGCGCTGGTGCGCGAGGCCGTCGATGCGTTCTTCGATGGGGTGATGGTCAACGCTGAAGATCCGGCCGTGCGCGCCAACCGCCTGGCCCTGCTGCAACGCCTGCACGGGCGCTTCGGCGCGGTCGCCGACATCGCCCAGCTCTCGGCGTGAAGCCGGTCACGGGGCGACCGGAGACGTCCGCCCTCATGGGCTCTTAACCCGGCCTGTCGCGGTGGCCGGGTATGCTGCGCCCATGCGCTTTCCTTCCCCGTTTTTCCTCGCCGCCGCGTTGATCCTGACCCCGGCGGCGGCGATGGCGGCCGCCATCGTCGACAAAGTCCAGATCAAGGGCCTCAACGAGGACGACGACGTCCAGCGTGCGATGGCCGAGAACATCCGCGTGGCCCTGACGCTCAACGATGCGCTCGGCACGCGCCTGGGCGAGGCGCGGCTGGAATACCTGATGGAGCAGACCAAGGACCAGGCGGCCGGCGCGCTGGAGCCGTTCGGCTATTACTCACCCGTCATCGAGGTCACCTCCACCCGCCTGAGCGATGCCGAGGCGGCCAGGATCGAGAAGGAAAAGAAGGGCGGCAAGTCCAAGGACAAGCAGGACAAGGACGACGACCAGGACGATGACGACACCGCCGACAACCCCGCCCAGGCCGCCGGCGATGTCCAGCGCGATGCCAGCGATGCCGACGGCAAGGTGACCACTTCGATGGCGCCAGCCAACGCCGATGGCAGCGAAGGCGCCGTCGCCCAGCAGGCCACCGGCGCCGCGCCGGCAGCGGCGGCCACGCCGCGCCAGCGCGCGCCGGCCGACCACATGACCGTGACGATCACCGTGACGCCGGGCGAGCCGGTGCGCGTGCGCGACGCCGACATCCGCATCGACGGCGAAGGCGGCAGCGACCGTTACCTGGCCCAGGACCTGAAGGATTTCGCGCCGGCCGAAGGCGCGGTGTTCGATCACCAGAGCTACGAAGCGAGCAAGCTCAAGATCGTGCGGCGCCTGGCCGAGCGCGGTTACCTGGACGCCGACTTCCAGACGCGCAAGGTGGAAGTCACCCGCGCCCAGCACGCGGCCGACATCGACCTGTCCTGGGTCAGCGGCATCCGCTACGACATGGGTCCCACGCACTTCAACCAGACCTATTTCCGCCCGGGCCTGCTGGACCGGCTGGTGTACTGGGACGAAGGCAGCTACTACCACCAGGGCAAGCTGGATCGCCTGCGCCAGTCGCTGGTCGCGCTGGATTACTTCAGCAACATCGATATCCAGCCCGACGTGGACAACGCCGTTGACGGGCGCGTGCCGATCGAAGTCAACCTGAAGCTGGCCCCGCGCACCATCTACCAGTACGGCCTCAGCTACGGCACCGAGTACGGTGCGGGCTTCCTGGCGGGCGTGGAACGGCGCTACGTCAATTCGCGCGGGCACAAGCTCAAGACGCTGCTGGACTACGCGCAGAACCGCAAGGCGCTGACCACCACCTATCGCATCCCCGCGTTCAAGTGGCTCGATGGCTGGTACGCGGCGACCGCGCAGCTGTACGACGAGCAGACCGACTACATCGACACCCGCCGCATCGAACTGATCGGCAGCCGCAGTGGCCAGCTCAACGAGAACTGGACGCTCACCGCCTCGATCCACGCACTGCGCGAGCGCTGGTTCTTCCAGATCGCCGACGATGGCGAAGGTGCGATCGCCCCGCAGAACTACCGCTACGCCAGCTACGTCTATCCGCAGCTGGAGGCGCAGTACGTCAACGTCGATGATCGCCTGTTCCCGCGCAGCGGCATCACCGCCACCGCCACCGTGCGCGGCGGCCTGGAAGGCGCCGGCTCGGATACCAACTTTGGCCAGATCCTGCTGGGCGGGCGCTGGTACAAGGGCTTCGGCCTGAACGACCGTCTGATCGTGCGTGGCGAAGTCGGGCAGACCTCCGTCGCCTCGCAGGATGCGCTGCCGCCGAGCCTGCGATTCTACGCCGGCGGCGACAACAGCATCCGTGGCTACCAGTACCGCGAAGTCGGCCCGCGCGTGGAGACCGACGGCGGCGAGTATTCGGTGGGCGGCAACAAGCTGATCACCGGCAGCGTCGAGTACGAGCACTACTACAAGGGCGGGCCTTTCGGTGGAGCGGTGTTTGTCGACTCCGGCACCGCCTACAACGACTCGCCTGACTTCAAGACCGGCGTGGGCTTCGGCGTGCGCTACAAGTCGCCGATCGGACCGGTGCGCGTGGACATCGCCCACGGCCTCAACGACGCCGATTCGGTCGTACAGCTGTACCTGAGCATCGGAGCGAGCCTGTGAACCGGCGCCCCGACGATCTGACGCCTGAAGAGCGCGAAGCCCGCATCGCCGAGCTGCGCGCCAGGCGCCGTGCACGCGTGCGCAAGCTGGCCATGCGCAGCGCGATCGGCGTGGGCGTGCTGGTGGTGGGCCTGCTGGTGGCGCTGTACTGGCTGCTGCAGACCGTGGCCGGGCGCGACGTGCTGCTGGCGCAGATCACCGCGCGCCTGCCGGCCGGCTCCACCTTCACCTACGCCAGTGCCGAAGGCCCAGTCGCCGGTCCACTGACCCTGCGCGATGTCCACTTCCACCTGGACAACATCGACTTCACCGCCAGACGCATCACCCTGGATCCGGATCTGCGCCCCCTGCTGGGCAAGCGCCTGCGCCTGGACAAGCTGGAAGTGGAAGACGCGGTGCTGGACATGCCACCCAGCCCGGACGAGCCGTTCGAGCTGCCGCGCTGGCCCGACGTGCTGCCGCAGATCGAACTGCCGCTCAACATCCAGGCCGACACGCTGGTGGTGGATGGCTTCCGCTATACCTCGGCCGGCGAGACGGTGATCGATGTCTCCAGCGCGCGCGGCGGCATCGACCTGGGCGATGGCTATGCCGAGGCGACCGCGGTCAAGCTGCGCAGCAACCTGGGCAATTTCTCGGTCGACGGGCATTACCGGCCCGGCGACAAGTTCGAGACTGACCTGACGGTGTCGGCGGGCTTCCCCGCGCCGCGCGGCAGGACGCCGGCACGGCTGGGCCTGGTCGCGCGCGGCGACGTGCGCCACATGGAAATCGCCGTCGGCGGCAACGCGCCGGCACCGGTGAAGATCCACGTCGACGTGCGCGGCGCGACCAAGCCCGACTGGGCGCTGCGCGCGGTGAGCACACGGCTGGACCTGTCGCTGTTTGGCGTGGGCGCGCCCGATGCGCCCCCGCTGGCATTCGACCTGCAGGCCAGCGGCACCGACGGTGGCGCAGCCATCAGCGGCCAGGCCAAGCAGGGCGACAACCTGGTGGTGATCGAGCCCTCGCACGTGCGCATCGATGGCACCACGCTGACCGTGCAGCCGCTGGCGGTGCAGCTGCTGGGCGGGCGCATCACCCTGCGCGGCCACGCCGATTTTGCCGAGACCGAAAACCCGCGCTTCAAGTTCGCGGTCAACGCGCGCGACCTGCAGTGGGGCCAAGGCGAGCAGCGCATCGACGCCAACGCCGACCTGGGGGTGGCCGGGCGCAAGGCGCGCTGGGTCGCGATCGGCAAGGCCGACCTGGCCCGCGGCAAGGACACGGCCAAGGTCGATTTCGATGGCCGTGGCGACCTGGAGAAAGTGCTGCTGAAGACCTTGCGCGCGACCACGCCGGCCGGTTCGCTCGACGTCACCGGCCAGGTCGACTGGGCGCCGCAGTTGGCCTGGGACGTGGAAGCGGAGTTGAAGAATTTCGACCCGGGCTACTTCGCCGCAGGCTGGGATGGCGCGGTCACCGGCAAGCTGGCCAGCACCGGCGCCGCGCGCGATCCGGCCGCCGGCAAGGGCACTGGGTTCGATGCCACGCTCGACGTGCCGCAGCTGGGCGGACGCCTGCGCGAACGCAAGCTGGCCGGCAGCGGCAACTTCAACCTGCATGGCGTCAACGGCGACGGCAAGCTGGATCTGACCCTGGGCGCCAGCCACGTGCAGGCGCAGGGCAAGGTCGGCGACGCGCTGGACATCGACGCCAGGCTGACCCCGCTGCAGCTGGCCGACCTGCTGCCCGAGGCCACCGGCAGCCTGTCCGGCACGGTCAAGCTGACCGGCCCGCGCGCCACGCCGACCATCGACGCGGACCTGTCCGGCAACGCGCTCAAGTACGACACCTACACCGCCGAAGCGATCAGCCTGCGCGGGCGCCTGCCGTGGAGCGGCAGCGGCGGCGAGCTGGCGCTGCGTGGCACCGGCGTGCAAGCCGGGCTGCTGCTGGACAAACTCAGCGTGGACGCACGCGGCGCAGTGCAGAACCTACAGCTCAACCTGCAGGCCGACAACCCGATGGCCTCGCTGACGCTGGCAGGCACTGCGCAGCAGAAAGCCGGCAACTGGTCCGGCGCACTGGAGACGCTGCGCATCGTGCCATCCAAGGGCGACGCCTGGGCGCTGACCCAGGCCGCACGTTTCAGCCAGACCGGCAGTGCCTTCACCCTGTCCGACAGCTGCCTGGCCGGCGGCGATGGCGGCACGCTGTGCGTGTCGGCCGACTGGCCGCGCAACGGCCTGCGTGCACATTCGGACAAGCTGCCACTGACCCTGATCCAACCCTGGCTGCCGCCCGATGACGGCCGCCCACTGACGCTGCGCGGCGACCTCACCCTGGACGCCAACCTCAAGCCGCAGGGCAACGCCTGGCAGGGCAAGGTCCACATCGCCTCGATGGACGGCGGCCTGCGCATGGGCAAGAACGCGCGCGGCGAGATCGTCCACTACGACCACTTCAGCATCGACGTGGACATGACCCCGCAGCAGATCCAGGCGCGCCTGGGCACCGGCTTTGCAGGCAACGGCTTTGTCGATGCCAAGTTCACCACCGGCTGGGACGACTTCGCCCCGCTCAAGGGCGATGTATACCTCTACAACGACCGGCTGTTCTGGCTGGAGCTGTTCTCGCCTGACCTGGTGCGTCCGCAGGGCAAGCTGAAGGGCCATATCGGCATCGCCGGCACGCGCAGCCAGCCGCTGCTCAGTGGCGAGGCCGACCTGGCCGACTTCACCGGCGACCTGCCCGCGCTGGGCATCACCCTGATCGAAGGCAAGGCCTCGCTGACCGCGCTGTCCGACGGCAGCGCCAAGATCACCGGCAGCATGAAGTCGCAATCGGCCACCGGCGGCGCCGCGACCGGCGGCACGCTCAACATCGACGGCACGCTGGGTTGGCAGGGCCAGAACGAGCCGCTGCTGTTCAACGTGCGCGGCGACAACTTCCTGGCCTCGGACACCACCGAATTGCGCGCGGTCATCGCCCCGGAGATGACCATCGCCCTGCAGGGCAACGTGCTGGGCGTGGGCGGCAAGGTCAGCGTGCCTTCGGCCAACATCAACCTGGAAAAACTCAGCGAAGGCGTGTCCACCTCCGAGGACGTGGTGGTGCTGGACCCGGCCGACCCGGAAGAAGGCGGCAGCTCGCTGCTCAAGCTGGACCTGGCGATCAACCTGGGCCAGGCCGTCAAGCTCAACGGCTTCGGCCTGGAAGGCTCGCTGCAGGGCGACATGAGCGTGCATTCGCGGGCCGGCCGTGCGATGTCGGCCACCGGCCAGCTGGACGTGGACGGCCGCTACACCGCCTATGGACAAAAACTCACCATCTCGCGTGGCCAGCTGAGCTGGAGCAACGATGACGTGTCCGACCCCAACATCAACATCCGCGCCGAACGCGAAGTCATCAGCGCGGGCGTGACCGCGGGTATCGACGTTACCGGCCGCGCCAGCGCCCCGCGCGCGACGGTCTGGTCCAACCCGGAAACTTCCGAGTCCGATGCCCTGGCCTACCTGGTGCTGGGCCGTTCGCTGAGCACCGCCAGCAGCGAGGAAACCCAGCAGGTCAGCGCCGCGCAGTCCGCCCTGTCGGCCGGCGCTGGCCTGCTCGCTTCGCAGCTCGGCGCCAAGATCGGCCTGGACGATGCCGGCGTGCTGGAGTCGCGCACCATGGGCGGTTCGGTGTTCGGCGTCGGCAAGTACCTCTCGCCCAAGCTCTACGTCAGCTACGGCGTGTCGATGATCGGCTCAGGCTCGGTGGTCACGCTGAAGTACCTGCTGCGCAAGGGCTTCAACGCCGAGGTCGAGTCATCGACCATCGAAACGCGCGGATCGATCAATTGGCGGAAGGAAAAATAAGAAGCCTCCGACCGACCTAGAGGCCCGGCGTAAGGCGTCACACTTGCAAGGATGCAAATGAAAACTGTTGAGCACCTCAGCTACTCCCCCCTGAAGTCCGTCGCGTTTGGACACGCGCCGAGCAAACGCGACATCAGGGTCGCCTGGGACACGACGCAGCGCTTTCTCGCCCGACATACGCAGGGCGTAATGCGCAATGAGATCTTCGTCGAAGCAGTGGGTCCGGCCGGATACGGCGGCGAGAAAATGACCTTCCCCACCCAGCAACATGCATTGGATACGTTCGGGGCTCCGGAGGACAGCAAAGACCACTGGTGTCGCTGGCGCGTCGGAATCGACGCCATTCCGAAAGCATTCGACCTTATCTCTCGCGCATATCCCGTTCACCGAAACCAAGCCTTTAGCTTCGGGTTTAACATCGCACAGGATTTCCGATGGCGCGGGATCGCCGATACGACGCTCGCAGGGTCTACTCTTGGGATTCTCTTCAGCGACTTCAATGGAATGTTCTTTCAACCTGACTATGTCTTTCCCTTTGCCTTTGACGCGCAAGAACACCGGCAGTGGCTGCGGGCCTTGATGGCTGACTCCCCCTTTCGACTAAGCGAATTGTATTTCAGGCGTGCCATCCCGACTAAGGCTGGCAGCAGCTATCGGCTGTTGAAGCTTGAAAAGAACTGGCTTACCAGTGATCCCTGAATTTCTCTAGCGTTAGGACTTGAAGCTATCGCCAGCAGGCACGGTCGCCTCTGATCGTCCCGCCCTTGGCAAGCGCAACCTAGCCGTCTGTCGTGGCTCAGGACCATAGCAACTGGCTCGGGGACTTCAACATGACGTTGTCGTTCTTCCGCCGCGCTAGCGAGGCCGTGTCCGCGTGATGCTGCTGGTCATGCCGCTGTTAGCCTGGTATCCGGAAGTCGGCTGATGATACCGGTGCTGGATACCATCGGCCTGGACGATGCCGGCGTGCTGGAGTCGCGCACCATGGGCGGTTCGGTGTTCGGCGTCGGCAAGTACCTCTCGCCCAAGCTCTATGTCAGCTACGGCGTCTCGATGATCGGCTCAGGTTCGGTGGTCACGCTGAAATACCTGCTGCGCAAGGGCTTCAACGCCGAGGTCGAGTCCTCGACCATCGAAACGCGCGGATCGATCAACTGGCGGAAGGAAAAATAGAGCAGCGCAAAGCGATTGCGCACACCGATGTGGCACTCAAGTGCCACTGCATGCGCACCGAACTCGTCACCACGCTCAAGCGTCAGGCCACCAAACTATTGTCGGACATCGAGCGCGACCGCGAGTCGATCCTCATTACGCAACCCGGCCTGCCGAGCGCTGACCTGGTCGATGTGGAGACCTGGCAGGCGATGCAGCAAAAGCTTGGAATCCCCGAAGGCATCGCGCGCGGCAAACAGGCGCTCGCCGAAGGACGTTCGGTTTCGCATGCGCAGGCCAAGCAACGCTTGGACCGATGGCTGGAATAATCCGGTCCGGTCCGGGCCGGCGCGGGCCGACCTGGATGCCATCGCCGACTACATCCCTGTCGCGTGTTCTATCGGGTCGACGGAAATCATGTGCTGATCTTGCATGTCATGCGCACCGAACGACTGCTGCGCGTGGGCACGTTGGCCGCGCACGCCAGACCGGAAAACGAATAATTCCGTGCATACACCCCGTCTGTGTCGACGTGCCAACCCGGCAGCCAGACACATAGATCGGCTTCGGACATTGAAGTAACGGGCATGCAGGCCGCGCGACCTGCAGCCGGCCTCGAAAAGAGGCGCCAGCCCTTTTCTGGTTCACACGCGCTTACGCCGTTCGTTGCTTTCAGCAGCGCATTGCCAGGTCCTGCCATCGTGGCTGAGACCAAGAGTCGCAGTCGACACAGGCGCTTGCCGACGTGCGCATGACCACAACACGTTTCCAGATACGCCTGACATGGACGGTGCGGGAATCGGAACCTGCCAGGACGCGAGCCAGCGGTTGTGTCCATGCACGCGATGAGTGCCCCGCGCACGATCGCGGTGTACTTTAGCCGCTCAAAAAGACACCGGACAAGGAGCAATGTCATGAGTCGGGAAGACTGTGTTGCCGTTGGATCGCGCCTGTTTGCCATCTTTCTACTGATCACGCTGCTGCGCTCGTTCCTGCCCAGCATGGCGGCGCTGCGTGAGCAGCACGACACCGCCACGCTGATGTTGAGTCTTGCGGTGCTGGCGTTCGGCCTGGCCGTGTGCTTCGTGCTCTGGCGCTTTCCCTTGATGATTGCGCGCAGGCTGCTGCCCGTCATGAAGGAACCCAGGTCGGAAAGCCACATGGATGCCTCGACCACACTCTCCGTGGGCCTGACGTTGCTGGGCTTCTGGACACTCATCTACGCACTTCCCGATGCCTTCTACTGGTCCACGATCTTCCTGCTGACGCGCGGTGAGGCGTCCGCTTACTTCGCATGGAGCCACGAGCAGCTGGGTGGGATCGTGTCCACGCTCCTGCAACTGCTCCTCGCACTCTGGATGATCCTGGGAAGCACCGGAATCCGGCGCCTCCTGGCTCGGTATCGATATGGCCGCCACGATTCGGCGTGAAAGCCGACGGCCGCCGCAGCCGCAGGACTGACCAGATCAGCTTGTCCAACGGCTGGGCGCCGCATTTGTTGAACGCTACGGCTCAACCAGAAGGGCTTTCGGCATCCTGGTGTTTCTGCGACGGCGCTGGCGCGGCCATGTACGCTGGATCGCCCTGCTTGCGGTGATGCTCCTGTTCGCCCCGCATCCGGAAGTACGGCTGGTGGGGCCGGTGCTGGATGCCATCGGCCTGGACGCGCTGTCGATGCTGTTCGGCGCGCACCTGTTGTCGATGTACGCCGACAGGCTGCTGCCGATGCTGCGTGGCCTGCGTCATTGCGTGCTGGCGCCGGCGCTGCAGTGGCTCGACGCGGGCATGCAACGCTGGGCCGGTGGCCCGCACTTTGCGTGCGTGCGCCTCGCACCGGTTGCGACGCGCGACGACGGGGCGCCTGCTCTGGCTGCGCCTGCACGGGCTGTAGTGGGTGTTGGTGCGTGGCGCGGCACCAGCCGTGGGTGCGCTGCGCGTACGCCGATGACCGAACCGTCACGCGCATGGCATTTGCCCGTATCGTGCGCGGCCGCTACTGTCGCGGCCACGTTTGACTCGCCTTGACGGAACCGCATGACCCGCACCCTGCCCCTGGCCGCCTCGCTGGCGCTGCTGCTGTCGTCCACCGCACGTGCCGATGAAGGCATGTGGATGCCGTCCCAGCTGCCGGCGCTGTCCGAGCAGCTGCGCGAAGCGGGCTTTCGCGGCAATCCGCAGGACTTGGCCGATGTCACCCGGGCACCATTGAGCGCGGTGGTGAAGATCGGCGGCGGCACAGGTGCGTTCGTCTCGGCCGATGGGCTGCTGCTGACCAACCACCACGTCGCCTATGGTGTGATCCAGTACAACACCAAGGCCGGCGCCAACCTGATCGACGAAGGCTTCGTCTCGCATGCGCGCAGCGAAGAGCTGCCGTCCAATCCCGACTTCCGCGTGCTGGTGACCACCGCCTTCGACAACGTCACCGAGCAGGTGCTGGCTGGCGCCAAGGGCAAGACGGGACGTGCCTATTACGACGCGGTCGACAACGCCAGCAAGCGCATCGTCGCGGCATGCGAAGCGCAGGGCGGCGTGCGTTGCAGCGTGGCCAACATGAATTACGGCAGCGACTTCTATCGCATCACCCAGCTGGAACTGCGCGACATCCGCCTGGTCTACGCACCGCCGCGGGCGATCGGCAACTACGGCGACGAGATCGACAACTTCATGTGGCCGCGCCATGCCGGCGATTTCACCTTCCTGCGCGCCTACGTGGGCAAGGACGGCAAGCCGGCCGACTTTCATGCCGACAACGTGCCCTACACCGCACCGGCCTTCCTGAAAGTGGCCAGCGATGGCGCGCAGGACGGTGATTTCGCGATGCTGGCCGGGTATCCGGGCACGACCTACCGCAATCGCACCGCGGCCGAATTCGCAGCGCAGGTCGGCCATGTCTTGCCGGCGCGCGTGGCGGTGCTGGATGCACTGATCGACACCATCGAGCAGGCGGGCAAGGCCAACGCTGAGGCGCGCACGCGCTATGCCTCGCAGCTGCAGTCACTGAAGAACAACCGCAAGCGCGCGGCCGGCGAGCTGGAAGGCCTGCTGCGCAGCGACGCGGTGCGCCTGCGCGGCGAGGACGAGCGCGGCATGCTGGCTGCAACCCGTGGCAGCCAGGCCCAGCGCATCGCCGACCTGCAGAAGATCCTGTCCGACGGCCAGTCGCAGGGCGACCGCGACCTGCTGCTGGGCCTGATCGCCACCCAGACCCAGCTGATGCGATCGGCGCTGTCGCTGGAGCGCCTGCGGATCGAATCGGCCAAGCCCGATGCGCAGCGCGAGACCGGCTACCAGCAGCGCGACCAGGCGCTGATCGAAGGCGTGCTCAAGCAGGTCCAGCGCCGCTACGATCCGCAAACCGAAAAGGCCCTGCTGACCGTGCTGCTGGGACGCTACCAGCAGCTGCCCGATGCGCAGCGCGTGGAGGCATTCGATGCCGCCTTCGGGCGCACGCCCGACCGCCTGGCCAAGGCGCTGGACACGCTGTATGCCAATACCAGGCTAGGCGTGGAGGCCGAGCGGCTGTCGCGCCTTGCCGCCGCGCGCGAAGGCAAACCGCTGGCCGACGATCCGCTGATCGCCCTGGCCGCGGCGCTGGTGCCGTCGCAGATCCGGCTGGACGATGCACGCAAGACGCGTGAGGGCGACCAGCTGCGGCTGCGCCCGGCCTACATGCAGGCCTTGGCCGCGTGGCGCGCCAAGCAGGGCCGCGCCACGTATCCCGATGCCAACAGCACGCTGCGCGTGAGCTTCGGCCGCGTCACGCCGCTGCTGCCGCGTGACGCGGTGGCGTTGGCACCCGTGACCACGGTGGCGGGTATCGCGCAGAAGAACACCGGCGTGGTGCCTTTCGATGCGCCCGGGCCGCTGCTGGAGGCGATCGCCAAGGGCGATTTCGGCAGCACCGCCGATCCGGTGCTCAAGACCCAGACGGTGGATTTCCTGACCAACCTGGACACCACCGGCGGCAACTCCGGCTCGCCCGTGCTCAATGCCAAGGGCGAGCTGATGGGCCTGAACTTCGACAGCAACTGGGAGGCGGTCAGCGCCAGCTGGTGGTACGACCCGGCGATGAAGCGGGCGATCCATGTGGACGCGCGCTATATCCGCTGGTTGCTGGCCAAGGTGTATCCGGCCCCAGCACTGCTGCGCGAGATGGGTGTGCCGGCGCAGTAAGCGCTGCGTCTGCTCCCTCCCATTCGCCGAAGGCGAAGGGGAGGGCTGGGGAGGGGTGCTTTTCGCGCTTCGCTTCGAGATCTGCGCGATCTGATGCAACCCCCTCCCAACCTCCCCCTGCTGCGCAAGTGGAGGGGCAATCTGCCTCTGCTCCCTCCCCTTCGCCGAAGGCGAAGGGGAGGGCTGGGGAGGGGTGCTTTTCGCGCTTCGCTTCGAGATCTGCGCGATCTGTTGCAACCCCCTCCCGGCCTCCCCCTGCTGCGCAAGGGGAGGGGCAAAACGTGCCTTATTCTGCTTCCCCTGCGCCTCACAGGAAGCATGTACCAGTGACCAACCCCGCAAACATCACTGCCGTCGACCACACGGGCTTTGCCGTTTCCTCGTTGGACGAGTCCATCCGCTTCTGGACCGAAGCGCTCGGCTTCAAACTGCAAAGGCAGTCGGAGATGGGAGGCGATTTCCTGCGTCAGGTTACTGGCGTGGATGATCCGCGCGTGCACACGGCGATCGTCCAGGCACCGGACGGGTTCGTGATTGAACTGCTGCAGTACTCTCTGGGCCGCTCGCATGGGGCCGCGCCGGAGAGCGCGGGTGCGATCGGCGCCGCCCACTTGGCTTTGACCGTGACAGATATCCACGCCGCCATCGCGCGCGTGGAAGCGGCGGGCTGGAAAGCGAAAGGCAGCCCACAGCCGATCCCAGGCGGTCCACGCAAAGGGACGTTGGCTGCCTACATCGCTGGTCCGGATCACATCACGATCGAGTTCATGCAGCCGCCAGGGGACCAGTGACAGCTGCCTTCGATTGGAATGGCCTCGGCTGAGGCAACCGCCGCCCTGCTTCCCCCTGCTGCGCAAGGGGAAAGGCGTTGGGTCAGGTGACCTTCTTGAAGACTGTCACGCCGAGCACCAGCAGGATCACGGCGATGATGATGAAGGCCCAGAACAGGAACTTGGCGATGGCGAAGGCGCCACCGGCGATGCCGCCGAAGCCAAGCACGCCGGCGATGACGCCGATGATGGCGAAAATGATGGCCCACTTGATCATGGTCCGACTCCTGGTTGGATGAGGGCCAGCACGTTAGCCACGCCATGGTGGGCGGCGGGTGAGGACGTCCACACATCGCGATCATGGCGATGGGCCATGGCGATTGGCGACGACGGAACCACCCACGCGGCTTGGTGATCAGTCGGGCTTGCACCACCGCTGCCGACGCATGTCGCGCGCCGGCAGCAAGTGCCTCAGCGCATCAGCGGTGCGTGCTGCTGCGTCTCCGGCTCGCGCACTGGCGCAATGGGCGCCTGCAAGGTCTGCACGCTCTGCTCCAGCGGCTGGCGGCTGGCCTGCCCGCTGTCGATGTGGCTGCGCAGGGCATCGGGCGCACCGGGTTGACCCTGGATGGAAAACAGGCGGCCATCCTGGCCCTCGTGCACGCTGTCGATCTTGCGCAGGCCATCGTGCTGGGCCTGGACGGCCATCGCCGCGGCGGTCTGCTGGAACGCCTGTCCTTCCAGCGCGGCGCCGGTGCGGGTCCGGCCCAGGCCCTCGGCGGCACCGTCGTACAGCGGATGACCCGACAGCGACGGCGCCGGGGTGTCGCCGGCCTCCACGCGTTTGTGCGAGGCCGTGGCATCGACGAAGGGCGTGGTGGTCGAGATGTCGCCCTTGGTGACGCCGATCGCGCCCAGGTCCACCTGGATCTTCGGGGCGTCCTTGCCCGGATGCAGCTGGGCTTCGACCTGGCCTGCGTAGTCCAGCAGGTTGGAGACGTTCTGCTGCGGATAACCGCGCGCCTCGTAGAAGTACGTGTTGACCGCGGCCAGGTTCTCCTTGGTCTCCGGCATCTTCAGGCCATCCAGGGTGATGCCGGGCCGCGGCGTGTAGGTCGGGTTGCCCGGGGTGCCGCCCTTCTGGATATACGGGTCCATGTCGTTGGGCGAGGTGTTGTACACGTCGCGCAGCGTGGCCTTGGGGTTGTCGCGCAGCGCCTGGTCGACCACGACGTTGTAACCGGTCAGCTCGGCATGGGTTTCCAGGCTGCGCGAGGTCTCGTTGAACTGCTTGATGACCGCCGTGTAGTCGTGGACCTTGCCATCGCCCTGGGCGACGGCGTTGATGCCTTTTTCCAGACTGGCATCGGAGCTCATGATCTGCGCGCGGTCGGCCGCGTGCTTGACCTCGTGCCCCAGGGTGAAGCGCACCGAATTGAGCATCTCCGGGTCGGTGCGGGCGATATGCAATTGCTCGGGCGAGATCTGGATGGTGCGCGAGTCGCCCATGTAGACGCCCAGTGCGCCATCGACGTCGAGGGCTTCTATTTTTTGCAACTGCTGCTTGCCGATGGCATCGAGCACGTTGGCTTTCAGGCCTGGCGTGGTGTCCAGTACCGCCTTCAGGTCCTGGCCCGGATGCACATCGCCCTTGGCGTTGGCCTTATCGAAGGCATCGAGCATGGCCTGGAGCTGCTGCTCGGGCGTCTGCGGGGCACGGCGTTCGACGTTCATGTCGTTCATGTCCTTCTCCTCGCAGAGTTATGGGTAAACGCCGATCACCAGGGAGGCCACGCAGGCCTGCGGCGTCGGCGCACCCCGCGCGTTGCGGACGTGCACGTTCACGCTCACCCCGTCGCGGGTGAAATACCAGGATTCCTGGCCGCGGTGTCCCGCCGGCAGGTGCTTGCCGGCGAAGCCAGCGGCAGCCAGCGCGTCGCGGTAGTCGTCGACCCTGGCGCAGGGCGCAGTGGCGTCGTTGGGTTCGAACGAGAACAGCAGGCTGTCCACCTGGCCGGCGGCGTTCTTGTGCGAGGACACCAGGCTGTAGCGGCCGTTGCCCTGCACCGGGCCTGCGATGCCGTAGATGGTGGGATCGGCGGCGTTGACCTCCACCTCCACGCCGGTCAGGCGCTGGAGGTGCGGCGGTGCGAGATCGTCGGGGGTGCGGATGCTGTCGATCAGCTTCAGCACACGCTGGTTGAGGTCGTCCACGCTGATGGACGGAGCGGCGATGGCATTCATCATCGGATCCTTCGAAGGGATGGAAGCGGTGGCGGGGACATCATCCGCGCTTGCCGGCGTCGCGCAGCCCGGCAGCGCCAGACAGCACGCGGCCAGGCAGGTCAGCACGAGGGCAGGCGCGGCCACTGGCAGGGAATGACGGTGCATGGAGATCCATCTCGTTGCGTGAAAGGGGCCCCCGGATGGCCCGAAGCCTGTTCTAGCAGCCGCGCGTCGGCGCCGTCAAACCCGCCACTGCGAACGCTGTCCCAGGTTGGCATGCGCCGTCAGCGGAAGAACCGGCTCGGCGACTGGCCGAAGCGGCGCTTGAACATGGTCGCGAACGCGCTGGGGCTGTCGTAGCCCAGCGACAGAGCGACATCGATCACCTTCTCCCCCACCGCCAGGCGTTCCAGCGCGCGCAGCAGGCGCGACTGCTGGCGCCACTGGCCGAAGGTCATGCCGAACTCGCGCGCGCACAAGCGCTGGATGGTCTTGACGTCCACCTGCAGGCGCGCGGCCCAGTCCTGCAGCGTGGAGGTGTCTTCCGGCGTGGATTCCAGCTGTCGACCAATCGTGCGCAGACGCGGATCGCGTGGTTCGGGCAGGTGCAGCGGCAGTACGGGCAAGGTCTGCAATTCGTCCAGCACCAGCTGCATCAGGCGGCCGTCGCGCGAGTGCGGCGTATAGGGCTGAGGCACATCGACCGCGGCATGGATCAGCGCCGCCAGCAGCGGCGTCACCGAGACGGTCGATGGGCCGGCAGGGGGCTGTGCGATGGCCTCGGGCAGCACGTACAGGCTGCGCATGCGCACCAGTCCGATGCAGTGGACCTCATGGCCGACGCCAGCCGGCATCCACAGCGCGCGCGTGCTCGGGACCACCCAGCGCCCGGTGCCCGCGCGCACCACCAGCACCCCGCCCTCGGCGTAGACCAGCTGGTGCCGATCCGGATGGTGATGCAGCGGGATCAGCGTGGCCGGCGCGTAATCGCGTGCCTTGCAGTACACCGCCACCTCCGGCCCGGCGGGCAGGCGCAAGCCGGGACCGGCGTGGAAGTCCTCCTCGGCAATGTCCTTTTTGGAAGCGGTCATGACCAGATCGCGCAGGAAGGGCGGATCCAGTCACCCTACCATGCGTCCATCCCGCGCCACGCCGCGCGCCCATCGCCTCGTTTCCATGTCCTCGACCGCACCATCTCTGGCCGCCTCGCCCACTGCCCAACGCCCGGTGGCGGTCGGCATCCTGGCCGCCATCACCGGCTCGCATCTGGTCAACGACATGATGCAGTCGCTGATCCTGGCGCTGTATCCGATCCTCAAGGGACAGTTCCAGCTGAGCTTTGCCCAGGTCGGCCTGATCACGCTGACCTACCAGCTGACCGCCTCGCTGTTCCAGCCGTTGATCGGCCTACGCACCGACCGCAAGCCGGCGCCGTATTCGTTGCCGATGGGCATGGCCTCCACGCTGTGCGGGCTTGTGCTGCTGGCGTATGCACCGAGCTTTGCGCTGGTGCTGGGCGCGGCGATGCTGGTGGGCATCGGCTCGGCGATCTTCCATCCCGAATCTTCGCGCATCGCGCGGCTGGCTTCGGGTGGGCGCCACGGGCTGTCGCAGTCGGTGTTCCAGGTGGGCGGCAACACCGGCACCGCGATCGGGCCATTGATCGCCGCGGCGGTGATCGTGCCCAACGGCCGCACCAGCGTGGCCTGGTTTGCTGGCGCCGCGCTGATCGGCATCGGCCTGTTGAGCTATGTCAGCCGCTGGTACCAGCAGCACCTGCGCAGCATCGCAAGCGCCCCCCGGCACGCGGTGGCCGCAGGCGTCGCGCCGCTGCCAAGGCGCACCGTGGCCTGGGTCGTGGGCATCCTGCTGGTGCTGATCTTCAGCAAGTATTTCTACATCGCCGGCCTGAGCAGCTACTACACGTTCTACCTGATCCAGAAATTCCAGCTGTCGGTGCAGAGCGCGCAGCTGCATCTGTTCGGTTTCCTGCTGGCCTCGGCCGCCGGCACGCTGATCGGCGGGCCGCTCGGCGACCGCATCGGCCGCAAGCCGGTGATCTGGGCCTCGATCCTGGGCGTGGCCCCGTTCGCGCTGGTCCTGCCCTATGCCGATCTTGGCTGGACCACGGTGCTGACGATGATCATCGGCTTTGTCCTGTCCTCGGCGTTCTCGGCGATCCTGGTCTACGCGCAGGAGCTGATGCCCGACCGCATCGGCGCGGTCTCTGGCCTGTTCTTCGGTTTCGCTTTCGGCATGGGTGGCCTGGGCGCTGCTGTCCTCGGCGTGCTGGCCGACCACACCAGCATCACCTGGGTGTACCAGGTGATTTCGTTCCTGCCGCTGCTGGGCATCGTGGCCGCGTTCCTGCCAAGTCGCCGGCACGCATGAGCCAGCCACAACCTGGCACGCGTGCGACTCGCTATCGCGATCCCACTGCGCTCATGAGCAGAACCACGATCGCCAGGATGACCAGCATCGGCAGCAGCAACCGAAAGCGCGATCGCTGGGTTCGCGGGTCGACATCACCCAACAGGCCTGACACGACCGGCGGCTGACCCTTGACCGCTTCACCTGGGCCAGCGGACTGCGGCAACGCCAGCCGCACCAGCCGTTCCATGTAGCGGTCGGCGAAGGCGATCTGCTCGGCTTCGGGCAAATGCTGGACGGCGGCCTCCAGCGCGCGGCCCGCCTGCCGCAGCATCAGGTCCTGCGGACCGGCGAATTCACGCGCGTGCTGTTCTGCCAACTGCTCCGGATCGAGCATCATGGTGACGTCCTGTCGATGGTGATGATGGCCAGCGCGGCCGCAGGATCTTCTAGCAGCGGTCCAGCGTGGCGTCAAACCGCGGTCCGTCCATGCGGGATGAAAGTCAACGGCTTGGACTGGGGCACGGAGGACGCCACAATCGCCGCCCCGTCGTCCCGGTTGAACCCAACGCAATGGCAGAACTCTCCGCAGCGCTCGCGCGCCAGATCGCCCAGACCATCGCCGACGAGATCGGCGCCCAGGCCGCGCAGGCGCTGGCCGCCATCGCGCTGCTGGATGAAGGCGCCACGGTGCCGTTCATCGCGCGCTACCGCAAGGAAGTCACCGGCGGCCTGGACGACACCCAGCTGCGCAACCTGGAAACGCGCCTGGTCTACCTGCGCGAACTGGAAGACCGCCGCGCGGCGATCCTGTCCAGCATCGAGGAACAGGGCAAGCTCACCGACGCGCTGCGCGATGACCTCCTCGCCGCCGATACCAAGTCGCGCCTGGAGGACCTGTACCTGCCCTACAAGCAGAAGCGCCGCACGCGCGCACAGATCGCACGCGAGGCCGGCCTGGAGCCGCTGGCCGATGGCCTGCTCGAAGACCCCACCCGCGTGCCGGAGGCATTCGCCGCCGGCTTCGTCGACGCCGACAAGGGCGTGGCCGATGCCAAGGCCGCGCTCGACGGCGCCCGCGCGATCCTGATGGAGCGCTGGGGCGAAGACGCCGCGCTGCTGGGCGAACTGCGCAGCTGGCTGGACAGCGAGGGCGTGATCCGCGCCAAGGTCATCGAAGGCAAGGAAGACGCCGGCGCCAAGTACCGCGACTACTTCGACCACAGTGAAGCGCTGGCGAAGATCCCGTCGCATCGCCTGCTCGCCCTGTTCCGCGCGCGTCGCGAGGAATTCATCCAGCTGGAACTCGACCCGGGCAGCGACATCGACGCCGGCAACGCCTATGCCGAAGGCCGCATCGCGCTGGCCGCCGGCATCCGCGTGCAGGGCCGCGCCGCCGATGCGTGGCTGGCTCAAGCCTGCCGCCTGACCTGGCGCGCCAAGCTGCACCTGCACCTGATGCTGGACCTGTTCAACCAGGCCCGCGAGAAGGCCGAAGGCGAGGCCATCGACGTGTTCGGCGACAACCTCAAGGACCTGCTGCTGGCCGCGCCCGCCGGCCCGCACGCGGTGCTGGGCCTGGACCCGGGCATCCGCACGGGCTGCAAGATCGCCGTGGTCGATGCGACCGGCAAGCTGGTGGCCACCGACACGATCTATCCGCATGAACCCAAGCGCCAGTGGGACCAGTCGCTGCACACGATCAAGCGCCTGTGCGAGGCGCACAACGTGGCCCTGATCGCCATCGGCAACGGCACCGCCAGCCGCGAGACCGACAAGCTGGCCGGCGAGGTCATCAAGGCCTGCAACAACCCGAAGCTGCAGAAGATCGTGGTCAGCGAAGCCGGGGCCTCGGTGTATTCGGCCTCGGAAACGGCGGCCAAGGAATTCCCCAACCTGGACGTGTCGATCCGCGGCGCGGTCTCCATCGCACGCCGCCTGCAGGATCCGCTGGCCGAGCTGGTGAAGATCGAGCCCAAAGCCATCGGCGTGGGCCAGTACCAGCATGACGTGGACCAGTTCCGCCTGGCGCGCGCGCTGGATGCCAGGGTGGAGGACTGCGTCAACGCGGTCGGCGTGGACGTGAACACGGCCTCGGCCGCGCTGCTCACGCGCGTGTCGGGCCTGTCTTCGACCGTGGCCGAAAACATCGTGGTCTACCGCGACCAGAATGGCCCGTTCGGCTCGCGCAAGGCGCTGCTGAAAGTGCCGCGCCTGGGCGAGAAGACCTTCGAACAATGCGCCGGCTTCCTGCGCATCGCCGATGGCGAGCAGCCGCTGGATGCCTCCTCGGTGCATCCGGAGGCCTATCCGGTGGTCGAGCGCATCCTCGCCGCGGCACCGGGCAAGGGCGTCAAGCAGATCATCGGCGACACCGCCTTCCTGCGCAGCCTCAAGGCCGAGAGCCTGACCGACGACAGGTTCGGCGTGCCCACCGTGCGCGACATCCTCAAGGAGCTGGAAAAGCCTGGCCGTGACCCGCGCCCGGAGTTCAAGGCCGCGCGCTTTGCCGACGGCGTGGAAGACATCAAGGACCTGCGCGAAGGCATGATCCTGGAAGGCGTGGTCAGCAACGTGGCTGCGTTCGGTGCGTTCGTCGACATCGGCGTGCACCAGGACGGCCTGGTGCATATCTCGGCGCTGTCGGACACCTACGTCAAGGACCCGCGCGATGTGGTCAAGGCCGGTGACATCGTCAAGGTCAAGGTGCTGGAGGTCGATGTCGCCCGCAAGCGCATCGCCTTGACGCGCCGGCTGGACGACGTGCCCGGTGCACCGTCGGCGCGCGACGAGCGCAACGCGGGCCCGCGCGGCAACCCGGGCCCACGCAACGACCGTGGCGGTCGTCCCGGCGGCGGTGGCAACGCCCGCCCGCCCAAGCCGACCGCGCCACCGGCCGACAACGCCCTGGCTGCTGCGTTCGCTAGGGCGCAGGGAAAGTGATCCCGCACGCCTCCCGTTGCGGACAACGCAACGGGAGGTGGTTCAAGTCGAATCAGTTACTTCTGCTTTCGGGAGCCGAGCGCTTGTCTCGCTCAGGTCGTAAATGCAGGAAAGCTACGGCGTGACGTCAAGCGCCAAGCTCAGCGGATCGAGCACTGCACGCTGACCCCTGCTTGCAGTCCTGCGTGCCTGCCGCCATCTGTCCTTCATTGGCCAGCGCGGAGAGAAACCCTTCCACTTCCACCGCGCCCATTCCGCGCGGATGGCGACGGCCGTTGGCCCGGAAAAAGCGTCGCTCCCAGGCCACATCCGCCTGCTCGGTGCGCAGGCCCTGATGCCGCAGCCTTAACCGACGCGGCTTTTCATTCAGCAACCCGCGTGGCTTTCCTTACTTGTGGCTCCTGTTACCCCCACATCTTGTGAGGCGTATTTCATACGCCACCGATTACACCGATTGGCGACCTTGGATTCTGCAACGCGCCTCGCGGCAGAGGCTGTAACCCCTTGCCGCTGCGTAAGAAAATGGCTTGACAGGCTTGAACGCGCACCTAAACAATCGGTGCAACGTCCCGGTTGGGAGCACTAATAGTAGTTAGGGCCCATGACGAAGTTCAAACGCGCCTCAGACATAACGCCGGAGGAATACGAGCTTCAAGTGAAGATGTGGCTCGAATCTGTGGCGGGCGAGCTCGATTCATTCTCAGCAAATCATCGAGAAGTGCTGAGCAGCGCCGACGGCGAATATGAGATAGATGTTGTGGTGCGCTTCAAGGCACTGGGAGGAGTCCAGTTCAAGGCACTCGTTGAGTGCAAGAAGCACAAGAGCCCAATCAAGAGAGAGCTAGTTCAAGCACTTCACCAGAAACAACAATCCGTTGGCGCCAACAAAGCCCTTCTTGTTAGCACGTCGGACTTTCAGAGCGGCGCGGTCGAATTCGCAAAAGCTCACGGGATCGCGCTCATAAGGCTGCTCAGCGGAGTTGCAATGTACATCCAGGGCAGCAAGAACAACGACGCTCCTATTCCACACATCCCCGCCGACGTCAATCCTTATGCGGGCCTTCTATACTCTCCTGAAGACGGCCTTATTCCGGAGGGCTTCAATAGCCATAAGAACATGGCACTTGAGCGCTTTCTTACGGGCATGGGCCCTAACAATTCATTCAAGCCGAGCCCACAGGCTTAATTCAGGCGTTAGGACTCACAACATGCACTACAGTGACGGCCACGAAGCAATGCTTGGAGACAGAGTTTCCATTGACTGGGTTCACAGTGGTGTCGTGGTCGCTTGCCTTGACCGATCGGAGTACGCAGACGCATATCCACAAGTTGAGTGGGCATACTTGGGTCGAGGCGTTTTAGTTCAAACAAGCTTCTGCGGCCTCACTCATTATCCAGATGTGGGTGGCGAGCATTTTTCGCTCGTTGGCAGGGCCGGTGAACCCTAACAATTCATTCAAGCCGAACCCTCTTCGCGGGCCGGCTTAATTCAGGCGTTAGACCGCCCAGAGAGGCTTCGTGATCTCAGAAGCATCACTTCGCTGGTCCCTTCAATTCCTGTCTGCCCATGGCGACGGCGACCTGTTTCCGAAGATCCCTGAGATCGACGCAATTAACTCGGAACCAACCGAGTTCATAACTACTGTCATCGGAAAACAGCTCGGCGACCTGCCCGCAGGCCCTTGCCGTCGATTTCTCGTTCCAAAAGATGACTTCTCTTACCGGCAGGCAACGCAGCTAGACCCTCAAGATTCGATCATCTTTTGCGCACTTGTTTACGAGTACGGCGCAGAAATCGAACGGCGCCGCTTAGCAGCAGACACAATCTTCAGCTACCGATTCCACCCCACCCTTATCGACGGGTTATACGGAGAAAAAGATAGCTGGAACAAATTCTGGGAATCAGCGTATCGCAAGGCCAATGGTTCTCCGTGGATTCTTTATTGCGACATTGCAGATTTCTACAATCAGATCTATCACCACACTATCGAAAATCAGCTCATCGCTTCGTCATTTCCGAATCAAGTCACGAAGTGGCTAATCGAACTATTCGAATCGACCACCGCAGGCGTTTCACGAGGGGTGCCAATTGGCCCCCACGCAACGCATCTTATTGCGGAGTCAACTCTGATCCCGATCGACAACTCCCTGCGAACACAAGGGGTCGATTTCTTGAGGTACGCAGACGACATACTCGTGTTTTGCTCGAGCGAACAAGAAGCAAGAGCGACACTGGGGAAAATTGCTAAAACGCTTGATCAACAGCAGCGCCTGATGCTGCAAAGACATAAGACCAAGCTGTTCAATCAAGTTGACTTCCGAGCGTTGTGTCATGAGATGGTGCAAGACCGCCCGATTTCAGACGAAGAAGACAGACTTCTAAAGATCATCAAGCGTTACTCTGGCGGGAACCCGTACAAAGTCATCACCTACAACTCCATCAGCGCTAGTGATTGGGCTCAGTTTTCACCAGCCGCACTAGAGCAGGTGATCACCGAATACCTGAACCAGGCCCCCATTGATTTCATTCGCCTCAGATGGTTCTACCGGCGCCTAGCCCAAGTGGGACATCCGGGTGCAATCGACATTTCACTTCGCAACATTGAGAAACTTGGGCCTTGCTTGTCTAACATATGCACTTACCTGGCCTCCGTTCAATTCGTAGACCCGGAAAATTGGTTGCGCCTAGGGGAGCGACTTCTTGGCCTCCTGAATTTGCCGGAAATTGTACAGCAACCGTACTTCCGGCTGTCGGTTCTTAGTCTATTTAGCAAGACTCCACATATGAATCATTTCTCAAAACTCGCGGAGAGCTATAGCTCATCTGATGCTTTCGCGCAGAGGGAGATTCTTCTGGCCGCCAAGGCCAATGGGGCGGTAGATTGGCTGAGAGAGCACAAAGAGTCCTTTCAGCAAATGGACCCTTGGCGCAAGAGTGCGTTTATCTACTCCGCCTCGGAATTTCCTCGCGACGAAAAGAAGTTCTTCTTGAATCGTCATCCTTTCCACAGACCATTCGATCAGAGCCTGTCAAAATGGTCGAAAGCGGTCTAACAATTCGTCCAAGTCGACCCCGCTTCGCGGCGCGGCTCAACTCAGGTGTTAGGAGACGAAAGCATGAAGGTCCTCGAACGACTCGAACTCGTTGATCGCATTGGCAGAGAGCTGCAAAGCCGAATGTCATATGCAGACATTGATGTTTATCTGAAGGCGTACGGCGTTAGTACAAAGAAGCCAACCTCTGGCGCGAACAGCAAGTGGGTCTATGTCAAGGAACTGCTATCCGACGAGAAGGACGAGCTGATCGTTCGTATTGCAGATGAGCTCGGGATTGTGCATGGCTTCACTGTCTCAGGCGCGAGCGTTGCGCTAGATGCGTCCTTCTGGGAGCCCTTTCATTTAAAGCTTTTCCTGAGCCACATCTCGACCTTCAAGAAGACAACAAGCCAGCTCCAAGCGGCGCTCCGCACCTACGGCGTTTCCGCGTTTGTCGCCCACGTAGATATTGAGCCAACTAGAGAATGGCAAGATGAGATTGAAGCTGGCCTGTACTCAATGGATGCGCTCGCGGCAATCCTTATGCCAGGTTTTAAGGACAGCAACTGGACTGACCAAGAGGTTGGAATTGCCATAGGACGTGGTGTTCTAGTGATTCCTGTCATGCGCGGTTCGACTCCGCATGGATTTATATCCAAGTATCAAGGCCTCTACGCGGAGGGGAAGAGCGTAGGCTCGGTCGCTGAAAGCATCTTCAAGATTCTGCTTGCCTCACCCAAGACGCGCACACGCATGCTGTCATGCCTCATTGAAACGACGGTTCGCGCCTCGTCAGAGGAAGAAGCGCTTCAGAAGCTCGGGCATATCGGCTCTCTCTCGCAGGTGCCACTGCCTTTTCTTGAGCAACTCCGAGAGAGTGCCGCCTCCTCCGTTGCACTCTCCGCCACAGCGCCACTTCAAGCACTCAACGCACTTCTCGCCAAACACAACCTTAAGCCTGTGGGGACTCCACAGACAGCGGAGCCATTCGATGACGATGACATCCCGTTCTAGAAGCACGTCAGGTTTGAGTCAGCGCAGCCTGGGGACGATGTCGGCTACCAGTTACTTAAACTAGGAACAAGCGTTAGAAACAGAGGCCGGGGTGCAGTGTCCCAATTGAGTTCGCCGTCCATCGGTGACGGTTCAAATGGCTTCCTTCAGCAGTTGACACTGGCAGCTCGCGATAGCAATCTCCTGATCAAGGAGCCTAGAAACTCCTCTAGTAGCGGTACCCACCTCCGTCAAACCGGTGGGTTTTTTGTGCCTGCACGCTTGCAGGGACAACCGACGCGATGCCTGCGTCGGGAGGGCGGCTAATACAACACCCGCAAGGGGAATACGCCCGCCGGCTACTAGCGGTTTCTAGCCTCCCGACTTCCCGTCCGCCGATCACGGCGGGCGGTCACTTGATGGTGAGAAGGAGAGGCGACGATGTCAGAGCATGCGTTCGACGATAGGGATATGACGGGCTACTACCTGCCCGAGGACAGTCAGCGTTTGCTGACGCAGATCAAGCACCACATCCACTTCCTGGCGCGGCTGGCAACGCCGCGCAGGGCCGATGAAGCGAAGGAAGCCGTGCCTGCGGTGGGCATGACGGAACTGATGTTCTGTTTGGAGCAGTTGGCCGGGCAGCTGGATCTGGTGCTCAAGGCGGCGTCCCAGCCGGAGCGACCGCAGTCACCCCAAGCGCGGCACGACACGCTGGAGGCAGACGGCGAAGAAGACGACGAAGCGATCAGCGACGACCTTGATGGCGAAGGCGACGCTCACTCGTATCCCATGCAAGCCGGCGACGAGCCCCTTGTCCTCGGTGTCACCCTGGACCAGTTCGACAAGCTCAAACTGCTGGTCGCCAGCATCAAGGCCTTCGGCGATGCGGTGTTTGCCGATGCGACGGCCGACTTCGCCAAGGGCACTCTGTCGATGCTGGGCTACACCATCTTCGACCGGGCCGTGGAGGTGGATGACATCCTGAGCGACATCGACGCCCAGACGCTGCCGCAACCGCCAGGGCGCTACTCGGTCAGGGAAGCACCCGCTGTTTATGGCGTGCAGCCGTCGTTTGCAGTGGGACGCCATGGCGATGCTGCCGCGATGTCATGGCGCCTGACGCCGCCACGGTCCATTGCATCGCCCCTCCACTAAGCGTCCAGCGGACTGGAGAAGGCGGATGGCCAATCTTCGCTTTCTCAGCGGCCGGAAACCGGGGTCAGAATTACTCTGACCCCGTTTTCTGACAGCGTGCCCGACGCACCGAGCGCGACAGGGCGAGCGGGCAGCGGATGTCATCGACGTAGGCGGCCGTCGCGATGCGACGCGAACCAGCCTTCTCTCTTGCGTCAAGCAAGCGCGCTCATGCAGGCCATTGGCCTGTGGGAATCACGCGTGCGCACCTCGAAGACCGGCAAGCCGCTCGAGGCATTGGACCAAGGTCTTAGATGTTTTGTCCGAATATCGCCCAGACAAGCGATATTCGAACTTGAATGCTGCACTGCGGAGAACCTAGCGTGGGCACCCATGCAGGGCCGCCGGCCGGAAGCCGTCCGCGCGAAAGGTTTCGCGCCACGCCTGCCCACCTCCCCAGCCGCCTGGCGGCCGGTCCTGATTGCATCCGGAGAGTTCCATGCGCCGTTCCACGTTCAACTCCAGCCCGCTGTTGCGTGCTTTGCCAGCCTGCCTGCTGGCCTGCCTCCCCGCTGTGGCGGCCGCGCACCAGGCCGA
Source organism: Pseudoxanthomonas sp. (assembly GCA_044235875.1). Classification (GTDB taxonomy): domain Bacteria; phylum Pseudomonadota; class Gammaproteobacteria; order Xanthomonadales; family Xanthomonadaceae; genus Pseudoxanthomonas_A. Next base: position 28,800 of record JBIIHJ010000002.1, read on the forward strand.
GCCGGTGCCGGCCGCGCGCCAGGTGCTGACCGTGGACCGCTACGCCGACGACGAGGCCAAGGGCTCGCTGCGCTGGGCGATCACCACCGCCAACCAGTCGCCGGGGACCTATCGCATCGAAATCGCCGCCGTCGGCGCCGCGCCCTACGTGATCAAGCCCACCCGAGCGCTGCCGGAGATCAAGGGCCCGGTGGCCATCATCGGCCTGCCCTGGCAGCAGGCCGGACAGCATGTGGCCATCGACGGCTCGGCCTACGTCACCGGCGAAGGCACCAAGGCCTGCCCGGGCGCGGTGGAAGGCCAGTACGGCACCAATGTGCGCACCACCACGCTGCCCGGCCTGGTCCTGCGCGATACGCAGGGTGTGGAGCTGGCGGGCCTGGAAGTGCGCGACTTCTGCATCGGCGTGCTGGTCAACCGCGCATCGGGCAGCGAGATCCATGACAACCGTATCGTCGCCAACAAGGGTGGCGCCGGCGTGATGCTGACCGGCGACGACGGCACCGGCCAATCCACCGCCACCACCACGATCCACAACCGCATCGTGCGCAATGAATTCATCGACAACGGCGATGGCCTGGAGCTGACCCGCGGCGCGGCCTGGAACCTGGTGGCCGACAACGTGTTCCGTTCGACCGACGCCAATGCCGAACCCTCGCAGGGCATCGAGATCCTGTGGGGCAACGACAACGCCGTGGTCGGCAACCGCTTCGAGAACTACTCCGACGGCCTGCAGATCAACTGGGGCAACCGCAACTTCATCAGTGCCAACACCTTCACCGGCAACTCCATCGGCGTGAGCCTGACCGGCCGCGACAATGTGGTGGAAGGCAACACGATCACCGGCAACGGCATTGGCGTGGCCGTGCGCCCGCAGCCGACCTCGCTGCCCAACCGCATCAGCGCCAACCTCATCTCCGGCAACGGCCTGAAGATCGAGCGCTGCCAGGCCGGCGGCGCCTGCGTGCCGGGCCAGCAACGCGGCGCGATCGTGTTCGGCGTGCCGGGGCTGGAGCACGCGATCTTCGTCGGCTCGCGCGGCATCGGTGTGGACCCGGACCCGGCGAAAAAGGCCAACATCTGCGGCGATCACGTCAACGACAACTGCCAGCCCGCGCCCAACGGGGGTATCGTCGCGCCCGTCATCGATAGCGCGCGCCGCAACGGCAAGGGCCTGTCCATCGACGGTCATTTCAGCGGTGTCGCAAGCACCGTGCATCGCATCGAGGTCTTCGGCAATGCCAAGGCCAGCGATGACGAAGCGGCGCGCTACCTGGGCAGCCTCTCGGTCGCCACCGATGCGCAGGGCCAGGGCCGCTTCAACTACACCGCTGACGATGCCACCGGGATCGGCGGCATCACCAGCACCGTGACCGCCCTGGATGGCGCGACCTCGCCCCTGTCTGCTCCACGCGCCGTCAGCCGCTGACATGTCCTGCCGCGCATCCATCGCGATGCACCGCGCCAACCGCATTCCATTCAAGGCCCCCACGCTCATGTCGTACCGTCACGTTTCGATCCGCACCTGTTTCGCCCTGGCGCCGCTGGCTGCCGCCCTGCTGGCCCTGCCCGGCCTGGCGGCTGCAGCCGACGCCTATGACACCAACTTCCTGTTCGGCGGCTGGAATGGCCAACGCGCCTCGCTGGTCGAGCAGGGCATCACCCTGCGCGGCGACTATGTCGGTGAGGGGATGGGCATCGTCGATGGCGGCAAGGACACCAGCGCGCGCTACGCGCAGCAGGTGCGCGTGGGCGTGGACCTGGACATGGGCAAGCTGGCCGGCTGGGATGGCGGCACGCTCCACTTCACGATCAACGACCGTCGCGGCAACAGCACCTCGGCCGACCTGGTGGGCAACCGCTTTCCGATCCAGGAGGCCTACGGCGGCCAGTACACGCGGCTGAGCGAGTTCAGCTACGACCAGAAGTTCAACGACGGCAAGTCGTACTTCAAGCTGGGATTCTATGCGATGGGCAACCAGTTCGGTTCGCACACGCTGCTGACCAACTTCGTCAATGCCGCCTTCTGCGCGCACCCCCTGGCCATGAGCGGCAACAGCGGTTGGTACAACTATCCGACGGCGCGCTGGGGTGGTGAATTCGCCGAGCAGTTGACCAAGGAAGTGAACCTGCGCGCGGGCTGGTTCCAGGTCAATCCCAACCTGGCCGGCGACAACGTGCACAACGCATTCCGCCCCGGCGTGAGCGGCACCACCGGCTCGCTGTTCCCGGTGGAAGTCACCTGGAAGCCCGGTGCCGGCACGCGCTACCCGGGCGTGTACAAGTTCGGGGGCTACTACGACTCCTCGCGGGTGGCCAAGAAGGGCCTGGATACCAGCCAGGTGACCGGCCGCGATGGCGCCTATGTGCTGGTGGAGCAGAAGGCCTACACGCCGGGCAGCAACCCGGACATCGGCCTGATCGGCTTTGCCCAGTACATGGAGTCGGACAGCGACACCGCGCAGATCAAGCGCTGGTACGCGGTGGGCGGCGTATGGCAGGGCGTGGGCCATCGCGAAAAGGACCGCATTGCGCTGGGCTACGTCGGCGCGGACATCAACCACCGCCTGGTCGACGCGCGTCGCGCCAGCCTGGTCGACGCCGGTGTGTCCACCGACTCGCCGCTGTATGCGCTGACCGGCGCCGAAGAACTGGTCGAGCTGTCCTACAGCTTCCAGGTCAATCCATGGCTGATGCTGCGTCCGGACGTGCAGTACATCACCAACCCGGGCACGTTCGCCTACGCCCAGACCGACAACGCACTGGCCGTGGGCCTGCAGGCAAAGATCACGTTCTAAAGGTTTTTCGCGCACCTCTGCGCCAAGGCATCCTCCTGGGAGGGATTCAGATGAAGCTTCGCCGTACTACCCTAGCCGCCCGCGTCGTGCTGGCCATCGCCATGATGGCTGGTGTGACCACCGCTGCCGCTGCCGCCGACATGACCAACACCACCGCCGCCCCCGCCGTCCGCACCATCGCCGCCAAGGGGGTGGTGATCGGCGAGGGCGCGCCCAAGACCATCGTGCCGATCACCGCCAAGACCGCGGCCGAGCAACTGGCCCAGGCGCAGAAGATCGGTGCCAACGCCGACACCGACGTGGTCGAGTGGCGCATCGATTACCTGGACATCGCCAGCGATGCCAAAGCGCTGAGCAAGCTGGCGCCGCAGATCGCCGCCGCGGTCAACGGCAAGCCGGTGATCCTGACCTTCCGCACCAAGAACGAAGGCGGCGCCACCGCCATCAGCGATGCCGACTACGGCAAGCTCTACGCGACGCTGATCAAGGCCAGGGCGGCCGACCTGTACGACGTGGAGATGTTCCGCGACGAGGCGGTGGTCAAGCAGATCGTCGCGGCCGCGCACAAGGCCGGCGCCTGGATCGTGATGTCCAACCACGATTTCCACGCCACGCCCGACACCGCCGAGATCGTCGCGCGCCTGCACAAGCAGCAGGAACTGGGCGCGGACGTGCTGAAGATCGCGGTGATGCCGCAGAACCCGGGCGATGTGCTCAAGCTGCTCGATGCGACCTGGCAGCTGCGCCAGTCCAGCGACCGGCCGCTGCTGACCATGTCGATGGGCCCGACCGGCGTGGTCTCGCGCCTGGCTGGCGAGACCTTCGGCCAGGCGCTGACCTTCGGCATGATCGGCACCGCCTCGGCGCCCGGCCAGATCGAAGTCGGCACCCTGCGCGGCATCCTGACCACGCTGGACAACGCCACCAAGAAGCCGCAGTAAACCCGCACGGCACAAGCCCCCGCACGCGCCGCCGCGATGGCGGCGCGCTCGTCTGCCACGCCTCGCGACGCGGCAGGCGACGACCGGTCCATCCACGGGACCACCGGGCCAGGCCCGTCACGCAAGACCGAAGGAGACGCCATGGCGACCGCCAACGCCACATCCGCCGCTGTCACGCTCGATAGCATGAGCCGCTTCCAGTGGCTGGCCATCGCGATCTGCGTGTTGCTCAACATGCTCGACGGCTTCGACGTGATGGTCATGGCCTTTGCCGCGCCGCATGTGTCGGCCGACTGGGGCCTGAGCGGCAAGGAACTGGGCCTGATGCTCAGCGCCGGGCTGGTGGGCATGGCGCTGGGCTCGCTGGTGCTGGCACCGCTTGCCGACAAGTACGGCCGGCGCGCGATGATCCTGTGGTGCCTGGTGATCCTGACCGTGGGCATGCTGTGTTCGGCCTTCGCACACAACGCCTGGCAGCTGGCCGCGCTGCGCGTGTTCACCGGCATCGGCATCGGCGGCATGCTCGCCGGCGTAGGCGTGATCACCGCCGAGTACGCCAGCCCCAAGTGGCGCAGCACCGCGGTGGCGCTGCAGGCCACCGGCTACCCGATCGGCGCGACCATCGGCGGCCTGATCGCCACGGCGATGCTGCAGCGCTGGGGCTGGCACTCGGTGTTCGTCTTCGGCGCGATCGCCTCGCTGGCCTGCATCCCGGTGGTGCTTGCCCTGCTGCCGGAGTCGCTGGATTTCCTGGTGAGCCGGCGCCCGCCCGGCGCGCTTGAACGCCTCAACGCCTTGCTGGCGCGCATGCGACAGCCCGCGCTCGAGGCACTGCCCGCACCGCCGGCCACGCCGCGCAGATCCGGTTACGCCGCGCTGTTCACGCCCGGCATGCGTCGCAACACGGTGTTGATCGCCCTGGGCTTCTTCATGCACATGTTCGCGTTCTACTTCGTGCTGAGCTGGACGCCCAAGCTGCTGGTCCAGGCTGGCATGTCGGCGGAACAGGGCGTCACCGGCGGAGTGCTGCTGAATCTGGGCGGGATCGCGGGCGGCGCGCTGTTTGGCTGGCTGGCCTCGCGTGTCGCGGTCCGGCGCCTGACCGCCGGCAGCTTTGTCATCGCCGCGATCGGCATGGTCGTCTTCGCCTGGCTGGGCGCGCAATTGAACCTGGCGTTCCCGGTCGCCTGCGTCATCGGCGCGGCGCTGTTCGGCTCGATGGCCGGGCTCTACGCACTGGCGCCGATCGTATTTGACGCCTCGGTGCGTGCCACCGGCATGGGCTGGGCGATCGGTATCGGCCGCCTTGGCGCGATCCTCTCGCCGATGACGGTCGGGGTGCTGGTCGACGCGGGCTGGCAGCCGGCCAACCTCTACTACGTGCTGGCGTTGCCGCTGTTGCTGGCCGTGGTGGCCGTGCTGTCGATGCGGCAGCTCACGCAGCGCTGAACGCCCCGGTGAGCCGTGCACGAAGGCGAATTCCCGGCATGGATCGGCTGGGTTAGACCTTGGTCTAATTTGTGCGAATAACGCACAAAATTCCGATATTCGGATTGACGCTGTTTTGCTCGAGGTTCACCGTGACTTCCCGCGCGCGCGTGGTGCGCGCCAGGTTGCCCAGCCCAGGAAGTGCTTTCGATGTCTTTGATCGTTTCCCAGCGCCAAGTCGCGGCGCACATCGCCTGCTCCGCATCGCGCACTGCGCGCGGCCAGGACCTGACGCCATGATCGACAAGACCCAGCTTTCGGTCGAGGCGGCCGTGGCCGACATCCGCGACGGCGCCACGGTGATGATCGGCGGCTTCGGCACGGCTGGCATGCCCGATGAGCTGATCGATGCGCTGATCGCGCAAGGCGCAAAAGCGCTGACCATCGTCAACAACAATGCCGGCAACGGCGAGACCGGCCTTGCCGCGCTGATCAAGCACAAGCGCGTGCGCAAGATCGTGTGCTCGTTCCCACGGCAGAGCGATTCGCAGCACTTCGACGCGGCCTATCGCGCCGGTGAGATCGAGCTGGAACTGGTGCCGCAGGGCAACCTGGCCGCGCGCATCCATGCCGCCGGCAATGGCCTGGGCGCGATCTTCACCCCGACCGGCTACGGCACCGAGCTGGCCGCCGGCAAGGAAACGCGCGAGATCGACGGCAAGCATTACGTGCTCGAGTATCCGATCCACGCCGACGTCGCCCTGATCAAGGCACACCAGGGCGATCGCTGGGGCAACCTGGTGTATCGCAAGACCGCGCGCAACTTCGGCCCGCTGATGGCGATGGCGGCCAAGTGCGCCATCGTGCAGGTCCATGAAATCGTCGAACTCGGCGCGCTCGATCCGGAAAGCGTGGTCACGCCCGGCATCTTCGTGCAGCGGGTGGTGGCGGTCGGTCACAAGGAGGCTTCGGCATGAGCCGCTACCAGCGCCTGACCCGCGAGCAGATGGCCGAGCGCGTGGCGCGCGACATCCCCGAGGGCGCGTACGTGAACCTGGGCATCGGCCTGCCCACGCAGGTGGCCAACTACCTGCCGGCGGATAAGGAAATCTTCCTGCAGAGCGAGAACGGCCTGCTCGGCATGGGCCCGGCCCCGGCCAAGGGGCAAGAAGATCCCGACCTGATCAATGCCGGCAAGCAACCGGTGACGCTGCTCACCGGTGGCTGCTATTTCCACCACGCAGACTCGTTCGCGATGATGCGCGGCGGTCATCTGGACATCTGCGTGCTGGGCGCGTTCCAGGTGTCCCAGCACGGCGACTTGGCCAACTGGAGCACCGGTGCACCCGACGCGATTCCCGCCGTCGGCGGCGCGATGGATCTGGCCATCGGCGCCAAGCAGACCTACGTGATGATGGATCTGCTGACCAAGACCGGCGAAAGCAAGCTGGTTGCGCAATGCAGCTATCCGCTGACCGGCCTGCGCTGCGTCAGCCGCGTGTATAGCGACCTGGGCGTGTTCGACCTGGGCGCCGATGGCGCACGCGTGATCGAACGGGTCGAGGGGCTTTCGATCGATGAACTGCAGCGCCTGACCGGGCTGACCCTGGCCGCATGATCTGGAGAACAAGATGAGCGAAGTCTTCATCGTCGATGGCATCCGCACGCCCGTGGGCCGTTACGGCGGCGCCCTGAGTGGCGTCCGCGCGGACGACTTGGGCGCCGTGCCGCTCAAGGCATTGCTGGCGCGCCACCCGTCGCTCGACCCTGCACTGATCGAGGACGTCTACCTGGGCTGCGCCAACCAGGCCGGCGAGGACAACCGCAACGTCGCACGCATGAGCCTGCTGCTGGCCGGCCTGCCGGTCTCGGTGCCGGGCAGCACGATCAACCGCCTGTGCGGCTCCGGGCTCGATGCGATCGGCACGGTCTCGCGCGGCATCCGGGCCGGCGAACTCGGCCTGGCGATCGCCGGCGGCGTCGAATCGATGTCGCGCGCGCCGTTCGTGATGGGCAAGGCCGAGAGTGCCTTCGCCCGCAACCAGCAGATCGAAGACACCACGATGGGCTGGCGCTTCATCAATCCGAAGATGAAGGCCGACTACGGCGTGGACCTAATGGGCGAGACCGCCGAGAACGTGGCCGAACGCTACGGCGTCTCGCGGCAGGACCAGGACGCCTTCGCCCTGCGCAGCCAGCAGCGTGCCGCCGCCGCGCAGGCCGCCGGCTTCTTCGACGGCGAGATCACTGCGGTGACCGCGCCGGGCAGGAAGCGTGGCGAAACGCTTGAGGTCAGCCGCGACGAACATCCACGCGCCGACACCACGCTCGACGCGCTGGCCAGGCTCAAGCCGATCTTCCGCCAGCCCGGCACGGTGACCGCCGGCAATGCCTCGGGCATCAACGACGGCGCCGCCGCGTTGCTGCTCGCCTCTGGCGCGCAGGTCGAGGCGCTTGGTCTTACGCCGCGCGCCCGCGTGCTCGGTTTTTCCAGCGCCGGCGTGGAGCCGGCCTACATGGGCATCGGCCCGGTGCCGGCCACGCAAAAGCTGCTGGCGCGCCTGGGCCTGGCAATCACCGACTTCGACGCGATCGAACTCAACGAAGCCTTCGCCGCGCAGGGGCTGGCGGTGTTGCGCGAACTGGGCCTGGCCGACGACGCCGCGCACGTCAATGCCAACGGCGGTGCCATCGCCATCGGCCATCCGCTGGGCATGAGCGGCGCGCGCATCACCTTGACGTTGTTGCGGCAACTGGAAGCTACCGGTGGCCGCCGTGGTCTTGCGACCATGTGCATCGGCGTCGGCCAGGGCGTGTCGCTGGCGATCGAGCGGGTTTGAGTTCGAGGGCAGGGCCGCCCTGCTTCATGTAGAGCGGAGCTTGCTCCGCTGCTCTTCGGCCGGGTCGCGAGTAAAGCCTCAGCGGAGCAAGCTCCGCTCTACACAAGACAACAGCAACAGCAGGAACACCATCAGCGGAGTCCCCAGAAGGGGAATGTGTACAAGCTCCGCTCTACAACAAGCAAACGCACGGCGCCTACCCGCCGCCCAGCCAACGGAGTCCGCGATGAGCGCATCCAATTCCCTGCTCGGTTACCGCACGCCGTATCCCGGCTCGCAACCGCCCTACATCCATCCCTCGTACGCTTCCACGGTGCTGCGCGGCGTCGGCAGCGCGCCGATCGCCATCCCGGTGACGCTGTCGGAAGTCACCGGTCCGACGCTGGACCGCCTGACCCTGGGCCAGCATGCCTCCGACCTGACCGCAGGTTTCCCCGGCCAGCCGCTAGGCGAGCGCATCATCGTGTCCGGACGTGTGCTGGACGAGAACGGCAAGCCGGTGCGCAACACCGTGGTCGAGGTCTGGCAGTGCAACGCTGCCGGCCGCTACCTGCACAAGGGCGATCAGCACGACGCGCCGCTGGACCCCAACTTCACCGGCACCGGCCAGGTGCTCACCGATCAAGCGGGTCGCTACCGCTTCAAGACGATCAAGCCCGGCGCGTACCCGTGGCGCAACCACTTCAATGCCTGGCGTCCGGCGCACATCCACTTCTCGCTGCACGGCGGCGGCATCGGCCAGCGCCTGGTGACGCAGATGTATTTCCCGAACGACCCGCTGCTGGCGTTCGACCCGATCTACAACTGCGTGCCCGACGCCAAGGCCGCGTTGCGCATGGTCTCGTCGCTGGACTGGGAAACCACCCAGAACGAGTACGCCCTGGGCTACCGTTTCGACATCGTATTGCGCGGTCGCAAGCAGACCGTGTGGGAGTAGCAGATGAGTTTCCAGGCAACCCCGTGGCAGACCGTGGGCCCGTACTACCGCCTCGGCCTTGAGCCGCTGTACCACACCGACATCGCCGCAGCCGACGCCAAGGGCGAGCGCGTGCAGATCACCGGCACTGTCCATGACGGCATCGGCAATCCGGTCAGTGACGCAGTGCTGGAGCTGTGGCAGGCCGATGCCGACGGCATCTATGCCCATGTCGAAGACCCGCGCCACGGCGACCATGACCCGGCCTTCCACGGCTGGGGCCGCGTGCCGACCGACGAGCATGGCCGGTTCTCCTTCACCACCATCAAGCCCGGCCGCGTGCCCGGCCTGAAGGGCGCTGCACAGGCACCGCACATCGTGGCGCTGGTGTTCATGCGTGGGCTGCTCAAGGCGGCGCCGACGCGGATCTATTTTTCCGACGAAGCCAGCAAAGGCGAGGACGGCATTCTGGCGCTGGTCCCAGCGCCACGCCGCGGCACGTTGATCGCGCAGCAGACCGCGCCCGGGCAGTACGCCTGGGACGTGCGGATGCAGGGCGAAGGCGAAACGGTGTTCTTCAGCTATTGATCCGGGAGCCGCCGGAAGGTGGCCTTGTTGTTGATTTTGACGTTGCGGTTGCGGTTGCGGTTGCGGTTGCGGTTGCTCAGATTTTGCTTCTCGCCTTTGACGTATCGAGCCGTAAAGCGAGCCGAGCATCGCAGGAAGACAGGGCCCAAGAGGCGCCCTTGTCTGAGCGAAGCGAGTTTGGGCGCCGTGCCCTGGCTTCCGAGAAGCGCAGGGGACCGCCGCGTAGCGGCGGATCGCGTCCCGGCGAAGGCGGTTTTGCTTCCTTTTGCCAAGACAAAAGGAAGTCGCGCCGTCAGGCGCGAAAGCTCTGTAATTGCCTTGGCTTATTCCACAACCACAGACCAGCAGCAAAGCTTTCACGCTGCTGCGCAGCGCGAGCTACTTTTGTCTTGGCAAAAGTAGCCAAAACCGCAGGCGCCGACACTCGCCGCCGCTGCGCGGCGGTGCCCTGTGCTCCTCGCCAGAAACGGCACGGCGCGGGAACTCGCTACGCTCAGACACCCGCGCCTCTGCGGCCGTTCCCGGCTGCGGTGCTCGGCTCGCTTTAAGGCGCCTGAAGATCAAGAGCAAAACAACTGCAAAGCAAGAACTAAACAGCAACAGCAAGTTTGACGCCATGCTTGCGCACCCCAGCGCAACATCATCACGACACATCCAACGTCACCTTCGAGATTCGGATCGATGACCTCTTCCCTGCTTGCGCCGCTGTTCGGCGATCCCGACATCGATACGTTGTTCGACGACCGGGCGCGTCTGCAGGGCATGCTCCACTTCGAAGCCGCGCTGGCGCGTGCCGAAGCCGCCACCGGGGTGATTCCCGATAGCGCCGTTGCGGCAATCGTTGCCGCCTGCAATGCCGCGCATTTCGACATCGCCGCACTCGCTGCGGCCACCGCGCGCTCCGGCAATCCGGCCATACCCCTGGTCAAGGCGCTCACCGCGCAGGTCAAGGCCACGGATGAAGACGCCTCCCGGTGGGTGCACTGGGGCGCGACCAGCCAGGACGTCATCGACACCGGCACCGTGCTGCAGCTGCGCGCGGCGCTGGACACGATTGCGCCCAAGATCGCGCGGGTCTGCGCGACGCTGCACGCGCTGGCGCAGGCCGAGCGCGATACCGGCCTGCCCGGTCGCACCTTGCTGCAACAGGCCGTGCCGATCACTTTCGGGCTGAAGGCCGCCGGTTGGCTCGACAGCCTGCAACGCGCGCAGCGTCGCCTGCAGGCGCTGCGCGAAGATGCACTCGTGCTGCAGTTCGGCGGTGCCGCCGGCACGCTGGCTTCATTGCAGGATCGCGGGCTCGATGTCGCGCAAGCGCTTGCCCACGAACTCAAGTTGCCGCTACCCGCAGTGCCGTGGCACACGTCGCGCGACCGCATCGTCGAAGTCGGCACTGCGTTTGCGCTGCTGGCCGCCGCGTTGGGCAAGATCGCCACCGACGTCGTGCTGCTGATGCAGTCGGAAGTGGCTGAAGCCTTCGAGCCCGCCGGCGCCGGCAAGGGCGGTTCATCGGCGATGCCACACAAGCGCAACCCGGTCGGCTGCGTTGGGGCGATCGCCGCGGCCACCCGCGTGCCCGGCCTGGTCTCAACGCTGTTTGTCGCGATGAACCAGCCGCACGAGCGCGCGCCCGGCCAGTGGCATGCCGAATGGGAAACGCTGCCGGAGATCATCCGCCTCACCGGCGGCAGCCTGGCGCAGATGAGCATCGTGCTCGATGGCCTGCAGCTGGATCGCGCACGCATGGCCGCGCATCTGGACAGCTCCGGCGGCCTGCTCTACGCCGAGGCCGTCTCCGTGACATTGGCCGCTTCGCTCGGCAAGGCGGCCGCGCACGCCCTGGTCGAAGCCGCCGCCAGGCGCGCGGTCAATGAACACCGTCATCTGCGCGAGGTGTTGCGCGACGACCCACAGGTCAACACGGTCCTGGACGCTGCACGCCTGGACGCCTTGTTCGCCGCCGACAGCTGGCGCGGCATGAGCGACATCTGGATCGACCGCGTGCTCGCGGCCGACTGACTTTTCCCACTGACGGAGTACGCAGCATGGCGTTTCTCGACCTGCCCACCCATCGCCTGCACTTCCGCATCGACGGCGCCGAAGAGGCGCCCTGGCTGACTTTCTGCAACTCGCTGGGCACCGACCTGTCGATGTGGGACCTGCAGGTGGCCGAGCTCTCCAAGGACTTCCGGATCCTGCGCTACGACCGGCGCGGGCACGGCCAGTCCACCGCGGCCGAGGGTCCCTACACCGTCGACCAGCTCGGCGGCGATGTGGTCGCGCTGTGGGATGCGCTGCAGATCCAGCGCACGCATTTCTGCGGCCTATCGATTGGCGGCCTCACCGGCCAGTGGCTCGGCCTCAACGCCGCCGGTCGCCTGGACAAACTGGTGGTCTGCGCGACCGCCGCCAGGATTGGCACCGCCGAAAGCTGGGCCCAGCGCATCGCCGGTGTGCGCGAGCGTGGCCTGAAGCCGCTGGCCGAAGGCACGGTCACGCGCTGGTTCACCGAGCACTTCACCGACACGCACGAGGAACAGGTCAAGGCGATCATCGACATCTTCCTGGCGACCACGCCTGAAGGCTACGCAGGCTGCTGCGAGGCGGTGGCCCAGGCGGACTTTCGCGAGGCCCTGGGCAGGATCACCGTGCCGCTGCTGGCCATTGCCGGCGACGACGATCCGGTCTGTCCGCCAGCCGACCTGCAGCACATCGCCGAGACCGTGGCCGATGGCCACTTCGTGCAGGTGGGCGGTCGCCATATCTGCAACATCGAATCGCCGGCGGACTTCACCGCCGCACTGCGCGCCTTCCTGCAGGGCTGATCCCTGCGCCTGACCCCCACTACCCACTCAAGAGAGATTCGACGATGGACGAACGAGCCCGTTACGAAGCCGGCCTGACCGTACGCAAGGCGGTGCTTGGCGAGGCGCATGTGCAGCGTTCGCTGGATGCACGCACCGACTTCACCACCGAGTTCCAGGACTTCATCACCCGCGCCGCGTGGGGCGAGGTGTGGACGCGCGAGGGCCTGCCGCGGCATACGCGCTCGCTGCTGACCATCGCGATGATGGTCGCGCTTGGCCACGACGAGGAGTTCAAGCTGCACATCCGCGCCGCGCGCAACAACGGCGTCACTGCTGATCAAATCAAGGAAGTGCTGCTGCAGACGGCGATCTACTGCGGCGTGCCCGCCGCCAACCATGCCTTTGCCCTGGCCAAGCCGATCCTGGAAGAGCAGGCAGCCGCGTAATCCGCAGCGGCTGGCCGACCGGTCCAGAGCGGGGCTTGTTGCACTCCCCTCTTGGAGTCGTCCGCTGCGCTTTGGACGGATCAACAGGACAGTTCCAGCGGAGCAAGCTCCTCTCTACGGGATTGGCTGCACCGTACCGACATGAGCGCATGACCTGCGGCCATGTGGAGCCTGCAACGAATCAGGTGATCATGCGACCTGGCCCGGCAAACTCCGGCCTGTTCCCTTCCAACACGAGACCCGCGCGATGAAGCTCCGCACCGCCTGCCTGGCCCTGTTGCTGCTGTTGCCCACCTCCGCACTGCAGGCGCGTCCGCAACCGGGTCCGGGGACACGCCAGGAACAGGTCAAGGCCGATGACGGACTGACACTGGCGGTGTGGTCGCGCGTGCCGGCACAGCCGCGCGGCACCCTCCTGCTGGTGCATGGGCGCACCTGGAGCTCGCTGCCCAACTTCGACCTGCAGGTGCCAGGCGAAGCGGCGGACTCGCGCTCGGTGCTGGCGGCGCTGGCCAAGGCCGGTTATGCGGCCTACGCGCTCGACCTGCGCGGCTACGGCGCCACGCCACGCGATCGCGCTGGCTGGAACACGCCCGCGCGCGCTGTGGCCGATGTGCAGCAGACCCTGGCCTGGATCGCGGCGCGCCATCGGCAGCTGCCGCCGCCGGCCCTGCTGGGCTATTCCAACGGCGCGCGTATCGCGTTGCTGGTCGCACAGGCGCAGCCCAAAGCGTTGTCGGGGTTGGTGCTGTACGGCTTCCCCAACGATGTCGATGCGCCCGAGCCGGCCCAGCCCGAACCAACCGGCAAGCCGCCGCGCGAACGCACCACCGCGCAAGGCGCCGCCTCGGACTTCATCACCGACGGCGCCGCGCCGGCCTCCGTGCGCGAGGCCTACGTCGCCCAGGCCTTGGCCGCCGATCCGGTGCGCACCGACTGGCGCGATGCCGCGGGTTTTGCTTTCCATCCCGAACAGGTCACCGGCGTGCCGGTGCTGCTGCTGCGCGGGGTCAACGACCCGCTCGCCACGCAGACCGAGAACGCGCATCTGTACGTGCGCCTGGGCAGCGAAGACCGCAGCTGGGTCACCCTGCCGCACGCCGACCACGTGGCCCACGTGGAAGACACGCACGCAGCCTGGGTCAAGGCCGTCGTCGATTTCCTGCAGCGACCGCGCTGAGCGCACTGGCTGCGTTGCTTTACGAACATCGCGCTTTCGTTCGATGACAAAGCGCGGCTTCGAGCATGAGCATCAAAGTACAAGCCCGCTCCTGGAGTGCGTAAGTGTTGCCGCGCTCCTAATCCCATTCGCAAAGATCAGCACCGACCTACCGCGGCACGGCACCGCTTTGGGGGTTGGGGTTGGGGTTGGGGTTGGGGTTGGGGTTGGGGTTGGGGTTGGGGTTGGGGTTGGGGTTGCCGTTGCAGTTGCCGTTGCCGTTGCCGTTGCCGTTGCCGTTGCCTAGATCTTGATCTTCAGCGCCTTAAAGCAAGCCGAGCACCGCAGCTGGAAACGGCCGAAGAGGCGCGGGTGTCTGAACGCAGCGAGTTCCCGCGCCGTGCCGTTTCCGGCGAGGAGCGCAGGGGACCGGCCGAAGGCCGGCTTGCGTCGGCGCTGGCGGTTTTGGCTACTTTTGCCAAGGACAAAAGTAGCTCGCGCCGCGAAGCGGCGTGAAAGCCCTTGCTTCAAAGCCCCTGCTCCAACAAAACGCCCCAACACGCCAACACGCACCAGCAAACAACCTCAGCTCAACACCGCCCCCAACCGCAACGCCGCCTCCCGCAACGGCGGCAACAACTGCGTATGCATCGTCTGCAGGCTGATCCGCCCCGCCTGCGTCCCGATGTTCAGCGCCGCCACCGTCTCGCCCGCACGGTTGCGCACCGGCACCGCGATCGAGCGCAGCCCGATCTCCAGCTCCTGGTCGGTCAGCGACATGTCTTCGCGACGCACCTTGGTCAGCAATTCCAGCAGGTCGGCCTGGCTGGTCACGGTGCGCTCGGTCCGCGGGCGCAGCGGATTGCGCTCCAGGTAGCCTTCCAGCGTGTCTTCGGGCAGTGCGGCCAACAACACGCGGCCCATCGAGGTGCAGTAGGCCGGCAGGCGGCTGCCCGAACGCAGGCCGATCGACATGATCCGCACGGTCTCGGCACGCGCGATGTAGAGCAGGTCGTCGCCATCGAGCACGCCCAGCGAGCAGGATTCGTGCACCGCATCGCGCAGCGCGTCGAGCACCGGCTGGGCGGCCACCGCCATCGAAGCCGAGGCCACATAGGCACCGCCGATGGCCAGCACGCGCGGCAGCAGCACATAGCCGCGGCCGTGTTCGCCCACGTAGCCCAGCTTGGCCAGCGTATACAGCGCGCGACGCACCGCCGCGCGCGGGATGCCGGTGTCGGCGCTGATCTGCGACATGGTTACCTCGCGTCCGTGCTGGGCGAACACGCTCAGTACCGCCATGCCGCGCGCCAGCGAGGTCATGAAGTCCGGATCGCCCTGGGCGCTGTCGATCTGACGCATGATCTCGCGCGCCAGGCCGCGTTCGCTTGAGGCGGGAGGCGCCGCTGCGGTGCGCCGGGCGCGGGGAACCTTGGGAGCTTCAGTCATTGCGGGGCGTGCTTGCTGGTCGGGCGGGCGGCCCGCCATGGTAAGCGCATGCCGCCGGCCGTGCCCCGGTGCGTGGGTGGGCGCTGCGATCGCGACGATGCAGATTCCTGGTCATGGCCATCGCGGCCCTGGCCAGTCCCCTACCGCAAAGGCAGCGCCGTGCGCGCCAGCGACGGCCCAAAAGGAACGGGCGGACCGCCATGCGATCCGCCCGTCTTCAAACACGATGACGCTGGCGCTTACTTCCGGTCAGGCAGCGCGTAGGCGATCACGTCGTCGCCGCGGTCCGGCGACTGGCGTGCGCCGCTGGCGGTGATGACGATGTACTGCTTGCCGTTGGCGGTATAGGTCATCGGGCCCCCCTGGCTGCCGACCGGCAGGCGACCCTTCCAGATCTCCTTGCCGTTGGCGGTATCGAAGGCGCGCAGGTAGTAGTCCTGGGTGCCGGCGATGAACAGCAAACCGCCCTGCGTGACCAGGGTGCCGCCCAGGGTCGGCATGCCGATCGGCATGGCCATGTGCATCTTCATGCCCAGCGGACCGGTGTCTTCCACCGTGCCGACCGGGACCTGCCAGGCGATCTGCCGGGTCTTGAGGTTGATCGCGGTCAGGGTGCCGTACGGCGGCGCCTGGCAAGGGATGCCCAGGGCCGAGAGGAAGCGGTTCTTGTTGACCGCGTACGGGGTGCCCTTCAGCGGGACCGCGCCCATGCCGGTGTTGACCGCCTCGCCGCCGCTCGAGGCGGCGGCCGTGTCGGTCTTCTGCGGGATCATCTGCACCCACAGGCCCAGGCGCATGTCGTTGGCGAAGATGTAGCCGTTGACCGGGTCGGTCGACAGGCCGCCCCAGTTCATGCCGCCCAGCGAACCTGGGAAGGCCAGCGACTTGTCGGTGCCCGGCGCGGTGTAGAGGCCTTCATAGCGCATCTGCTTGAAGGCGATGCGGCACAGCATCTGGTCGATCGGGGTGGCGCCCCACATGCTCGATTCGGTCAGCACCTGGTTGCCGATCTGCGGCATGCCCACCGAGCGCGGCTGGGTCAGTGCATACGGCTCGTTGGGGATGTTGGCGGCCTTGACCGGCACGTCCTTCACTTCGGTCAGCGGCTTGCCGGTGGCCCGGTCGAGCACATAGATCTGCCCGGCCTTGGTGCCGATGACCACGGCCGGCGTGCTGCTGCCGTCCTTGCCCGGGAAATCGATCAGGCTCGGCTGCATCGGCAAGTCGAAGTCCCACAGGTCGTTGTGGACGGTCTGGTAGACCCACTTCTCATTGCCGGTGCTGGCATCCAGGGCCAGGATCGAGGCGCCGTACTTGTGGTCATCGGCGCTGCGCTGGACGCCGTACAGGTCGGTCGAGGCACTGCCCATCGGCAGGAACACGGTGTTCATCGACGCGTCGTAGGACATCGGCGCCCACGAGTTGGGCGTGCTGCGCACGTAGGTCTTGCCGTCGACCGGCGCCTGCTTGTCTTCCGGGTTGCCCGGATCGAAGGCCCAGCGCTGCGCGCCGGTGACCACGTCGAAGCCGCGGATCACGCCGCCCGGCATGTCGGCCTGCACGTTGTCGGCCACCCGGCCACCCACCACCACGGTGGTGCCGGCCAGCAGCGGCGGCGAGGTCAGCTGGTAGAACGGGTCCGGCGCATCGCCCAGGCCCGGCAGCAGGTTGACCTGGCCGTTGTCACCAAACCCCTGGCAGAACGCCCCGGTGTCGGCGTCGACCGCGATCAGGCGGGCATCGATGGTGTTGGTGATGATCCGGCGCTGGCAGTTGGCGCCGTCGGCCAGGGCCACCGGGGCGACCGGCACTGCGCCAGCGGCGGTCGGCTGGACCAGCGGCTTGGTCGCATCGAAGTAGGCCAGGCCACGGCAGCGCTGCCACACCGAAGACTTGGCGTTGATCTCGCGCTTCCACAGCTCCTTGCCTGTCGCCGCTTCCAGCGCGATCAGATTGTTGTGCGGGGTGCAGATGAAGACCTTGTTGCCCACCTGCAGCGGGGTCAGCTGGTCTTCGGCGCCATTGCCGTTGCTCTCGGCGATCTCACCGGTGTGATAGGTCCAGGCCACCTGCAATGTATCGACGTTGCTGCGGTTGATCTGGTCCAGCGCGGCGAACCGGCTGCCACCCTCGGTATTGCCATAGGCCGACCAGTCCTTCTGCGCATGCGCCGGATCCACCGGCGTCACACCTGGGCCGTCGCCGGTCGCCGCCACGGTCGGGTGCGGCACGAACATGCCGATGAAGGCAGCGATGAAGGCCACGGCCACCAGCCCGGCCAGCGCGTACGCGCCACGGCCACCGGTCTTGCCGGCCAGGCGCTTGAGCGTCGGATACGCCAGCGCCACCAGCACGGCAAAGCCGGCCGGCATCATCAGGCGCGAGATCAGCGGCCAGAAATCCAGGCCCACATCCACCAGCGCCCACACGATGGTCAGCGCGAACGCCGCCAGGTACAGCAGCGCGCCAGCCGGTCGGCGGATCGCCACCAGCACACCGGCCACCAGCGTGGCCGCGCCCATCAATCCGAAATACAGGCTGCCACCGACGGTGGCCAGCTTCACGCCGCCGGCCAGCAGTACCCCGCCCAGCAGGAACAGCAGCACGCCCAGCAGCAGCAACGCGCCCCGGCCCAGCACCGAAACACCAGTTTGAGTCTTCACGACATCGTCCTTCGTTATTCAGAGGCCATGGAAAGGCCGCACGGGCCATCCCGTTTTCCCGCATGCGCGGGCGCCGATCAAGGGCGCAGGCACATCGCAGGTCCAATCGGTCCGAAGAACGCGCAAAGGGGGGCGGCCTCCTGCCGCTGCACATCCGGGACGTCCACTCGGCCCACCGGCGACCAACACACACACCGATCAGCGGGACGTCCGCTATTCGAACGATAGGCGCGATTATCGCGCAGCTCCTGCGTGCTTCGCACCGCGCGTCGGACAAACGGCGACTGGGCTGAACAGTCCGCCCCAACCCATCGGATCGATGAAGAGATTTCTTCAGATTTCATGCCGCGACGCAGCAATGCCAGCGCTGGCGCAGCCGCGGCTGCGCAAAAGGAGGGCGCCTTGCGGCGCCCTGCATCCGGATCGGCAGACCGAGCGATCAGGCCACGGCGCTGCGCCGCGCGCGCTCCAGGTGGACCAACAGCAGCGAGATCGCCACCGGGGTCATGCCCGGGATGCGCTGGGCCTGGCCGACGGTCTGGGGCTGCACGCGGCCGAGTTTCTGCGCCACTTCCAGCGACAGGCCGCGCACACCGGCGTAATCGAAACCGGCCGGGATGGGCGTGCCTTCGTTGCGCTGCTGGCGCTGGATCTCGGTGCGCTGGCGATCCAGGTAACCGGCGTACTTGACGCTGATCTCCACCTGCTCGGCCACCTGCGCATCGGCCACGCCCGGGCCCAGCGCCGACACCTGCATCAGCTGGGCGTAGTCCAATTCGGGGCGCTTGATCAGGTCCAGCGCGTTGGTCTCGCGGGTCACGGTCACCCCGAGCGTGGCTTCAAGTTCACGACCGGTGGCGTTGCCGGGCGAGGCCCACAGCGCGCGCAGGCGCGTGGTCTCACGCTCCACGGCCTCGCGCTTGGCATCGAAGCGCGACCAGCGCGCCTCGTCGACCAGGCCCAGGTCGCGGCCGACCGGCGTCAGGCGCGCGTCGGCGTTGTCTTCGCGCAGTTGCAGGCGGTATTCGGCGCGGCTGGTGAACATACGGTACGGCTCGGTGGTGCCGTGGGTGATCAGGTCATCGACCAGCACGCCCAGGTAGGCTTCGTCGCGCCGCGGCGACCAGGGCTGCTGTTCCTGGGTGAAGCGCGCGGCGTTGAGGCCGGCCAGCAGCCCCTGCGCAGCGGCTTCCTCGTAGCCGGTGGTGCCGTTGATTTGGCCGGCGAAGAACAGCCCCGAGACCTGCTTGGTCT
>JBIIHJ010000323.1:0-4578 GCA_044235875.1 Pseudoxanthomonas sp.
GTAGGCCAGCCAGGCCTGTGCGGGCTCGCCATCGCGGCCGGCGCGGCCGGTTTCCTGGTAATAGCCTTCCAGCGACTTGGGCAGGTCGGTGTGGGCGACAAAACGCACATCGGGCTTGTCGATGCCCATGCCGAAGGCGATCGTGGCGCACATGACGATGCCGTCCTCGCGCAGGAACCGGCGCTGGTTGTTCGCGCGCACCTGTGCGTCCAGGCCGGCGTGGTAGGGCAGGGCGTTGAAGCCCTTCTCGCACAGGAACTCGGCGGTCTGCTCGACCTTCTTGCGCGACATGCAATAGACGATGCCGGCCGAACCCTTGTGGTCCTGCAGGAAGTCCTGCAGCTGGCGGCGGCCGTTGTCCTTCTGGACCACGGTGTAGCGGATGTTGGGCCGGTCGAACGAGCTGACGAAGCGGCGCGCTTGCTCCAGTTGCAGGCGTTCGGCGATCTCGGCCTGTGTCGGCGGATCGGCCGTTGCGGTCAGCGCGATGCGCGGAATCTCCGGCCAGCGCTCGTGCAGGACGGTGAGCTGCCGGTATTCCGGGCGGAAATCGTGGCCCCACTGCGACACGCAGTGCGCCTCGTCGATGGCAAACAGGCCGATGTGGGTGCGGTCCAGCAGCGACAGGAAGCGGCTGGTCAGCAGCCGCTCGGGAGCCACGTACAGCAGGTCGATCTGGCCGGCCAGCAGCTCGCGTTCGACCCGTGACGCCTCGCCGGCCTCCAGCGCGGAGTTGAGGAATTCGGCGCGCACGCCCAGCTGGCGCAGCGCCTCGACCTGGTCCTGCATCAGCGCGATCAGGGGCGACACCACGATCGCGGTGCCCTCGCGCAGCAGTGCCGGGACTTGGTAGCACAGCGACTTGCCGCCGCCGGTGGGCATCAGTACCAGGGCGTCAAAGCCGCTGGCGACATGTTCGACGATGGCGGCCTGTTCGCCGCGAAACTGCGCGTGACCAAACACGCGGTGGAGAAGTTCTAGAGCACGTTCCTGCATGCGGACAGGATACCGGGCCGGCGTCTCAACCCCCAGACGCACAACGCCCGGCACAGGGCCGGGCGTTGGCGATGCTGCGTGTCGGAAATCTCCGACATGGCACTGCATTTGCGCGCATCACCCGCTGGTGGAAAGCCCCCTTGGGTCAAGGGGGCGCGCCGAAGGCGCGGGGATCTGGCAGGCGAGTGAGCAGGAGCCCAAGGTTTCGCCACTGGCGAAACCTGGGGGTAATCCCTTCAGAAGCGAAGCTACGAAGGAATTATTGCAGCAGCGAACGCAGCATCCACGCGTACTTCTCGTGGGTGTTCAGGCGCTGGGTCATCAGGTCCACGGTGGGGTCATCGTGGCCGTCATCGGCGGTGCGCAGGGTCTGGCGGGCGGTCCGGCAGACGGCCTCGTTGCCGACGACCAGTTGGCGGACCATCTCCTTCCAGTCGGCGCTGTCGGACAGGCCGGGTTCTTCCGGGATCGAGGTCAGGGCGACGAATTCGCGGTACGAGCCCGGTGCGTTGAAGCCCAGGGCACGGATGCGTTCGGCCACTTCGTCCAGGGCGCCCCACTGCTCGGTGTACTGGTTCTCGAACATCAGGTGCAGCGAGTTGAACATCGGACCGGTCACGTTCCAGTGGAAGTTGTGGGTCTTCAGGTACAGCGTGTAGGCGTCGGCCAGGAAATGCGACAGGCCCTCGGCGATCTCCTTGCGGGCGCCGGCGGTGATGCCGATATCCACGTTCGGTGCGCTCGGGGCGGCGGCGGCCAGGGGCGTGGCCTTCTTCTTGGTCTTGGGTGCGGTCTTGGTCTTGGCCATGGGAGGCTCTCCGGTCAGGGGCGATGGTTCACAATAAACAGCATAGATAAAGATTAGTAATCAAAAGATCTAGAACAATTGATTCATGGCATCAATCGCCCCGCTCCCCCAGCACCCCGACGCCGCCCGGCATGCCATCGATGGCGCGCTGAGCCGCGACCGTGGCCGCCTGCACGGCCTGTGGTCGCGCTGGAAGGCCAGGCCCGACGACCAACAGCTCCGCGAACGCTTCGGCCAGGCACTTCAGGGCTCGATGGATGCCCACGCCAAACGTGCCGCCTCGTTGCCCAAGGTCACCCTGGACCAATCCCTGCCGATCGCCCGCGAGGGCGACCAGATCGTCGCACTGATCCGCAAACACCAGGTGGTGGTGATCGCCGGCGAAACCGGCTCGGGCAAGACCACCCAGCTGCCGAAGCTGTGCCTGGCGGCCGGGCGTGGCGTGGCCGGGATGATCGGCTGCACCCAGCCGCGCCGGATCGCCGCCCGTGCGGTGGCCCGGCGCGTGGCCGAGGAGCTGCAGGTGCCCATGGGTGGTGCGGTTGGCTACCAGGTGCGTTTCAACGACAACGTCGGCGACGACACCCGCATCAAGTTCATGACCGACGGCATCCTGCTGGCGGAAATCGCCAGCGATCGCTGGCTCTCCAACTACGACACGATCATCGTCGACGAGGCGCACGAGCGCAGCCTCAACATCGATTTTTTGCTGGGTTACCTCAAGCAGCTGCTGCGCAAGCGCCGCGACCTGAAGGTGATCGTGACCTCGGCCACCATCGATACCGCGCGCTTTGCCGCGCATTTCGAGGACGCGCCGGTGGTCAGCGTGGAAGGCCGCACCTTTCCGGTGGAAGTGCGCTATCGCCCGCTGGATGAAGCCGCGCCCGGTGACGAGGACGACGAGCCCATCGGCGGTAACGAGCGCAGCGTCAACGAGGCCATCGTCGCGGCCGTGGACGAGATCACGCGCGAGGACGCGCGCGGCGACGTGCTGATCTTCCTGCCGGGCGAGCGCGAGATCCGCGACGCGCACCAGGCGCTGGAACGCCGCAAATACCGCCACACCGAAGTGCTGCCGCTGTATGCGCGGCTCTCGGCCAGCGATCAGGACGCGGTGTTCAATCCGGGTTCGCAGCGACGGATCGTGCTGGCCACCAATGTCGCGGAAACCTCGCTGACGGTGCCGCGCATCCGCTACGTGGTCGATCCCGGCTTTGCCCGGGTCAAGCGCTACAGCCCGCGGCAGAAGCTTGACCGGCTGCACATCGAGCCGATCAGCCAGGCCAGCGCCAACCAGCGCATGGGCCGCTGCGGCCGCGTGGCCGAAGGCATCTGCGTGCGGTTGTTTTCCCAGGCCGATTTCGATGAGCGTCCGCGCTATACAGATCCGGAAATCCGGCGCTCGTCGCTGGCCGGGGTGATCCTGCGGATGCTGCAGCTGGGGCTTGGGCGGATCGAGGATTTCCCGTTCCTGGAAGCACCGGACGAGCGCGCGGTGGCCGATGGCTGGCAGCAGCTGGTCGAGCTGGGCGCGGTCACCGAGGCCGACCGCCAGGGCCTGCGCAAGCTGACCGAAGTGGGTCGCCGCATGGCGCGCCTGCCGGTGGACGTGAAGCTGGCGCGCATGCTGGTTGCCGCGCAGGCCCACGGCTGCCTGCGGCCGATGCTGGTGATCGCTGCGTTCCTGGGCATCCAGGATCCGCGCGAGCGTCCGCCGGAAGCACGTGAGGCGGCCGACAATGCGCATGCGAAATTTGCAGACGCGCGTTCGGAATTCGTCGGCATCCTGCGGCTGTGGGATGGTTACGCCCGCGCGCACGAGGACCTGACCCAGTCCAAGCTGCGCGACTGGTGCGGGCGCAACTTCCTCAGCTTCCTGCGCATGCGCGAGTGGCGCGAGCTGCATCGTCAGCTGCGCCTGCTGTGCGAGGAACTCGGCTGGGCCGAAGAACCGGTGCAGGCGTCGATGGATCCGCTGCTGGCCGGTTCGCCGGCCGCGCCGGTCGGGGGCGAAGGCAAGCCATCTTCGCGGCCGACGCGAGGCGAGCTGCATCGCGCCGCGCGGCTGGCACGCGAGGGCCGCAGCGAAGCGAGCTCGACCGCGCCGGCTACGCCTGCCGCACCGCCCAGCAAACCCCAGGCCGAAGACGGCCCGCGCATCAGCGAACGCGAGCGCAGCGCGGCCTACCAGTCGCTGCATCGCGCGCTGATCGCCGGCCTGCCCACGCAGGTGGGCCATCGCACCGAGAAGGGCGACTTCCTGGCTGCGCGCCAGCGGCGCTTCCATCTGTTCCCCGGTTCGGCGCTGGCCAAGAAGCCGCCGGCCTGGGTGCTGGCCGCCACGCTGCTGGATACCCAGCGTGTGTGGGGCCTGACCAACGCGTCGATCGAGCCGGACTGGGTGATCGCCGAAGTGCCGCAGCTGCTGGCACGCAAGCATTTCGACCCGCACTGGTCGCGCGCGCAGGGACAGGTGCTGGCTTCCGAGCAGATCAGCCTGTTCGGCCTGGTGCTGGCGCCGAAAAAGCCCGTGCACTACGGCCGCATCGCGCCAGGCGAGGCGCATGAGCTGTTCGTGCGTCAGGGCCTGGTGCCCGGCGAGATCAACACGCGCGCCGCGTTCGTGGCCGACAACGGCAAGGTGCTGGCGATCGCGCACGAGGAAGAAGCCAAGCTGCGCCGCGCCGGCATCGTCGCCGACGAGGACTGGCAGGCGCGTTGGTACCTGGACCGCATCCCGGGCGAACTGCATTCGGCCTCCGGGCTGGATGCCT
>JBIIHJ010000065.1:0-14713 GCA_044235875.1 Pseudoxanthomonas sp.
ACTTCTTCCCCACCACCCTGACCGCGGTCAGGGTGGACGGCGCAGCGGTCAAGGCCTGGCTGGAGAAATCGGCCGAGCGCTACAACCGCATTGATCCGGCCAAGGCCGGCGCCCAGGCGCTGGTCAACCCGCGCTACGAGGGCTACAACGTCGATCAGCTGCAGGGCGGCATCGCCTATGTGGTCGATGTCACCAAGCCGGTCGGCCAGCGCATCACTTCGCTCACCTACCAGGGCAAGCCGATCAAGCCCACGCAGCCGTTCATCGTGGTGACCAACAACTACCGCGCCAGCGGCGGCGGCAATTTCCCCGGCCTGGATGGCAGCAACGTGGTGCTGGCCGCGCCCGACGGCAGCCGCGAGATCCTCGCTGGGTGGTTGAAGGACAAAGGCACGGTGACCGCGAAAGACATCGAGCCCACCTCGTGGCGCTTCGCCCCGGTCAAAGCCGCCGGCCCGCTGACCTTTGCCTGCCCGCCCGGCAAGCTCGATGTGGCCAAGGCCGAAAAGCTGCCGCCGATCCGCGAGCTGAGCAACGACGGCAATGGCGCTGCGCAGTGCGCGATTGATCTGTCGGGGAAGTAAGGGTTGATCGGACGCTGACGTGACCTGCAGCGTCAGCGTTCGAGAACCAAGGTGCTAACGCGCGTGCCCCGAGCATAGGTGATCTTCAACAGGGGCTCGCTTTGGGTGCCGGAAAATATCAGAAATTCACCATCCGGCAGGCCATCCTTGAACGGTCCGGTCCACTCGACGGCATCGAAGCTTCGCTCGCCAAAGAATGTTCCATAGGCGGTGCCATTGAACGGCGAGCCATCCCGGCGATGCGCTTCAAGGGGAACCACATCGCGGGATTCTTTCAAGACGAGCTGGCTCTCATGGACGCCGTGGTCACTGCAGCTTGAACCACAGGCTGCGAAAGCAAAGACGGCGATGCATCGCCACAAGATGATCATTCGAACTTTCCTGTAAAGCGCCATCTCGATCGATCCTTGATCTGGCCGGCTGGCGGATGAGATGTCAGCCGGCATCTGTTTCAGCGATTCGTTGCGCCCTTCGCAAGCACCGCATTGCGCCTTCCATAGGCCACATACGCCACCAGCCCGATCACGTTCCAGATCGCGAAGTACAGCTGGGTCTTGCTGGGCAGGCTGAGAAACAGGTACAGGCAGCCGAGGATCGCCAATGGCCCGACGATCCAGGCCAACGGCGTGCGGAAGGTGCGGGTGCGGTCGGGCTCGCGCTTGCGCAGCACCAGCATGCACGCGGCCACGGCGGTGAAGGCGGCCAGGGTGCCGGCGTTGGCCAGCGCGGCGATCTCGTCCAGGCGCGCCACGCCGGCCAGCGCGGCCACCAGCACGGCGGTGAACAGCGTGGTCGCCACCGGCGTCCCGGTGCGCGCACTGACCTTGGACAGGCCGCGCGGCAACAGGCCGTCGCGCGACATCACAAAGAAGATCCGGCTCTGTCCGTACAGGAACGCCAGCAGTACCGTCGGCAGCGCGATCACCGCGGCGATGCCGATCACCTTGGCCGCGCCGGGCGAACCGAGCTGGCGCAGGATCATCGCCAGCGGTTCGGCGCTGTGGCCGAAGACCGTGTAGCTCATGGCGCCTACGGCCGCCAGCGCGACCAGCACGTAGATCAGGGTGCAACCGACCATCGAGCCGACGATGCCGATGGCCAGGTCGCGCTCGGGCTTCTTGGTTTCCTCGGCGGCCGTGGAGATCGCATCGAAGCCGTAGAAGGCGAAGAAGATGATCGCCGCCGCGGCCATGACCCCGTGCTCGACACCATCGGCGCCGACCGACTTGGCGAAGCCGTACGGCATGAACGGCTGCATGTGACTGGCGTCGAAGTGGGGCAGCGCGATCGCCACGAAGATGCTCAGCGCGATGATCTTGATCACCACCAGGATCGCGTTGAGCGTGGCGCTCTCCCGGGTGCCGGCCATCAGCAGGCCGGCCACCACGAAGGTGATCACCACCGCCGGCAGGTTGAGGATGCCGCCGGCGTGTGGCCCGGCGGTCAGCGCCAGTGGCAGGTCCACGCCAACGCCCTTCAAAAAGCCCACCGCATAGCCGGACCAGCCCACCGCCACGGTGCTGACCACCAGCGAGTACTCCAGGATCAGGCTCCAGCCCACGACCCAGGCGATGGTCTCGCCCAGGACGGTGTAGCTGTAGGTGTAGGCGCTGCCGGCGGCGGGCATCATCGTCGACATCTCGGCATAGGCCAGCGCCGCGCAGGCACAGACGATGCCGGCAGCCAGGAACGAGATCAGCACCGCCGGGCCGGCCAGGTTGGCGCCCACGCCGATCAGCGTGTAGATGCCGGTGCCGACGATGGCGCCGATGCCCAGCGCGATCAGGTGCGGCCAGCTCAGCGTGGGCACCAGCTGGCGCCCGGCCTCGTGCACGGTGACGGTGTTGATGTCCTTGCGGCGCAGCCAGCTCGACATGCGGATGCCTCGTTCGATAAACAGGCCGCAAGTGTGGCCGATGCCACGTCCGGATTGCACGCCCTGGCGCGGCGACCGCGGGCGCCAGGCGTTAGTCCAAGTCCGACTCGGCGGCGGCGCATGCGATCGATGCCGGGTCGTGTCGATACCGTGTCGATCGGCGGCCTGCTCATTCGTCGTCACAG
Organism: Pseudoxanthomonas sp.; assembly: GCA_044235875.1. Classification (GTDB taxonomy): domain Bacteria; phylum Pseudomonadota; class Gammaproteobacteria; order Xanthomonadales; family Xanthomonadaceae; genus Pseudoxanthomonas_A. Next base: position 2,646 of record JBIIHJ010000065.1, read on the forward strand.
CAAACCACCCTCCACCGCGACCAGGTTGCCAAGCCGTCGCATCACATCGTCACCGGAGACCGCATGACCCCGACCATCACCGCATTCGCCAACTCCCCCGATCGTGGCAAAGGCCTGGCGCGCGACATGCGCGTGCGCTGGGCGCTGGAGGAAGTCGGCCAGCCTTACCAGGTGCGCCTGGTGTCCTTTGCCCAGATGAAGGAGCCGGCGCACCTGGCGCTGCATCCTTTCGGCCAGATTCCGACCTACGAGGAAGGGGCGCTGGCCCTGTTCGAGTCCGGGGCCATCGTCCTGCGCCTGGCCGAGCAGCACGCTGGCCTGCTGCCGGAGGACGCGCATGGGCGGATGCGCGCGATCAGCTGGATGTTCGCCGCGCTCAACACGGTGGAGCCGCCGATCGTGGAGCGCTCGATGGCCTGGCTGTTCGAGCGCGAGCAGCCCTGGTACGCGCAGCGCATCGCGATGCTGGAGACGCGCGTGCGGCAGCGGCTGGACGAACTTTCGCGCCGTCTCGGCGACGCGCCCTGGCTGGATGGCGCCTTCAGCGCGGGCGATCTGATGATGGCGAGCGTGCTGTTGCGCCTGGCAAGCACCGGGATCGTCGACGCGTATCCGAACCTGTCGGCCTTCGTGGCCCGCGCCACTGCGCGCCCGGCTTACCTGCGCGCCTATGCGGCGCAGGAGGCGGTCTTCCTCAGCGCGCAGCAGGCGCAGGCAGCGTCGCCGGGCGGCTGAACATCCAACGTGGTGCGGCATGTTTCGCGGCGCGCTGATCGCCGATCAGCATGCGGTTCGGACAAACGCCCGCTGCCAACGGTCAGTTGTAGATCTCCTGGATATCCGAGACCTGGCCGGCCTTGAAGATGATCTGGATCGTCTTGCGCGCCTGGTCGTACTCCCAACGCTCGCCGATGTTGGCGCTGTACTGGTTTTCCAGCTGGATCACACGGTCCGGCTTGCCGGCTACCTGCGTCACCTTGCCCGCGCCATCGCCCAGATTCACCAGCTTGTTGCCAAACCGCACGCTGCCCGTTCCCGCGATCGCGGTACCGGCGACCAGGCAGAACACCAACGCCAACAACATCCGCTTCATCGTCGCTCTCCTTGATTGATCGTGGTCGTGCCACACCCGGACTCGGGTCGGGCGATCATGCGCTCGGGCAGCGGGTCGCTGCAACGCCAGCTCCGGAGCCCGCACCCTGCCTCAGCGAGCGGTGACACAGTCCCGCAGGGCCTGCGCGATGGACGGCCGTGCGGCATCGAAGCGCGCGGCGCCGCGCTGTCTGAGGGCCGCGCTCGGATATGCCGAAACCGCACCGCGCGATCCGGACCGCGCGAAAGAGCACGTGCCGCGATCGGCGCTGTCGAGCGATTGCGCGGTGCTGCGCGACCGGACGCAGCTGATCTCCACGGGCCTGCTGGCGACTACGTTCGGCACGATGTTCACGGACATCACCGGCTCATCGTCGGTCTTCATGCGCCAGCTGGGCGCTTCGCCGACGTTGTACGGCGTGCTGTTCGCGTGCACCGCCGTCGGCACGGTTGCCGGCGCGGCGAGCAATGCCAGGCTGGCGCTGCGTATCGGCAGCGGGCGCACGCTCACCGCAGCCGTGACCGGCAACGTGCTGGCTTGCGTCCTGCTGATCGTCGGCGCGCTGGGCGCGGGGTCGATCTGCGGCGGTCATGGTGGTGGCCAGCCACTTCCGCGCGGCATCGTGACGCCGACGGCCACGCACACCGGCCTGCGCAATCTGGGCCGCGTAGCCGGAGGGGTGCGGCCCTGCAGCGCGCCATGCAGATCGTGGTCGGCGCGGCGTTCGGTGCGCTGGTCGGCCTGCTTGGACATCAGTCCTTTGCGGCGATGGCCGCCGCGATGTCAGCTCTGCTTTTTCAGGCGTGCTGTTGTCCGCATTGCACCAGGCAGCTCGCAGCAATGCGACGCCGGTGACGGCCAGCCGGCACGGTTGATGGATGCGCCGCGATGGTTGTGCGGCGTCATCGACGGTGGCGGAAGCATGGTCCAGCGGCGCATCTCGGGCGCACCACGCTGCGCGGACCCGGCCGGATCCGCAGCGCGGTGGGATCGCGCGCACACCCTGCGTTCAGTCCTCCACGCCGTTCAGCGAGGCCAGATGCGTGGCCAGCCACTGCGCGGCGGGGCCGAGCGCGGCGTCGCGGCGGTAGGCCACGAACATCGGCATCAGGCGCTCGGGATCCCAGTACGGCGACGCCAGCTGCGCCAGCTTGCCGCTGGCGATGTCGTCGCGGACCAGATGGGCGGGCATGCCGCCCCAGCCCAGTCCGGCGCGCAGCATCGCGTGCTTGGCGCCCAGGTCGTTGAGTCGCCAGGTCTGGCTGGAGAACACGCCGCGGTCCGGGCCGGACAGATGTGGCGAGCGATCGGTGAGCACAAGCTGCACATGGTCCTTCAGGTGCTCGCTGAGGACTTCACCCGGATGTTGCGCCAGCGGATGGTGGGGCGCGGCCACCGGCACCATCGTGATCGAGGCCGCCGGGCGCAGTTCCAGTTCCGGCAGTTGGGTGGCGACCATGCCGAGCAGGCCCAGGCTGGAGCGTCCTTCCAGGACCTGTTCGGCGGCCGCGCCCATGTTGTCCACCAGCACCCGGGGCGAGACCGCCGGCCACTGTGCACGGAAATCCAGCAGCGCCCGCAGCAGCCGACACATCGGATACATCCCATCGACGGTCAGGCAGACCTCGGCCTCCACGCCCGTGGCCAGCCCGCGCGACAGCGCGCGGAAGGCGCCGACTTCGCCGACGACACGCCTGGCCCGCGGCAGCAGCGCCTGGCCGGCGGCAGTCAGGACTGGCCGATAGCCAGCGCGGTCGAACAGCACCAGCCCGATCTGTTCCTCCAGCCTTTGCACCGCGTAGCTCACCAGCGATTGGGCGCGCCCCAGCGCGCGGGCTGCGGCCGAGAAGCTGCCGTGGTCGGCCGCGGCCAGGAATACCTGCAACTGGTCGACCGAGAGGGCTTCTGTATCCAATTCCTTGATGGACATGATCGATTCAATCCCGTTTTCTTGGGTGGAGTCGGCGCGTACGGTAACCCACCTTCTCCCTGACAGACCACGGCCATGACCCAGCTCCTCGTCCTCCACAACAGCCTCAACCCCGCCGCGTCCGCCTCGCGCGCCATGACCGAGGCCTACCTGGCCCGCTTCCTCCAGGCCCACCCCGACGCCCGCGTGATCGAACGCGACCTGGCCGCCGATCCGCTGCCACACCTGCCGCCGGAGATCCTGCCGTCGCTGTTCGGCCGGCCGGCGCAGCCCGGGCCGGAAGCCGACGTGGCCGCGCTGTCCGATGCGCTGATCACCGAACTGGAGCAGTCCGACGTGATCGTGCTGGGCGCGCCGCTCTACAACTTCACCATCCCCTCCACGCTCAAGTCCTGGCTGGACTACGTGATCCGCGGCGGCCGCACCTTCCGCTATACCGAAGCCGGTCCGCAGGGCCTGTTACCGCCGGGCAAGCGGGTGCTGGTGTTCACCGCCAGTGGTGGCGTCTACAGCCAGGGCCCGGCCGCCGGCCTGGACCACCTGGTGCCGTACCTGAAGGTGGTGCTGGGCCTGATCGGCCTGACCGACATCGAGGTGGTGCGGGCCGAAGGGATGAAGCTGCCCGACGCGCCGGCGAGCCGGGCAGCGGCCATCGCCCGCGCGGCGGCCCTGGCGTCCTGAGGGCTCGCCCCGGCGTTCGTCCCCGCTGGGCCGCGGTCCGTCCCAGACCGCCGTGGGCCGGTCCCTTGCCGCTGGCGGCGCACGCGGCGCGATGCCCAGACTCGCGCCATCGGCAACGTGGGAGCGGGACATGCAGAAGTGGCGTGCGGTGGGAACAGGCGTGGTGCTGGCCCTGCTGGCCGGGGCGGGCGCGGCCGCCGAGGGCGACTGGGCGCATTACGGCGGCGCGCCGGGCGGCGGCCAGTATTCGCCGCTGACCCAGATCACCCCGGACAACATCGGCCGCCTGCGCGTGGCCTGGTCGTTCCATACCGGGGAGAAAGGCCAGGGCCTGCCCGACCCAGACCGGGTGCGGTTCGAGGCCAATCCGCTGGTCATCGACGGGCGCATGTACCTGACCACCGGCACCGACATCGTGTTCGCGCTGGATGCGGCCACCGGCGCGAAGCTGTGGTCGTTCGATCCCAGGATCGCGCGCGACAAGCACTACAGCGACCCGGCTTCGCGCGGGGTCACCTTCTGGCGCGATCCGCAGGCAGCGGCCGGCGCGGCCTGCGCCACGCGGATCGTGGTCGGCACGCTGGATGCGCGGCTGATCGCGCTAGATGCGGCCGATGGCCGGCCGTGCGCCGGTTTCGGCGATGGCGGCACGATCGACCTGCACGTGGGCATCGACAGCCTCGACGCGCCGCAGGCCCCCTGGCGCAACTACGCGGTGACCTCGCCGCCGGTGATCGCCGGAGAGGTCCTGGTGAGCGGGAGTTCCATCGGCGACAACCGTGCCCATCATGAGGAGCAGGGCGTGGTCCGTGGCTATGACGTGCGCAGCGGCCGCGCGTTGTGGCGCTGGGATCCGGTCCCGCGTCATCCCGACGATCCCCGTGCCAGCGCCTGGCAGGCCGACCAGGCCGCGACCGTCGGTGCCGCCAATGCCTGGCCACCGTTGTCGGTGGACCCGGCGCTGGGCCTGGTCTACGTGCCGACCGGCTCGGCCAGCCCGGACTATTACGGTGGGCAGCGCCTGGGCGACAACCGCGATGCCAATTCGCTGGTCGCGCTGGAGGCCAGGACCGGCCGCCGGGTCTGGGCGCAGCAGCTGGTCCACCACGACCTGTGGGACTACGACCTGGCCTCGCAGCCGGCGCTGGCCACGGTGCAGACCGCGCAGGGCCCGCGCGAGGCAGTGCTGCAGGCCACCAAGACCGGCTTCCTGTTCGCCTTCGACCGGCGGACCGGCGCGCCGGTGTTCCCGATCAGCGAGGTGCCGGTGCCGGCCTCGGACGTGCCGGGTGAACAGGCTTCGCCGACCCAGCCCATGCCCGAGCCGGCGCTGCGCCTGGCCCGGCATGCGCCGGTCACCGCGGCCGATGCCTGGGGCGCCACGCCCGGCGCCAAGGCAGCCTGTGCCGGGCTGATCGGAGGGATGCGCTCGGAAGGCATCTTCACCCCGCCCAGCGTGCGCGGCACGATCGCCTCGCCCGGTTGGGCCGGCGGTGTGAACTGGGGCGGGATCGCGGTGGACCCGCAGCGGCAGCTGGCGATCGTGCCGGTGATGGACCTGCCGATGCAGGTGACCCTCATGCCGCGCAAGGACTACGACGCGCTGACCTCAGCGCAGGCGCGCGAGCGCTTCCCGGGGCAGGAATTCAACAGCATGGACGGCACGCCATACGCCATGCATCGCGGCGCGCTGCTCTCGCCCCAGGGCACGCCGTGCGTGGCACCGCCGTGGGGCAAGCTGGTCGCGGTCGACCTGCGCACGCGCAAGGTGGCCTGGGAACGTCCGCTGGGCTCGTTGGAAGACAAGCTGCCGTGGCTGCCACTGGAAGTGGGCATGCCGATGCTGGGCGGCGCGGTCAGCACCGCGGGCGGCCTGACCTTCATTGCTGCGGCCGCCGATGCGCGCTTGCGTGCGTTCGATACCGCCACCGGCGCTGTGCTGTGGAGCAGCAAGCTGCCGGCCGGCGGCCATGCCACGCCATCGGTGTATGCGGTCAACGGCAGGCAATACGTGGCCATCGCCGCCGGCGGGCGCGAAGGCTTCGGCAAGCTCGACGATGCGCTGGTGGTCTACGCGCTGGACGGCACCGGCAAGGAACTGGTCTTCCAGCACGGCATCGCGGTGCGGATGACGGTGCTGGCCATGGCCGGTGTGCTGTTGCTGGCGCTGCTGATCGGCGTGCCGGTGTGGTGGTTGCGCCGGCGCCGCGACAGGCGTGGTTGATGGTTGGCAGCCGCCAGGGCGACGAGGGGTTTTCCGGTAAGCCCCATCACCGCTTTAGCGGCTTCCCACGCTACAGCCATTGCAGCGAAGTCGGTCCCGCACCATGGTGCCGGTTCCACAAAGCCTTGCTGCGCGCCGCAGTACGATGGGCCTCGCACTGCAGGAACGCCCATGAAGAACAAGACCCCGCTCAAAGACGCCGACGATGACCAGCAACGCCTGGCGGTGCTGATCGATGCGGACAATGCGCAGCCTTCGGTGATCGAAGGCCTGCTGGCCGAGGTGGCCAAGTACGGCGTGGCCAGCGTCAAGCGCATCTATGGCGATTTCACCAGCACGCGCATGACCCAGTGGAAGGCCGCGTTGCTCAAGCACTCGATCGCCCCGGTCCAGCAGTTCGCCTACACCAGCGGCAAGAACGCCACCGACAGCTCGCTGATCATCGATGCGATGGACCTGCTGTACACGCATCGCTTCGATGGCTTCTGCCTGGTGTCCAGCGACAGCGACTTCACCCGCCTGGCCCAGCGCCTGCGCGAAGAAGGCCTGGTGGTGTACGGCTTCGGCGAGCGCAAGACGCCCGATGCCTTCGTCCAGGCCTGCGACAAGTTCATCTACAACGACGTGCTGCGCATGGCCGAGCCGCAGGAGACCGCGCGCGTGGTCGCCGCGCCCAAACCGGCCAGGAAGCGCGCCGCCACGCCGGCGGCCAGCAGCGAACCCGAGCCCGCACCCATGGCGCCTGCGCAGTCCAAGGGCAACACGCCGCCGCTGTCGCTGCTGCGCCAGGCGATCGAGGAGGCCTCGGACGAGTCGGGCTGGGCGTTCCTGGGCGCGGTGGGCGGCTACCTCAACAAGATCCGCCCCGACTTCGACCAGCGGCTGTACGGGCACGCCAAGCTGAGCGGCCTGTTCCGCAGCCAGTCCAAGCATTTCGCCGTGGAAGAGCGCCCCGCGCCGGGTGCCAACGGCGGCAAGCATCTGTACGTGCGGTCGCTGTAGGCGTCCGTTCGTGCGGGCGTCATGTGCGCCTGGTTAGGGTGAACCGATCCAATCCAGCCTTGGGAGGGGCGCAAAATGGCCTACACCGGACGTTTTTCCACGCCGGAACCGGCGCGCGAACAGATCGACGCGCTGCCCGGCATCACCGCGGTCGAGTTCGGCACCGCCTGGTGCCCGCATTGCATCGCGGCGCAGTCGCCGTTGCAGCAGGCGCTCGATGCGCGCTCTGACATCACCCATGTGAAAGTGGAAGACGGTCGCGGACGGCCGCTGGGTCGCTCGTTCCGGGTCAAGCTGTGGCCGACGGTGGTGCTGATGCGCGATGGCACGGAGGTGGCGCGGATGATCCGGCCGCGCTCGGCCGAGGACATCCAGCGCGCGCTGGTGCTGCTGGATGATGCCGCTGCCTGAGCGCACGTGGCCTTGCGCTCAGGCAGGCGCGTTCACGGCTTGACCTGCGCGCCACGCTGCCGCGCCAGGGCGCAGAAGAAATCGACGTACTGGCGATGCCCGCCGGGGAACACCACGTCCAATCGCAGCGGATCGTCGTCATCGGTGATGCCGCGTGCCACATCGCCCGCCGACAGGGAGGCATCGTCAGCCACGCGTTGCAACTGCGCCAGGTCCAGCGCCGGCCGCAGCACTTCGCCGCCACTGCTGTCGATGTAGAGCACGCGGTTGTCGGTGCCGAAGGCCACGCCCAGCCGCTGGATCAACGTCAGGAAGCCGCGATCGCTACCGCCGCGCTGCCATGCGGTCTGCCCATCGACGGTGCGCGCCACGCTGGTCACCGTATCGCCGACGCCGACCAGGCGTGGCATGTCGGCCGGGTCGATGTTCGCCACCGCCAGCGCGACCAGTGCATCCAGGTTGCGCGGTGCGGTGCGCACATTGAAGTCCTCGCCCAGCGGCCAGCGTCCGGTGCGCTGGTGGATATGCTGGTTGAGCAGCGCCAGCACGCCGGTCTCCTTGACCGCGCCGGCCAGCATGAACTGGAAATCGGTGGTGCCGGCGCTGCCGTCCCCTGCCGGCTTGAGGCGTTCGACGCCGTCGTCGTCGCGCCCCAGGTTGGGTGCGTAATGCAGGAAGAACGCATCGCCCAGGCCTTCGGCGTGTGCGTCGTGCAGCAGGGATTGCAGGAACGCCTGCGCCTGTTGCTGTAGCTGTGCATACAGCGCGGGCTGCGTTGCGAACAGCTGGTGCAGCACGTTGAGGTTGAGCGTCGGCGAGGCCGGGTTGTCCAGCACCGCGGCATTGACCAGCGATGCCAGCCGATGCGGTTCGACGTGGTACGGCGCACCGAGCAGCAGCGAAGACAGGAAACGTTTCGCCCGCATCGGCACCGCCTGCAGGAACGCCAGCTCGGCCTGGCTCACGCCGGGATGGCGGACGTGTCCAAAACGGTCCTGGTGCTGCACGCCGCCGGCGGCCAGGCCAGGCAGATAGCGGCCGTGCGCACCGGCGGCCGCATCGTGGTTGAGCACGCGATCGACGATGGCATTCACCCCGCGCGCGCCGATGTGCTCGCCGTTGGTGAGCACCTGGAAACTGCCGGCCAGCGCGTGCGCCGCGTCCAGATAACGAGGTTCGAGGGTGCGGGTGAGCGGGTCGCGCACCAGGCCCATGCACACCCCATCCAGATCCTGGATCAGCAGCAGGTCGGGCGTGGCGGCCAGCGAGGCGAGCAGGGCGTCATGGTCCTGCGAGAACGCATGTGGTCTTGATGGCATGGGCACAGGGTAACGGCCGGACCGTGGCGATCCCGGCAACGCGCGCATCCAGCCGCGCGCAGGAGCGCGGGGCGCCTGTTCGATCGGGTGGCGGCATGGCCGTGCTGGGCGCCCCGGCGGCGTCTGCGCTGTCGGCGGGCCTGTCGCCACTTCGGTCCGGGAGGCGGACCCGCCACCGCGCCGACTCAGGCGCGCATCGTGCCGGTGTCGAGCCAGCGCTGATGCCAGGACAAGGCTTCGGGCAGCAGGTGCGGGGTGTGCTTGCCATGGCTGGCGCGGCTGGCCCGGTCGAAATAGTCCTGCGCACGGAAATCCGGATGGCGATGTCCTCGGCTTTGGCCAGGGCGCCGCCAAGCTCCGGTGCAGTGGAAGCACCGGTCATCCACCTGATCTGGAACGGCCGGCCGGCCTGGTGCCGGTTTCGATGCGGTGGGCCAGCGCCATTGGCACGGCCTTGGGATAACCCGAGCCGGTGAAACCGCTCATGGCGACGGTTTCGCCAGGCTGGATCAGCGCGGCTGCGCTTTCCGCAGGCATCACGCGCGCGCGGGCGTGGGTCGAGGATGCGTTCGACGGACATGGCGGTTCTTGGCCGTGGGGACAGGGGATCATCGCGCTGCAGCATCGGCCCGCCGCTGGTCCTAGGCTCATGGGGGCGCGACGAGGCACGCCGGCTGGCCGGATCATGGCGCCGGCCCGGACGCTGCGCGATACGCCGCACGCGCCGCGCGGATCGCCGGGTGGTGCTGTCCGGCCCACTGCACCAGCGCCTGGATGTGCGGCACGAAACTGCGGCCCAGCGCGGTCAGCGCGTACTCCACCGCCGGCGGCTTGCTGGGGAACACCGTGCGCGTGACCAGGCCGTCTTCTTCCAGCCCGCGCAGGGTCTTGGCCAGCATCCGCTTGGACACATCGTCGATCTGCCGCTGCAGCGACGAAAAGCGCAGTGGCGCCGGCTCGAGCGCCTGCAGCACAAGCGTGCTCCAGCGGTCGCCGAGGCGGTCGAGGACGTCGCGGACAGGGCATTGGGCGGCATAAGGCGCGTTGGAACGGTGCAGGCTCATCGGCGGATCTCGTGGCGGTGCGTGGTGACCCGCAGGTCACCAGGGGACGCGGCGCTCCCTGCTTGGCAGCGTGCGGACAGGCGTCCATGATGTCATGGTTCCTTTTCGTAACCACTGGAGATCCACCATGGCATCCATCGCCCTCATCGGCGGCACCGGCAATGTCGGCCGCCGCATCCTGGCCGAGGCCCTGCGCCGCGGTCACACCGTCACTGTCGTGGCGCGCAAGCCCGCCCAGGACCTGGGTCAGGACGGGGTTTCGTTCGTCGAAGGCGATATCGCCGCCGATCCCGCCGGCCTGGGCGCCAGGCTCGCCGGCCATGACGCGCTGGTCAGTTCGGCGCGCTTTGCCAGCGTCACCGCCCAGCACGTGCTGGACACAGCGCGCGCGGCCGGCATCAGGCGCGTGCTGGTGGTCGGCGGCGCGGCCTCGCTGGAAGTGGCGCCGGGCGTGCGCCTGCTCGACAGCCCCCAATTCCCTGAGGCGTACAAGTCCGAAGCCGTGCCCGGTGCGCAGTTCCTGGCCGATCTGCGCGGCGTCAGCGACATCGACTGGACCTTCTTTTCACCGGCTGCGGACTTCCACGCCGGCGAGCGCACCGGCACGTTCCGCCTCGGCGGCGATGCCTTCCTGACCGATGCCGACGGCAAGAGCGCGATTTCCTACGAGGATTACGCGGTGGCGCTGCTGGACGAGATCGAAACACCGGCACACGTGCGGCAGCGTTTCAGCATCGCCTACTGAGCAGGCACGGCCGGCTCGCCGCGTGGACGCGGCGGGCGGCGTCAGGGCTTGCGCGGCCTGGGGGTGGCCGGCTGGACGATGTCCATCGCAAACCCCCAGATCCGTGCGAACGGTGCCAGCGGCAGCATCATCGGCGCCGCGCAGGCGCTGAACAGCTTGAGCAGCAACAGGATGTCGGTCGGCACCAGGTCGGCGCGACAGCGGCGCTCGGCTACCGCGCGCTGCACGACCGGCGCGAAGATCGTCACCAGCCGCATCATCGCTGCCTCGATCTCCGGCTGGCCGCGGCCGACGGTCTGCCAGTACTCGACCAGCGGCGCGTGCGTCATCACCCGGTCCAGGACGAACCGCAGCAACTGGACCAGCGCATCGGGCGTGTCGTGCAAGCGTTCGGCTTCAGCGGCGATGGTGTCCAAGCCCCGCTCCAGCAGCGCCAGGACCAGCGTCTGCCGGTCGGGAAAGTTGCGGAACAGCGTGGCCCGGCCCAGCCCGGCGCGGGTGGAGACCAGTTCCAGCGGCGCCTGTACGCCGTGCTCGGTGAACACCTCTTCGGCCGCCTGCAGCAGCAGCATGCGGTTCTGCGCGGCATCGGCGCGGAGGCGGGAAGGGGCGGAGGCAGCAGGCATGGGCAGCGCGAAGACTGTGACCGCGCCACCATAACGGCAAATGGTCGATCTGGTGCGACAGCGGCCTGTGATTGCTCCAAAGACCGCGCCCAGCTCCTGGATTCCAAGAAAGCCCAGCCCCAGCGCTGGCCTGGCCTGGGCGGTGATCGGTAGCTCCGGCTCAGCTCGCCGGCGCGTTCGCGATCCTGCAGAGTTCGCTCTTGGCCGTATCAGCCGATGCGGCCTGGCCACCTGAAATGCTGAAATTGGCATCGATATGGATCAGCCCGCCTGCTTTCTCCTGCACGATGATATTCAGCGGCGCGACCGAGCCGTTGCCCATCGTCACAGCCTGACCTGCGGTAATGATGCCGGTGTCCTTGTCGGAGGTGACGGCACCGAAGCCGCCAGCAGCGACCGCTTGGGCGACCTTGCGGAACGCGCTGTCGTAGCTCACGCCCGAATGCTCGGCCCAGGTCTTGAACTGTTTGCCTTTGAAGAACGAACCCTCAACGGAGAAGTTGTCTTCGCAGGTGGCGGCGCTGGCATTGGCGACGGCTGCAAAAAAAGAGACAGACAGCAGCGCGGCAGCGAACATGGCCTTGTGTTGCATCGTGTTGGTCCTTGAGCGGATTGAAGATCACTAGGCGCCCGAAGGCGCATCCTTTGAAGATCACGCTGGTCGTGAGCTCGGCGACCAAGTTACCACTACGCAGCTGGTCTTACACCGGCCTGCATGCCTCAGCCGATCACGCGCTCGAACGGCGGCAGCGCGTCGATGATCTGGCGGCCGTAGCGGCGCGTCAGCAGGCGCGAGTCGAGGATGATCACCCGGCCGGTATCGGTCGAGGTGCGGATCAGACGCCCGGCGAACTGGGTGAGCGTGCGCAGCGCGTGCGGGATGGCGATCAGGTTGAAGGCGTTGTGGCCGCGGCTTTCCAGCCATTCGCTCAAGGTGGCGGTCTGCGGGTCGGTCGGCACCGCGAACGGCACC
>JBIIHJ010000066.1:0-14658 GCA_044235875.1 Pseudoxanthomonas sp.
GCGATGCTGGAAGAGGCGATCGAATGCGAGCTGCAGTTCGCCGAGGACGTGCTGTCCGGCGGCGTGGCCGGCATCTCCACCCGCGACATGCGCCAGTACCTGCAGCACTGCGCGGACAACCACTTCGCCAGGCTGGGCATGGAGCGCAAGTACAACGTGCGCAACCCGCTGCCCTTCATGGAGCTGCAGGACGTGCAGGAGCTGACCAACTTCTTCGAGCGCCGGGTGTCTTCCTACCAGGTCGGCGTGCAGGGCGAAGTCGGGTTCGACCACGCGTTCTGAGGGCACCGCGCGGGGTAAGCCGGCGAGGCGGCGGGCCGTCCGCAGTGCAGTTCAGGAAAAAGGGATTAACGGGAACTTAAGTTCTGCCGGGATTTGCCGTTAGTCTTGCTGACGTCCACCTCGCTGATTCCCGCCATGGCATCCAGGCGCGCCACACTCGCGCGTTGTACCGGTCATTTCCTGCCCCACCGCGCGCTGCGCGCGGCGGCGGCCTGCCTGTTGCTGCTGGTGGGGGCGTCGGCCTGGGGCCAGGTCGCCTCGCTGCGTACCTATGGCACGGCCGACGGCCTGCGCAGCCTGGGCGCGGACTGCCTGGTCGAGGACGCCCAGTCCAACATCTGGGCCTGCACGTACGGCGGCCTGTATCGCTACGAGGGCGAGCGCTTTGAACGCGTCGGTGCCGGTGCCGGCCTGTCCGATGCCTACGTGATGAACGTGGCGCCGACCGCCAATGGCCGCGGCCTGTGGGTGGCCACGGCCGGCAACCTCTATTACTGGAACGGCGATACCGCCACGCGCATCGTCGATACGCAGGACGCGGCCATTCCCTTCACCGTGGGCCACAGCGTGGCCGCGCTGGACGGCGGCGCGGTCGCCCTGAGCAAGGGCCACGCGCTGCAGGTCACCGGCCGCGATGGCAGCTGGCAGGTCCGGCGCCTGTTCGACGCGCCGACCGAGGCCACCTACCGCGAACTGCAGGACCTGGGCGCGGTCTACCGCGACCCGTCGCTGCTGTGGTTCGGCTGCGGTCAGACCATCTGCCGGCGCCAGGCCGACGGCCAGGTGCGCGTCTATACCGAGGAAGACGGCGTCCCGCGCGATGCCTGGACCGCGTTCCTGCGCGACAGCCATGGCGCGCTGTGGGCGCGCAGCCCGCAGCACATCATCGTGCTGACCCCGGGCGCGGTGCGCTTCGTCGACCGGCCCGTGCCGCCACCGTCGATGCTGGCCACCACCACCCGCCACCTGGACTTGACCCAGGACACCCAGGGCCGCGTGCTGACCCGCAGCGATGGGGGCCTGTTGCGCTGGACCGACCGGCAGTGGGAGCGGCTGGGCACCCACAACGGCCTGCCCGACGTGCCGCCCAATGCGGTGCTGGCCGACAGCAACGGCGAGCTTTGGGTGTCCTACGGCGGGGTGGGGGTGATGCGCTGGCGTGGCTATGCCGGCGTGCAGAACTGGGGTCCGGCCAGCGGTCTGGCCGGCCTGCCAAACTGGGCCCTCACGCGCGATGGCCAGGGCGGGATGTTGTTCGGCAACGAGCGCGACGTGTTCCGCCTGGCGCCGGGCGGCGACCGGATCACCCGGCTCGCGTTCAAGACCGATGCGCCGATCCGCGACGTGTTCGCCCTCACGCTGGGGCCGGACCAGGCGGTCTGGGTGGGTCTGTATCGCGGCGATCTGCTCCGGGTGGTGGATGGCCAGACTCAGCTGGTGACCACGTTGCCGCATCGTCTGCGCCGGATCTATTTCGACCGGCGCGGCCGCCTGTGGCTGTGCACCACCGAAGGCGTTTACGTCATCGACGATCCGGCCCATCCAGTCGCGCACCGCTTCACCGCGCTGCCCGCGGTCAGCTTCGGTGACGTGGCCGAGGACGCACAGGGGCGGCTGTGGTTTGCCGGCAAGGGTGGGTTGATACGGCTGGACGGCAGCACGGTCACCCCCATCCGCACGCAGGGCGATGTGCCCAACCAGCTGTTCGACAAGCTGTCGATCGGGCGAGACGGCACCCTGTGGGTGGCAGTGGACGATGCCGGCCTGTTCCGCGGGTCGATGGACCAGGGCGACACCATCACCCTGAAGGCGGTCGACGATCCGTTGCTGCGCGACTCGCTGCCGTACTTCATCCGCCATGACCGCGCCGGCCGCCTGTGGGTGGGCGGCAGCATGGGCGTGGACGTGCTGGCCGATGGCCACTGGACGCGTCTGAACGAGACCAACGGCCTGATCAGCGAGGACATCTCCGAAGGTGCGTTCTTCGAAGACCCCGACGGCTCGATCTGGGTCGGCAGCTCGCGCGGCGTGAGCCACGTCCTGCATCCGGACCAGCTGCTGGCCCAGTCGCCGGTGGCGCTGCGGATCGAGCGGGTCGAGCGCGGCGGCAAGCGTATCGCGCCCGGCGCGGTGCTGCCGTGGGAACAGCTGCCCGTGCGCATGGTGCTGAGCACGCCGGGCAGCATCGCCGGCCCGGACATGCTGCGCTTCCGCTATCGCCTGGTCGGCCGCCAGGATGCGTGGATCGAAACCAGCTCGCGCACGCTGGACTTCCCCGCGCTGGGTTCGGGCGAGCAGGTCGTGCAGGTGCAGGCCTTCGACCTGACCCGCCGCGCGCAGTCGGACGTGATGAGCTTCGGTTTCGAGCTGCAGCCGCCGTGGTGGCGCAGCGTGCCGGCGCTGCTGCTGTGGACGCTGCTGACCCTGGCCGTCGTCACCGGTGTGTGGCGCTGGCGCGTGGGTGCGATCGTGGCGCGCAAGCGCGAGCTGGAGCGCCTGGTCGCCGCGCGCACGGCCGAGCTTGAAGCAGACAAGCGCGCGCTGGAACTGGCCCGCACCGCGCTGCAGGTACAGGCCACCCACGACGGCCTGACCGGCCTGCGCAATCGCACCAGCATCATGGAGCTGCTGGAAACCGAAGCCCACCGCGCCCGGGCCAACGGCACCACCCTGGCCGTCGGCCTGCTGGACCTGGATCACTTCAAGCAGGTCAACGACACCCACGGCCACTTGGTCGGCGACGCGGTGTTGTCCGGCGTGGCCGATCGCCTGGCCCACAACATGCGCGGCTCGGACACCATCGGCCGTTACGGCGGCGAAGAGCTGCTGGCGGTGATGCCCGGCCTGCTGCCGCCGGCGGTGCAGCGCCTGCAGGCGCTGCACGATGCGGTGGGCGCGCGTCCGCTGCTGGTCGATGGCCTGAGCCTAGTGGTGACCTGCTCGATCGGCGTGGCCTGGCTGCGCGACGATGAAAGCCCGACCGACCTGCTGCGCCGTGCCGACGATGCGCTCTACCGCGCCAAGCGCGAAGGCCGCGACCGGGTGGTGGTGGACCGCGTCCATGACGCGGCCGGTACCCAGGCCGGCGACGGCACCCCCGCGCTGGCATAACAGCAAGTCGCCGGCAGGCAGGCGAAAATACAGGCCCGCACGCATGATGCGCATGTCATCTTTTCTGTTGGAGTTCCACGATGTCCGAAGTCCCCGCCGGCGAAGTGCGCCCGGTCGAAGCCCGACTGCTGCACATGGTCTTCCCCGACCACACCAACCACCTGGGCACGCTGTTCGGCGGCCAGGCGCTGGCGTGGATGGACATGGCGGCCTTCATCGTCGCCTCGCGCTACGCCCGCACCACCGTGGTCACCGCGCGCTCGGAGCAGGTTGATTTCCGCCAGCCGATCCGTAAGGGCGACCTGGTCGAAGTGGTCGCCACCATCGTCAAGGTCGGCCGCAGCTCGATGAATGTCGATGTGGAAGTGATCACCGAAGACCTGCTCAGCGGCGAGCGCAAGCTGTGCACGCGCGGACGCTTCGTGATGATCGCGCTGGATCCGCTGGGCCGGCCCACCGCTGCACCCGCGCTGCCCAAGGTCTAAGCAGCCACGCGCGAAGCCAGCTCGCGCAGCCCCCTCGTAGCGCGGAGCTTGCTCCGCTGGGGCCCTCACCCTGGTCCGTCCGAAGGGCAGCGGAGCCCGCTTGGCCGGCCCTTGCATTGCGCTGACCGACGGTCTGCGGAGCGTCAAAGAAGGGATTTCAACGAGTTCCGCCTTACGCAGCCGCGATGCTTCAATCGCAGCACGATGGCGTGCGCGCCTCATGCGGCTTCGCGCGACTCACACTTCCTCGATGCTGCGCGCGCTCGGCTCGGTCAGGCTCAGCTCGCGCAGATCCAGCTCTTCCTGCAGGATCTGGAACGCGTCTTCCGGTAGCTCGCCGCGCGTGTGCAGCTCGTTGAGCGCGCGACGTTCGGCCTGGACCAGGCCGCGCTTGGCCTCGATCTCGCCCGGCGCCGGTTTGGCGTGATACCAGTCGCGCACGCGACGCAGGGCCTCTGGATCTTCGTGCGCGGCGATCAGTCGGTCCAGTTCCTCGCGCCCGGCCACTTCGATGCGCTCGCGGGCCTGGTCGATCGCGCGCTGGGTGGCGGTATCGGCGGGGATCTTGAGCCAGCGGATCAGCGCACCCAGCGTGGCGCCCTGCAGCACCACCGTGCCCAGCACCACGGCCAGGGCACACAGCATGATCTGGTCGCGCCCGGGGAAATCAGACGGCAGCGACAGCGCCGTGGCCAGGGTCAGTACGCCGCGCATGCCCGACCAGGACACCACCAGCCGCACGCGCGTCTTGCCATGCACCTCCGGTGCGTGACCAGGCATCAGCACCCGCAGCAGCAACGGATAAAGCATCACCCACACGACGCGCACGAGCACCACCGCGGCCAGCACCGCGGCGGCAAAGCGCACGGCTTCCCACAGCTGCGGGCCCGGCAGGGTCATGACGATGTCGCGCGCCTGCAGGCCGATCAGCAGGAAGGCGATGACATTGAGCACGAAGACGGCTGCATCCCAGATCGAATAGGCGTGGATGCGGTCGCGCACGTGCTGGCGCTGCGGCGCCGAGCGCGCCAGCAGCATCGCGTAGGCCACCACCGCCAGCACCGGCGACACGTGGAGGCGTTCGGCCGCCATCCACACCAGGAAGGTGCCGGTGAACTCGAAGATCGTCGCGCTCTGGCTGCCCGACCACAACGCGCCGGCACGTGCGTAGATCCAGCCCACCGCCAGGCCCAGCAGCACGCCGCCGGGCACCTCGAGCACCAGCAAGGCGCCGGACAGCAGCGGATGGTCGTCACCGCCGGCGGCCGACACCGCCGCGCCGAACAGCACCAGCGCGATGGCATCGTTGAACAGGCTCTCGCCCTGCAGAATCACCATCGTGCGTCGTGGCAGGTCCAGCCGCGCCAGCACCGCCTGCGCGGCAGCCGCATCGGGCGGTGCGACCACCGCACCCAGCGCGATCGCCGCGGCGATCGGCAGTCCGCCCATCGACACGCCCAGCCACGCCACCACCGCCGCCGTCAGCAGCACCGCGAACACCGCCAGCGCGATCAGCGGCAGCCAGTTGTGCCTGAGTTCGTAGGGCGAAGTGTCGAACGCGGCCGACAGCAGCGCCGGAGCGATGAACAGCACCATCGCCAGTTTGGGATCGATGCCGACCTGCGGCACCCACGGCATGATTGCCGCCGCGGTGCCGGCCACGGCGACCAGGGTGGGATAGGGCAGGCCAATGCGGCGCGCCAGCTGCGACAGCAGCGCGGCGACCAGCAGCAGCACGACCAGGGTTTCAAACAGGGCCAACGGCGTTCCGATGGACGGCAGGGGCGGCCCACCGTACGCAGCGGCTGTTCAGCAGGGCGTGACGCTTAGGGCGTGGGCGAATCGAGCGCGGTGCGGACCACGTCCAGCAGCGCCTCGCCGTCGTCCTGGCGGTATTCCCAGTACATCACCCCGCCCAGGCCGTGTTCGCGCACGTAACGCACCTTGGCCCGCAGCGCCTGCGGATCGTCGTAACTGATCATCTGGTGGGTCCCGGGATTCCACAACCATGCGGCCTGCGCAGCGTCGTCCCAGTAACGGGTGAAGCCGTGTTCCGTCAGCTTCCCCTGGACGATCTCGCCATAGGAAATGAAACCGCCATCGCTGGCAAAGCGCTGGTACAGCCCGTGCTGGCCGTCGGTGACATCGCCGAAGCGGCGGCCGTAGAACGCCATGCCCAGGTTGACCTTGGCGGCCGGCACGCCGGCGTCCAGGAAGTATTGCGCCGCCGCGATGCCGTTGCGCGCGTGGTCTGGATCCCGCTTCGACGCCCCCAGGCCCCCCGCATGCCCGGTGGTCGGGGTCAGGCTGCCATGGAAGTCGTAGGTCATCAGGTTGATCCAGTCCAGCAGCGGCGCGATCCTTGGCAGATCCAGGCCGGAGGCGAAGCGGCCTTCGGCGGCGGCGATGCTGAGCAGGTAGGCGCGATGGCGCGTGCGGCCTTGGGCATCCAGCGCGGCGCGCAGCTGACCCAGCAACGCGGTGAAGTTGTCCTTGTCATCGGCGCTGGCGCTGATGCCGGCATCGTCCAGGGTCGGGTATTCCCAGTCGATGTCCAGGCCGTCCAGGTCGTGCGCCCGCAGCAGCGCCATCGCGCTGTCGGTGAAGGTGGTGCGGGCAGCGGGCGTGGCGGCGGCTTCGGAAAAGTGGCCCGCGCTCCAGCCGCCGATCGACAGCACGATCTTCAGCTTGGGATTGTCACGACGCAGCCTGACCAGCGCGTCCAGCGTGCGCGGGCCATCGGCATCGGGAAGATGGACGCGATGCTGCGGATCGACCACGGCGAAGGCGAAGTTGATGACATCCAGCTTGCGCGCGCTGATGGCCGGCAGCGTCGCGCCGTTGGTGACGTAGCCGATCAGCTTGGGCGGCACCGGTGGTGGCGGTGGCGGATCAGCGGGCGGGACGCCGGCGCTCGCGCACGCGGCCAGCGACAGGACGGCGCAGAGCAACGCAGCGCGCAGGAAAGCGATCACAGGCAAGACTCCGGAGGTGGCAGGGAAACAGGCGCCCGGCAGGTGCGGTTCAACGCGACTTGCTCTGGCGCAGGGCGCGCACGCTGGCCGGCGGCTGGAAGGTATCAGCGCGCGCATCGGCCCAGAACTGCTGGAACACCGAGTGTTCCGGGATGTTGTTGTTGAGCAGCGCGGCAGGTTCGATGAAGCGATACAGCGCGGCCAGCGAGCGGATCTCCACCGGCGAGACCCGGCGCACCACGTGCTCGGGGCCAAGCTGCGAGGGATCGTCCAGGCCGGCGGCGCTGAGCAGTTCGCCCAGCGCCCGCAAGGTATTGGTGTGGTACTGGTGCACGCGCGTGGCCTTGTCGGTCACGTCCAGATGGCGCCAGCGCTTGGGGTCCTGGGTGGCGATGCCGGTCGGGCAGCGGTCGCTGTGGCAGCTCAGCGACTGGATGCAGCCCAGCGAGAACATGAAACCGCGTCCGGCATTGCACCAGTCCGCGCCCATGGCGATGGTGCGGGCGATGTCGAAGGCGCTGGTGACCTTGCCGGCGGCGCCGAGCTTGATCTGCTCACGCAGCGACAGGCCCACCAGCGTGTTGTGGACCAGCATCAGTGCCTCGTTCATCGGCACGCCGATGTGGTCGACGAACTCCACCGGCGCCGCGCCGGTGCCGCCCTCGGCGCCATCGACGACGATGAAGTCTGGCAGCAGGCCGCTCTCGTGCATGGCCTTGGCGATGCCGAACCATTCCCACGGGTGGCCGATGGCCAGCTTGAAGCCCACCGGCTTGCCGCCGGACAGCTCGCGCAGGCGCGAGACGAACTGCAGCAGCTCCAGCGGCGTGGAAAACGCCGAGTGCCGCGAGGGCGACACGCAGTCCACGCCCAGCCGCACCCCGCGCGTGGCGGCGATTTCCGGGCTGACCTTGGCCGCCGGCAGCACGCCGCCGTGACCGGGCTTGGCGCCCTGGGAGAGCTTGATTTCGATCATGCGCACCTGGTCCAGCGTGGCATTGGCGGTGAAGCGTTCCGGATCGAACTGCCCGTCTTCGCTGCGGCAGCCGAAGTAACCCGAGCCGATCTCCCAGACCAGGTCGCCGCCGCATTCCAGGTGATAAGGCGAGATCGAGCCTTCGCCGGTGTCGTGATAGAAATTGCCGCGCCGCGCGCCTTCGTTGAGTGCGCGGATCGCATTGGCCGACAGCGCGCCGAAACTCATCGCCGAGATGTTGAACACGCTGGCCGAATACGGCTTGGCGCGGCCTGCACCGATGGTGACGCGGAAGTCGTGGAGGTGGATGTCGGTGGTGGCCAGCGAATGGTTGATCCATTCGTAGTCGCTGGCATAGGCGCTGCGCAGGGTGCCGAAGGGCACCACGTCCATCACGTTCTTGGCGCGGCGATAGACCAGCTCGCGTTGCTGGCGCGAGAACGGGACGTCCTCCAGGTCGCTCTGCACGAAGTACTGGCGGATTTCCGGGCCGATCGACTCCAGCCCATAGCGGAAGTGCGCCAGCACCGGATAGTTGCGGCGCAGAGTGCTGGTCCGCTGCGTGACGTCCACCGCGCCGAGCACGCTGGGCGCGGCTGCCGCAGCGGCGACCCACCACCAGCCTGGCCAGTGCGTGGCCAGTGCCACGCTGAGCACCAGGACCAGCAGGGCAACGATCCAAGCGAAGTAACGGGTCATCATGCAGGGCCGGCGGAGTTCATGCCGGCCAGTCTAACCAAGACGCCCGGCCGCCTCGGCGGTCAGCTCACAGCGCGTCCTTGGGTGCGATCGGTAAGGTCACCGCTTCCGTCGCGCAATCGCGCGAGCTCACGGCGCCGGGCCGCGCACGCGCCTGCTGCAATTCGATGCGCGCGCCGGCCAGGTCATCGCGGAAGGTGGGATTGGCGTGCAGCCGCGCGACCACGGCCGCGCCCAGCACGCGGCCTTCGACCACGTCGCTGCTCCAGTGCACGTTGCACACCAGGCGGCTTTGGCCATAGGTGCGCCCGCGCACGGCCAGCGTGTTGGCGCGGGTCGGGTCGATCTCGCCCAGGATCAGCGCCCAGGCCCAGCCGATGGCACTGTGCCCGGACGGATACGAGCCGCTGGTGCGCAGGTGCGCTTCTTCGGCCGGCGAACACGTCGGCGCGTGATTGACCAGGAACGGCCGCGGCCGCTTGTAACGGTCCTTGGCGGCACGCGTGGACGCGCTCACATCGATCCGGCTGCGTTCCAGCAGGCGATAGAGCTTGGGCGTGGCCTGTTCGGTCACGTCCAGGCCCAGCGCACAGGCGAACTGGTTGGCGCCGGCCGGAAACCCCAGGTCCACGTCGGTGCTGGCCTGTTTGAAGCGCGCGCTGTCCTGCAGCGCCAGGCCCTGCTGCATCACGGCCTGATCCAGCGCGAAGGCCGCCGAACCTTCCACCGGCGGTGCGGGCAGCAACAGCAGGCTGTCGGGCAGCGCGTCCTTGGCCAGGTAACCGAGTGCCTTGGCGGGCGCGACCTCGACTGGGGCACCGGGCGCACTGCGCGGTGCAGGCGTGGCCACGCAGCCGGCCAACGCCAGCATCAAGGTGGACAGGAGCAGGCGAGGAGCGGACGCAGGCATGCGGCAACGACATCAGGGGAAGACCCCAAGTCTAGCCGCTACGGTTTGTCATCCGGCCTGGTGTCATCGGTGGTGCGCGTCGGGAACGACAGCACCACGCCGTGCGGCGCTGGCGGACGTTCCCACAACACCGGCACCTCGCGCGGCGATGGCGGTTCGAGCGTGTCGGCGTCCTCGGCCAGCAACTGCTCGTCTTCCAGCTCCCAGCTGTAGCGTTTGCGTGGCAGCAGCGGATCGCTGCGCCGGAACCACCACGCCGCGATCAGCCCGGCCATCGCGCCGCCCAGATGCGCCTGCCACGACACCCCGGGTTCGCGTGGCAGCACCGTCAGCAGCATGCCGCCGTAGAACAGGAAGGCAATGAAGCCGGTGGCGATCGCCGCGCGATCACGCCGCAGCACGCCCAGCCCGATCACCAGGAACATCAGTCCATGGCCCAGGCCACTGGCGCCCAGGTGGCGCGTGCCGACCTCGCCCAGCCACCACGCACCCAGTCCCGAGCCCAGCCAGAGCAGCGGCAAGGCACGCACGGTCGCTTTCGGATAGACGCTGCCGGCCAGCGTGCCCAGCATCAGCAGGGCGATGGCATTGGAGGCGATGTGTTCGACCGAGCCATGCAGCAGCGGCGCGGTCAGCAGGCCGATCAGGCCATGCGCCGTGTGCGGTGCGATCGCATAGGGGCGCCAGTCGAAACTGCCCTGCGCCGAATACGCCAGCACCAATAGCAGGATGAAACCCAGCGACAGGTTGAACGCGCGCAGCAACCGGCGCCGATCGGCCTTTGCCTGGGCCGTGGCATCGAAGCGCGGATCGTCGGGGTGGTGAGCGTCCATGACCGCTTCGATGGCGCCTGTCTGGGGTGAAAACAAGCGCGCCGCGACGTTCCGTATGTGGAACGCCGCGGCGCGCGGTCACTTGGCTTGAAAACGGCTTAGCCGTGCGTCTCCGGCTTGGCCGGACGGGCCAGGCTCAGCCACACGGTCAGGGCCAGGATGCCGAACACCACGCCCAGCGAGACCAGCACCGGGATCTTGACGAAGTCGATGATCAGCATCTTGGTGCCGATGTAGACCAGGATCACCGCCAGGCCGTAAGGCAGCAGGTGGAAACGATCCGCCATGCCGGCCAGCAGGAAGAACATCGCGCGCAGGCCCAGCACCGCGAACACGTTCGAGGTCAGCACGATGAACGGGTCGGTGGTGATGGCGAAGATCGCCGGGATCGAATCGACCGCGAAGATCACGTCGGTCACCGCAATCAGGATCAGCACCATGAACAGCGGCGTGAACCAGCGTTTGCCGTCGCGCACCACCGACAGGTCGTGGCCCACGTAACCGTCGGTCAGGCGCAGATGCTTGCGCATGAACTTCAACGCCGGATTGGTTTCGAGATCCGGCTCGGAACCGGCCGAGAACCACATCTTGATACCAGTGAACAGCAGGAATGCGCCGAACACGTACAGCAGCCAGTGGAACTGGGTCAGCAGCGCGGCACCGGCGAAGATCATGATCGCGCGCAACGCGATCGCGCCCAGCACGCCGATCACCAGTACACGCTGGCGCTGTTCCTCGGGCACGGCGAAGTAGGTCATCACCATCAGGAAGACGAAGATGTTGTCCACGGCCAACGACTTCTCGACCAGGTAGCCGGTCAGGAACTCCAGGCCGATGCGGTTGGCGCTGGCGATGTCCACCGTCTCGCGCAGGTACCACCACAGGCCGCCGTTGAAGGCCAGTGCCAGGACCACCCAGCCGATCGACCACCACACCGCTTCCTTGAAGGTGACCTTGTGCGGCCCGCCGTGGCGCATCAGCACCAGGTCGGCCAGCAGGGCGGCGATCACCACCACCACGAATCCACCCCACAGCCAGGGGTTTGCAATTGTCTGCATCTGGTTTTCTCCACGCGAATACATCGAAGGACGGGAGCGACGGTCCAGTGTGCGCGGAAAGAATCCTGAGGGGATCCGGGGGCACATACCTTCGCCGTTGCGGCGAAGGTCTTGCTCACAGCCAGCCATGGATCTGGACCGGTTGCCGCTGGACCGGGGCACAAGGCCCGTAATGACGATCACAGCGCGTGGGAGCTACTCCCCTTCTGTGGGGGATTGTCGCGGCGACAGCCGCGCAGGGTCAATGGAAAAGCTGAGCCGGGGGTTCAGAAACGCGTTGGAATGACGGCATTGTCACTCGCTGGCGTCCTGCGACCAGCGCATGGACGCGCCGCCGGCCGTGCGCGGGCCGGGCCGGTCGTAGTACCCGCCGTAGCCGCCATACCCATACGGGCCGTAGCCGGGGCCATCGCTCTTGCTGACGTGGATGTCCATGCTCATCACGCTGGTGCGTCCGGAGTCGCTGGTGAAGGCCTTGGTGATGTTGAGGTCGGCCGCGTTGTAGGTGCTGCTGCCGTAACCCTTGGAATAGCCCATGCCGGTAGTGAAGCTGCCATGGAGGTGGGCCTTGCCATCGTCCAGCTCCGAACGCGGCGTGTCGGTGTCCTTGATCGCCGGCCCGCTGTGATCGCCGTAATAGGTGCCGGGCGGATCGCCGGAGGTGGTGGTGTTGTCCTTGAGCTTCAGGTCCAGCGGCGTGGACTGGGCCAGCGCGGTGAGCGGGGTGGCCAGCAACAGCAGGGACAGGACGGTGGCGGCGTTCATGCGGCGAAGACCTTCGAAGGCGCGCAGCAGCTCTGCGCGTGGCGTGCCGGCGGCAGCACGCGCTCGCCCCCAGGACACGTGCCCACGCTACCAGCCGCGCGTTAAACCCACGCTGGCCGGGACGATGCCGGCGCATGACGGGGGCGTCATGCCAGGCCACGCCGCAAACGCTCAGGGTGTGCCAGGCACCAGGCCGTCGGTTTCGATCTGGCTGACCAGCACATCCAGCAGCATCAGGCCCTGGGCCGGGTCACGCGCGTCGAAGGGCACCACCGGCAGTGCATGGCCGGCCTGGGCCAGTGCCGCCATGGTCGCGGCCATGTCCCAGTCCGGGTGCAGGTCCATGCGCGAAATCCCCAGCACGGCCGGCAGCGCGGCGGCCGGGCCGGACAGCAGTGCCATGCAGGCCTGCAGCTGTGCCTGGGCATCGTCGGCCGCGGCATCGACCAGGGCCAGCACGCCATCGGCCCCCGCCAGCGACGTTGGCGTGATCGCCCCAGCCAGGCAGCGCACCTGCAACGCCTCGCCGCCGGGGAGCGTGACCTGCGCGCTGGCCTCGTCCATGGCCGTGCCGCCGAGATGGCCACACAGCCCGTCGAGCAACGCCTGCTTGCCGGCGCCACGCGCGCCGACCACCACGATCCGGGTATCAGCCATCGCCCTGTCTCCTGCCGCCGCCGCGCATGCCGCGCCACAGCCGGGCCAGGCGCGAACGCGGACGTTCCGCCGGCGTCGCCGCGGAATCCACGTCGAGGTCTTCGGGTGCGGCGTAGCCACTCAGGTAGGCCGCGTTGAAGAATGCGCGTGCCGCGCCGGCATCGATCTCCAGCAGCGCGGCCGCGCCGGTGGCGGTGCAGGCCTGCTTGAGCAGCAGCGTGCACAGTCGGAAATCGTCGTGCCGGTGCGCCAGCACGCGGAAGTCCGGCCACTGGGTCATGCGCAGCGCCGTGGTGTCGGTCAGGGGTTCGATCAGCCTGGGCACCATGCGCATGCGCAACGCGGTCTGCCACAGCAAGGGCGTCAGCGGCAGGCGCGGCGCCTCGGCTGAGACCGGCGCCTGCTCGCCCACGCGCAGTACCAGCCGCTCGAAGCCTGGGCCCAGCAGCCCCGGCACGTTGTCCGCCGCCTGCCGCGCACTGTGCAGCGGCTGGGCGCTGGCACTGGCGAAATCCAACTGCAGCACATCCATGCCATCGAGCGAGAGCACGGCCTGCTCGCTACGCCCGGACAGCAACGCGCGCAGCTGATCGGCGAACGGCCTCTGGTCGGTGGCTTGCCGGGCGTCAACCTGTGCGACGTGCGGGGCGAACAGCATCTGCAGCGTTTTCCGGATCGCCGTTTCACTCAGTGGCGCAGGGCCCTGCGCCGGGTCGGACAGGCGCCCGCCAGCGTCCATCAGCCACAGTGGCCGCGTGGGGTCTGCATCACGCAGGCGCGCGCTGGACGCGCGCAGCGCAGGCGTGTCCTGCACCACCAGCAGGTCGCAGGCATCCAATGTATAGCCGGTCGCCAGGCCTTGCGCCGGCAGCGCGGCAATGCGCTGCAGGCGGCGCATCAATGCCACCTCGGTCTGTACATCGGACCCCATGATCAACACCCGGATCACACACGCCCCCTGTCACCTCGTCGCACACTGCGGTGGACGCCTGGTCTGCAGCCTACCGCGCGCGGCATGACAGGCGACAGGGGCAGGCGCGCGGACGGTGAACCCGCGCGCGTTTTTCACATCAGCGCGTGGCGTTGGCGGAGGTGCCGACCGGCAGGGTGACATTGGTGATCGACGGGTCGTCCGGGTCGGGCTTCAGGGTGAAGCCCAGCTGCCGGCACATCGCCAGCATCGTGCGGTTCTCACGCAGCACCTGGCCTTCGACCATGCGCAGGCCCTGCCAGTGCGCGTACTCGATCATGATCCGCATCAGCTGCCAGCCCAGGCCCGCGCCCTTGAGGTCCGATCGGATCAGGATGCCGTATTCGCCGCGGTCGTAATCGGCATCGGCCAGCAGCCGCACCGCGCCGAGCATCTCGCCGCGCGCGTCCAGCGCCACCAACGCGATCGAGCGGGCGTAGTCCAGCTGGGTCAGGCGGGCGATGAACTCATGGCTGAAATGCTTCACCGACTGGAAGAACCGCAGGCGCAGGTCTTCGTCGGTGACCCTGGCGAAGAATGCGCGGAACAGCGCGTCGTCCTCGGGGCGCACCGGCCGCACGAACGCGGTACTGCCATCGCCCAGGCTGATGTGGCGTTCCCATTCCTTGGGATACGGGAAGATCGACAGGCGCGGATGGCCGCGACCCTTGTGCAGCTGGCGCGAGCGGGCCACGGCGATGCGCGCGTCCACCGCGACCACGCCGCCGGCGTCGGCCAGCAGCGGATTGATGTCCAGCTCGCGGATCTCGGGGATGTCGGCGGCCAGCTGGGCCAGCTTGACCAGCACCAGGGCCACGGCGCGCTCGTCGGCCGCCGGCACGTCGCGATAGGCCTTGAGGATGCGCGAGACGCGCGTGCGGCCGATCAGCTCGTGGGCCAGGCGCAGGTCCAGCGGCGGCAGCGCCAGGGCGACATC
>JBIIHJ010000067.1:0-14651 GCA_044235875.1 Pseudoxanthomonas sp.
GGACATCGATTCGGGGCGCTACATCGACCTGCTGGAAATCGACGCCGCGTCCAACACCGGCGTGGACGACGTGCGCGAGGTGATCGAGAACGCGCAGTACATGCCCTCGCGCGGCAAGTACAAGGTCTACCTGATCGACGAAGTGCACATGCTGTCCAAGGCGGCGTTCAACGCACTGCTCAAGACGCTGGAAGAGCCGCCGGAGCACGTGAAGTTCCTGCTGGCCACCACCGACCCGCAGAAGCTGCCGGTGACCGTGCTCAGCCGCTGCCTGCAGTTCAACCTCAAGCGCCTGGACGAGGAGCAGATCGGCGGCCAGATCACCCGGATCCTGGCGGCCGAGGACATCCCTTCGGAACACGGCGCGGTGCGCCAGATCGCCAAGGCGGCCGACGGCTCGCTGCGCGATGGCCTCTCACTGCTGGACCAGGCCATCGCCTATACCGGCGGCCAGCTGGGCGATGCCGGCGTGCGCACGATGCTGGGCAGCGTGGACCGCACCCAGGTCGGCGCGCTGCTGCAGGCGCTGGCCGATGGCGACGGGGCGCAGTTGATGGCGACCATTGCCGGCGTGGCCGAGTTTTCGCCCGACTGGGGCGGGGTGCTGGAAGCGGTGGCCGAGGCATTGCATCGCATCCAGGTTCGCCAGCTGGTGCCGGGCGTGGCGATCGAGGCCGACGGGTTCGATGCCACGGTCTTCGCGCAGCGGCTGCGGCCGGAAGTGGTGCAGCTCTGGTACCAGATGGCGCTCAACGGCCGGCGTGACCTGTACCTGGCGCCGAGTCCGCGCGCCGGGTTCGAAATGAGCATGCTGCGCATGCTGGCGTTCCGTCCGGCCAACGCCGGCGATATCGCGCCGGCAGGCGTGGCGCCGACGCGGACCACCGGTTCGGCAGGCACGGTTGCGCAAGTGACGGGCCAGGCGGCGACGGCTTCCAGCGCTGCCTCGCGCCAGGCGCCGGTTGCGCCGGAGGCGGCCACCGCGCCGCCGCCGGTTGAAAACGCCAGCCCCGCCCATGCGGCGGAAGCGCCGATGGGCGAGCGCAGGACCGCCGAACCAGCGACCGAACAGACGCCACCCTGGGATGCGCCGACGCCCAGGGCGCCAGTCGCCCCCCCGGCCGCTGCCGAGCCAGCGACCGCAGTGCCACGACCCGTGGCTGCGTCGATCAGCAACGACTTGCCGCCGTGGGAGGTCCCTGAGCAACGCGTGGTCGTCAGCACGCCGTCGGTGGCGGTCTCGGCCAAGGTCGATCGCATGCCGGTCCATGACCCGATGCCGACGGGGGTGACAGAGATCGCCGACGCCGACCACTGGCTGGCGCTGGTGGCCTCGGCCCAGCTGACGGGCCCGTCCAAGCAGTTGGCTGCCAATGCTGCTTTCACCAGTTATGGCGATGCGGTGCTGCGGCTGTCGCTGGCGCCGGGTTTCGAATACCTGCGAACCGATCGCTCGATCGGCGACCTGGCCCAGGCGCTCTCGGCTGCGCTGGGCCATGCGCCCAGGATCGTGTTCGAGGCGATGGCCGACCACGGCGAGACCCTGGCCCAACGCGATGCGCGCGCCCAGGACGAGCGCAAGTCTTCGGCCGAAGACAACTTCATGAACCATCCCGACGTGCAGCGCCTGATCCAGCAGCAGGGCGCGCGCGTGGTCCCCGATTCCATCCGACCTTTCGACGAGTAAAACAAGATGCGTGGAAATATCGCCCAGATGATGCAGCAGGCGCAGAAGATGCAGGAAAACCTGCAGAAGGCGCAGGAAGAACTGGCCAAGCTGGAAGTCACCGGCAACGCCGGCGGCAACATGGTCAGCGTGACCCTGACCGGTGGCAAGGAATGCCGCAAGGTCCGCATCGACCCGACCCTGCTGTCCGATGCGGAAATGCTGGAAGACCTGATCGCGGCCGCGTTCAACGACGCCTCCAACAAGATCGACGCCGAGTCCAAGGATCGCATGGGCGCGGCCACCGCCGGCATGCAGCTGCCGCCGGGCATGAAGCTGCCGTTCTGAACCTGTCTCTTCCGCTGCGCGCCGGCCAGAGGATGGTGCGCGCGCATCGTCTGGCCATCGCATGAGCGCTTCGCTGCTGGAACAGTTGATCGATGCGTTGCGCGTGCTACCCGGCGTGGGCAGCAAGAGCGCCCAGCGCATGGCCTACCAGTTGCTGGAGCGCGACCGCGAAGGCGGCCGGCGTCTGTCCGGCGCGCTGGCCGAGGCGATGGAGCACATCGGACACTGCGCGCAGTGCCGCGACTTCACCGAAAGCGAGCTGTGCGCGATCTGCGCCAACGGCAGTCGCGACCGGCACCAGCTGTGCGCGGTGGAATCGCCTGCCGACCGATTGGCGATCGAACAGGCGACCGGCTATCGCGGCCTGTATTTCATCCTGCAGGGCCGGCTGTCGCCGCTGGACGGGATCGGTCCGCGAGAGCTGGGGCTGGAAAGCCTGTCTAGGCGCTTGGCCGAAGGCGAGGTCAGCGAGCTGATCATCGCCACCAATCCGACCGTGGAAGGCGAGGCCACCGCGCATTACCTGGCGCAGCTGGCGCGTCAGGCCAGCGTGCGCCCCATGCGCCTGGCCCATGGCGTGCCGCTGGGCGGCGAGTTGGAGTATGTGGATCGCGGCACGCTGTCGCACGCCTTCGGTTCGCGCAGCGAGATGGGCTGAGGGCAGGCATGAGTGGAGAGGAGTGAGGAGTGAGCAAAAGCGCGGTGCGAGCTAAGCTCTCCTCACTTCTCACTCCTCTGCGCTCACTTCTCCAATGAACGACACCATCTTCGGCAAGATCATCCGTCGCGAGATCCCGGCCAACATCGTCTACGAAGACGACGACGTGCTGGCCTTCCAGGACATCGCGCCACAGGCGCCGGTGCATGTGCTCTTCATTCCCAAGGCCGTGCACGTGCCGACCCTGGACGATCTCAAGCCGGACCAGGCGGTCCTCGTCGGCAAGCTGGTCCTGGCGGCTGCCGAATACGCACGTACCGAAGGCTTCGCCGACAAGGGCTATCGGGTGGTGATGAACTGTCGCGAGGATGCTGGCCAGACCGTCTACCACATCCATCTGCATCTGCTGGCGGGCGCGGCGCTGGGGCACTTCGGCGCCGCGGGCTGATCCAGGCTGATCTTGGCAGGCAAAGAAAAAGGGCCGGAAGCATTCCGGCCCTTTCCTGTTGGAGGGCAGTGCCCGCCAGTGATGGCTTACCACCAACCGCGACGCGGACCCCAACCCGGGCCCCAACCCGGACCCCAGAACGGGTCGTAGTAGAACGGCGACGGATATGGGCGCACTTCCACCTCGCGTACCTGCGGCCACAGATAGACCACGTCGGCATTCACGCGCGGCAGGCGGTAGTCGTAATCGCCGATGCGGACGTTTTCCACGCCATCGACGCGGCCGATGAAGGTGACTTCGCGGCCTTCGGCGAAGATCGCAGGATCGTAAAAACCGGCGCGGCAGGCGACAAAGCGACCATCGGTGGCGTCGGGCGACTCACGCGTCGGCCGGCCGGTGGCACTCAGTGGCGATGAGATCATCTGGAAGCAGGTGCTGTCCGCGCCCGGCTTGGTCTCGACGATGCGCCCGCCCCAGCGGACTTGCGAGCCGACCTGCGTCCCACTGACCGCATCGCGCGGGGTGACGACGGGGAACTGGCCCTGCAGGGGCTTGGGAGCCGTGGCGCAGGCGCCAAGGAGGAGCGCCAGGGCACCAGCAGCCAGCAGGCGAACGGAAGACGTGGTGTTCATACAGGCCTCGCAGTAATCACGGACGGTGCCGGCGCAGATCGCGTATCAGCACCCGGACGTTCGCGTGGGTGGGAGCGTAACGCGCCTGTGCGAAACGGTGGCTGAGCAAGATCAGGCTCTGGTTTGTGTCGGCTTTGTCATGACGTGCCATGGCCACGCGTCGGGCCCAGGCCTGCGCCGGTTCATGCGGCGCCGGTTGCAGGCCAAGGCGGCCATAGCGCCGCCCCAGGCGATGCCACTGGCGCAGCAGCGGATCGGCTTCGCGCTCGCCACGCGCCAGCAGCCAGGCCATGCCCAGCAGGGTGGCGGCGCCGGCGATGGCGAAGATCAGGCCGAGCTTGCCTTCATCGAGCCTGTCCACGCCCAATGGCTTGAGCAGTTGGCTCTGGCGTTCGGCATTGAAGCCCAGGACCAGGTCGTTCCAGTTGCTGCGCAGCCAGTCGCTGACCTGGGCGTAGCGGCTGAGGCTGAGCAGGCTCTCGGTGCCATCGCCGCCGGCCTGGGCGCGGTCATCGATCGTGTCGTAGATGCGTTCGGGCGCGACGGCCGCGGTCGGGTCCACGCGGACCCAGCCACGTTGCGGCAGCCACACCTCGGCCCAGGCATGGGCGTCCTGGCGCCGGATGATCCAGTAGCCGCCGCCGAATGGATTGCGCACGCCGCCCGCATAGCCGGTGACCACGCGCGCCGGAACGCCCGCCGCCCGCATCAGGATCACGAACGAGGAGCTGAAATGTTCGCAGAACCCCTGCCTGGTGCGGAACAGGAATTCATCGGCGATATCGCGACCGGGCAACGGCACATCCAGCGTGTAGGCAAAGTCCTGGCGAATCCAGGCCAGGGCGCGCTGGACGATGGCGGCATCGCCGCGGGGACCGGCTTCGCTGCGCCACTGCTGGCCCAAGGCAAGCGTGCGCGGATTGAAGCCCTGCGGCAGGCGCAGCGCCTGCCGCAGGATCTCTGGACGCGGCTGCGGATCGAAGGCGGCCACGCCCTGCGACTGCAGGCGCCAGCGGGTCAGCGAGGACAGCGGCCGCTGTGCGTTGAGTTCGTAGTCGCCGGACAGGCGCGTGCCATCCGGTGCGGACGAGGCCAGATCCAGCGCGACCAGCTGGCGGCGGTCGGTGGGCTCGTAATCTAGTTGGTAGTCGTAGCGCGGACCCTGGCGGGTGACCGGTGCCGGGCTCGGCGCGCGGGGCCAGCCGGCCTGGTGCCAGGTCCGCCCGTCGAACTCGGTCATCACCGGGCCGCGCCAGTACATCTGCGACGACCGTGGCGTCGGACCGAAGAAGGTCACGCGCGCGGCGGGGGTGTCGTCGGCCAGCAGGTCGATCCATTCGCCGGGACTCATCGAGTCCGACAGGCCGGGTCGACCGACCGCGCGATCGGGCAGTCCCCACAGCGGGCTGCCCAGGCGTGGAAACAACCAGAAGGTCAGCAGCACCAGCGGCAGGCCCATCAGTACCATGCGTGCGACCTGCCAGGGGCTGGTGCGGCCGCTGCTGGTGCCGCTGGCCGAGAGCAGGCCCGATTCCAGCGCCGCCAGGCGCAGCATGGCCACCAAGGCGCACAGCACCGACACCAGGCCCAACGCCATCGTCATCGGCCCCTGGTCGAGCAGGAATGCGGCGAAGGGTGCGAACAGGGCGAATCCGACCAGGCTGCGTGCATCGCGCAGCGAGGTGGTCTCGGTCGGCTTGATCGCCAGCATGGCGGCCAGGAGCGCGCAACCGGTGTCGCGGCCGAAACGCGGCCCTGCTGCCCAGAGCACCGCGGCCAGTGCTGCGATCGCCAGCAGGACGCGCAGCACCAGCGGGATGGGGCGTCGCCACGACACCGACGCGCTCAGCAACCCGATCAGGCCCACGGCCCAGGCGGTCGCGGCTGGTAGCTGCATCAGCAAGGGCAACAGGCCCAACGCGGCCGAGGCCAGCGTCCACAGACGGCTGCGGGCGTCCAGCGGCGGCGATGGCGGCCGTGTCGTGCGCCGGCCGATCATGTGCGTCCCATCGGCAACAGGGCCAGGGCGCGCAGACATTGATGACGATGCGCCGGTCCCAGCGCCGGGCCGATCGGCGCATGGCCGGGCAGGCGCAGGCGATAACGCCGGGCCTGGCGTTCGGCCAGCTCCACCCAATGGGTCAGGCGGCGGATGCGGGCTTCGTAGGTCAAGGGCGCCAGCTGCGTCCAGTCCAGGGTGACTTCGACACCGACCGGCTGCTCATACTCGCGCACCAACAGGACGTCGCGACGCGCGCTGGGCTTCCAGGCGATGGTGTGCTGCGGATCGCCCGGCCGGTAGGCGCGCAGGTGATGCAGCTCCTCGCCCGCGGCATCAACGCGGGTCTGGCGCGATGTGCCGGCGGGTTCCGGCAGCGGTGGGCCGTCCACTTCCACGGCCGGATACACCAGCAACGGCAGTTGTGGCCATACCCAGGACCAGGCCAGTGCGACGCCCAGCGGCTGGGTCGTGGACAGCCGCAGCCGCTGTGGCTGCAGCCAGCCGCGCACCGTGGTGGGATGGATGACCTCAGCGCTGGCCGCAGGGCCATGCAGCGCGGGCACCAGCGTGTCATGCGTCCCCAGGCGCAGGTGCAGACCGATGCGTGGGCGCCGGTCATTGGTGGACAGCGCGACCCGCAATGTCAGCGGCGCGCCGGCGTGGACCGGCTCGGCGGTCAGCGACTCCACTTTCAGTCCGGACAGCTGCAGGTGCGAGGCCATCAGGCTGGCCATCAAGGTGGCCGCCAACACCAGTGCCAGCAGCAGGGCCGGATTGTTGTTGTAGTTCAATGCGCCCAGCAGCATCGTGGCGACCAGCAGGCCGGCGAACAGCCCGAATGCGGTGGGCAGCACATAGATGCGACGCCGGTCGAGCGTGACCGGCAGGCTTTCCGGCATGCGCGGACGCGCCAGCAGCGCCAGGCGTGCGCGCAACCGCTGCACGAAAGCCGCGGCCACGGTTCAGTCCACCGCCACCGCACGCAGGATGGCGTGGGACAGCTCGGCGGCCGAGGCGCCTTCCGAGTCCGGCACCAGTCGGTGCGATGTCACCGCAGGGAACAGCGTCTGCACGTCCTCGGGCAGCACGTGGTCGCGGCCGAGCAGCAGGGCATGGGCGCGCGCGCCCTTGAGCAGTGCCAACCCCGCACGCGGCGACAGGCCCACGCGCACGCCGGGATGCTGGCGGCTGCGGGTGAGCAGGGCCTGCACATAATCGATCAGCGCATCGCTGGCGTGCACCTGCGACACCGCGCCGCGCAGCGCCAGGATGTCCTGGATGCCGAGCAACGGGCGCGCCTGGGCGATCAGCTCGCGCCGATCGCTGCCGGCAAGCAGGGCGCGCTCGTCCTTGGTGTCCGGATAGCCCAGGCCCATCCGCAGCAGGAAGCGGTCCAGTTGCGAGTCGGGTAGCGGGTAAGTGCCGGACAGATCGACCGGATTCTGGGTGGCGATGACGAAGAACGGTTCATCCAGCACATGGGTGGTGCCATCGAGCGTGACCTGATGCTCGGCCATCGCCTCCAGCAGTGCGCTCTGCGTGCGCGGCGGGGCGCGGTTGATCTCGTCGGCCAGCAGCACGTTGGTGAACACCGGGCCTGGATGGAACTGGAACTGCCGCGCCTGCGCGTCATAGATCGATACCCCCAGCACATCGCCGGGCAGCAGGTCGGAGGTGAACTGCACGCGCTGGAATCCCAGTCCCAGCGTCGCGGCCAGGGCATGGGCCAGCGTGGTCTTGCCCAGGCCGGGCAGGTCTTCGATCAGCAGATGGCCATCGGCAAGCAGGGCGACGAAGGCCAGTCTTACCTGCAGGGTCTTGCCCAGCACCACGCCATTGACCTGCGCCTGGGCTTGCTGCAATGCCTTGAACATCGCATCGGTTAGCATCTTTGGTGCTGCGGAACTGGCCTGCATCGTGACTTTCCGGTTTCGCTGATTCCAATCGAGTGTAGCGGCAATATGAATGAAGAAGCGCGCGCGCAGCGCACCTTCCTGACGCTGTGGGTGTGCCTGACCGTGATCAAGATCCTGATCGCAGCGCGCCTGCCGTTGTTCGTGGACGAAGCGTTCTATTGGCAGGAGGGACGCCACCTTGCGGCGGCGTATTCGGACCTGCCGGGACTCACCGCATGGATGACGCGCCTGGGCACTGTGGTCGGTGGCCAGCACGTGCTGGCGATCCGCATGCCGTTCCTGTTGTTGTCGGCGTTGTTGCCGTGGCTCTTGGCCGGCATCGGCGCGCGCTGGTTCGGCGCGGTCGCCGGCTGGCGCGCCGGCATGCTGGTCTTGCTGATGCCGTTGTCGGGCAGCCTGGGGATCATGGCCGTGCCCGATGTACCGATGGCCTTTGCCACGGTGCTGTGCCTGGATGCGGGCGCGCGCCTGTTGCGCGAGGTCGATGCCGCCGCAGCGGCCGAGCTTGCCCTGGGCCTGGCGATCGGTGCCTTGAGCCATTACCGTTTCGTCGGGGTGATCGGCGTGGGCTGTGTGGCGCTGTTGCTGTTGCCCGAAGGTCGCCGCGTGTTGCGCGACGTGCGCGTCTGGGTGGCGTTGGCCCTGGGCATCGCCGCGTGGATGCCGCTGATCGCCTGGAACATCGAAAACGCCGATGCAGGCCTACGCTTCCAACTGGTGGATCGTCATCCGTGGACCTTCCAGTTGACCGGGCTGCTGTTCCTGGGAATCCAGGCCGCGCTGGTCACGCCGCTGCTGTTCTACGCGTTGCTGCAGGTGCTGGCGCGCGCCTTCCGCACGGCAGGGGATGTGCCGCCGCAATGGCGCTACTTCGGCCTGCTGGGCGGGCTGTCGACGATCGGCTTTTTCGTGCTCGGCTTCTTCGCCGATGTCGAACGTGTCAGTTTTCATTGGACGCTGCCGGGCTACCTGCCGCTGCTGCTCGTGGTGCCGGCACTGCTGCGGCGCTGGCCACGCGCGTGGCGACGGGCGACCTGGGCAATGTGCGGAGCGGGTCTGGCCGTGGTACTTGGGTATTACCTGGTGGCATCGGTGCCGCGTTGGCGCGCGGACCTGGCATCGAGCAAGTTCTATCCCTATAACTTCGCCGGCTGGGACGTCCTGGCCCAGGCGGTGCGTGAGGAGTTGGCGCGCCATCCAGGCCAGACCGGCATGCTGGCCGACAACTTCAAGGTCGGCGCCGAGTTGGGATTCGCGCTGGGCGATGATGCGATCCCGGTGCTGGATCATCCGCTCAACATCAAGCACGGCCGTGCGCCGCAGCTACGCTTGTGGAATCTGGAAAGCACCGGCGCCAGCCCGACCGCGCAGTTGCTGGTCGTCGGCGCCAGCGAGGTGCAGTACAAGGGACTGCTCGCCCAATACCACGCGCTGTGCGCACGCGTCGGTCCGTTGCCGCCGCCGCGCGTGCTCAACGTCGATCACGGCCGCCAGCGCTTCATGCTGTTCTACCTGCCCAGGGCGGATGCGGCTGCTTCGGGGGAAGGTGCGCCCGCGATCGCCGATGCCGCCTGCGCGACGCCGGCGATGGCCTGGATCGATACCCCGCTCGATAGCGCCGAAGTGCCGGGTCGCTTCGACGTCAGTGGCTGGGCCTTCAAGGACGGCGTGGGCCTCAAGGCCGTGGACATCCTGATCGACGGACGCGCCGTGGCCCAGGCCGACTACGGCCTGCCCAATCCGGGCGTGTCTGCGTACTGGAAGATCTCCAACGACCCGCATCACCCCAACGTCGGTTTCCACGCCCAGGTTGATGCCCGCGCCCTCAAGCCCGGCCGCCACTGGCTGGGCCTGCGCCTGCACGCCACCGACGGCAGCGTCGAGGATTGGGCCGAGCAGCCGATCAGCCTGGCGCGCGGCGAGTAGGTCAGGGCAGGACGAAGCCTGCCTGGCGCAGGAGCGCAGCGGTGGCGATCAACGGCAGGCCGATCAGCGCAGTGGGGTCGCGGGTTTCGATGGCGTCGAACAGGGCCACGCCCAGCCCTTCGCACTTGAAGCTGCCGGCGCAGTCGAAAGGCTGCTCGGCGTCGACGTAGCGCGCGATTTCGTCCTGCCCCAATCGACGCAGGGTGACGGTGGTGGTGTCCACGGCCGTCAGGTGCCGGTCGCCCTGGCTCACGCAGACCGCGGTGTGGAACTGGACCTGGCGCCCGGACATGGCCTTCAACTGGGCGATCGCCGTTTCGCGCTGCCCGGGCTTGCCCAGCAGTTGGCCGTCCAGATCGGCGACCTGGTCCGAGCCGATCACCCAGCTCCCCGGCGGTGCATGGATGATGGCCTGGGCTTTGGCCTGGGCCAGCCGCTGCGCCAGGGCGCGGGGCCTCTCGCCGGGCAGCGGCGCCTCGTCGACCTCGGGGCGGGCGGTCTGGAACGGCAGGCGCAGGCGCTCCATGAGCTCGCGGCGGTACACTGAGGTGGACGCCAGGATCAGCGGCATGGGGGTTCTTCCGGCAGGCAAGGGCGGGCAGTGTGGCGTCGCCCACAGGCCGCTCGCAATCTTGCCGATGGCGCCGATTTGACACGACCGCGGCGGCTCTCTACCATTTTGCGGCTTATGTCCGCGCACGTGCCCGAAATCCTTGATGCTTGGCGCATGGTCGCGGCACGGCGTAGCTTTGAAGGCAAGGTGCCGCTGGCGGCATTGCGCCGGCTCGACGGTCTGCTGACCGATGCCGAGGGTGAGGTGACGTTCGCGCTGCAGTTCGATCGCGATGCGCTGCAGGTGCCCTACGTGGAACTGAAGATCGATGTGGCGCTGCCGCTGGAATGCCAGCGCAGCCTGCAGCGGTTCCTGTTTCCGGTGTCGATGGTGCAGAAGCTCGGCCTGATCCGGGACGAGGCTGACGAAGCGGCACTGCCGGAAGATGTCGAAGCGCTGCTGGTGCCCGAAGACGGCATGCTGCGGACGCTGGATCTGATCGAGGACGAACTGGTGCTGGCCGTGCCCGCGGTGCCGATGAATCCGGAGTTGCCCGCAGTGGAGCTTGATGTCTCCCCGCGGCAGGAAGAACTGGCGCAGGCCAGCCCGTTCGCGGCGCTGGCTTCGCTCAAGAAGAACTGACCGCCGTCTGGCGGTTTAATAAAGACTCGTTTGGAGCAAGACCATGGCAGTTCAGAAATCCCGCGTCACCCCGTCCCGTCGCGGCCAGCGCCGTTCGCACGACGCCCTCACCGCCAAGCAGCTGTCGACCGACCCGACCACGGGCGAGACCCACATCCGTCACCATGTGACCGCCGACGGTTACTACCGTGGCAAGAAGGTCATCGCGACCAAGTCGTCGGCTGTCAGCGAAGACTGATCCCGCCGGTGCGCCGCAAGGCGCGCCTGACGGTTTCATACTTCAGGCCCGTCTTGCGGGTCGCGCAACGGGAATCATGATGAGCCAGCCGGTGACGAACGGTCGTATCTACTCGCGTATCGCAGGCACCGGCAGCTTCCTGCCGGGAAAAGTCCTGACCAACGACGATCTGTCCAAAATCGTCGACACCAGCGACGAGTGGATCCGCAGCCGCACCGGCATCCGTGAGCGGCACATCGCAGCCGAAGGCGAGAACAGCAGCGACCTGGGTTACCAGGCCGCGCTGCGGGCGCTGGAGGCCGCGGGCGTCGCGCCGACGGAGATCGACATGATCGTGGTGGGCACCACCACGCCGGACATCGTGTTTCCATCCACCGCCTGCCTGATCCAGGCACGCCTGGGGGCCGAAGGCTGCATGGCGCTGGACGTCAACGCGGCCTGTTCGGGTTTCATCTATGCATTGACGGTGGCGGACAAGTTCATCCGCACCGGAGATGCCAAGACTGTCCTGGTGGTCGGTGCCGAGACGCTGACCCGCATCACCGACTGGACCGATCGCACCACCTGCGTGCTCTTCGGCGACGGCGCGGGTGCGGTCGTGCTCAAGGCCGACAGCGAAACCGGCATCCTCAGCACCCATCTGCATGCCGATGGCAGCAAGAAGGAGCTGTTGTGGAATCCGGTCGGCATCTCGGCAGGTTTCCAGGCCGACGAAGTCAACAACGGTTCGCGGATCCTGATGAAGGGCAACGACGTGTTCAAGTACGCCGTCAAGGCGCTGGACGCGGTCGTGGACGAGGCGTTGAACGCCAACCAGCTCGACAAAAGCGACCTGCACTGGCTCGTGCCGCACCAGGCCAACCTGCGCATCATCGAAGCCACGGCCAAGCGCCTGGACATGTCGATGGACCAGGTGGTCGTGACTGTCGATCGTCATGGCAACACCTCGTCCGCTTCGGTGCCGCTGGCACTGGACGAAGCGGTGCGCGATGGCCGCATCCAGCGGGGCCAGCTGCTGTTGCTGGAAGCCTTCGGTGGTGGTTTCACCTGGGGCTCGGTACTGATCCGCTACTGAAACGCCGGCCGCGCCACCGGCTTGGCCGTGGCGTTTGCAGTCCTGTGCTTTCTTCTCATGGTGTTTCGCAGCCGCGCCCGTATCGCACGCGTGCCCGGATTGCGGCGTCTTGCTGTGCGCGGATTTTTCCTGCGATGACGGCGATCGGAGTGACCTGAGGCGAGCCTGCGCCCTGGCAGCGTCCTGGTTCAGGCTTCACCGCGCAATCGCGGGTTGGCTCAGCGGGAGATCGGCTTTCTCCATTCAACGCTTCATTGCGATTGCTTCAGTTGCGGCGGACGCAGTGTTGCAGTCGGCAGGCCGTGCGTTTCATTTGCGTTAACCCATGCCGCTTAACATGTTTCCGACATGGCGATCTGTCATGGAGTGATGGAGCATTTCCTTGGTTGAACTGATCCAGATGGAAGGCCGCCAGGCGTGGCTCAAGCGTTATGGCGACACCCGCAGCCGTGCCGTATCGCTAGGGGCTCTGGATTTCATCGCCCAGCGCATGGGCATGGGGCCGCTCCGGCCGCCGCCACACCGGGTGGGGAATGAGGCACTCGACACAGAGGCCCGTCGCCTGGCCGAACTGGCCGCCCAGCAGGTGCATGTCCCGCAGGTGATCGGTCGTGGCAAGGACTCGCTGGTGCTCAGCGACAACGGCCGTTCGCTGGCCGGCTGGCTGCGTGATGCACGCGAGGAAGCCGAATGCGATCGTCTGGTGCGCCTGGCGCTGCAGGCGATCGCGCATGCGCACGCCACCGGCGCGTACTTCGGCCAGCCACTGCCGCGCAACATGACCTTTGATGGTCGCCAGATCGGCTTCATCGATTTCGAGGAAGATCCACTGGAAGTAATGGACCTGCCGCAGGCGCAGGCGCGCGACTGGCTGATGTTCGGCTATGGGGTGGCGCGCTATTACGAGCAACGCCCTGCGGCATTGCAGGCGCTGATGCAAGACGTGATGTCCGGCGAAACGCCTGACGTGACTGCGCAGACCCATCAGGTCACACGGCGTCTGCAGCGCCTGGCCGCGGTGTGCAATCGGCTGGGGCGCAAGGCGCGCCGGCTCTCGCACGCGGTGCTGGTGTTGCATTCGGCGACCGCGCTGAGCGTGCTGGTGATCGGCACGCTGGCCATCGACTGGTTCAGCGATGGCGACCTGGACGTGCTGCGATTGCTGGCGGGTTGAGCGCCGCAATACGCCCCAGTACAGACGAGCGAGCGGTTTCACCCGTATCATCCCCGCTCGTTTTTTCGTACCAGGGCAATCCCGCGCGTGACTGATTCCACACTCGCCTTCGTGTTCCCCGGCCAGGGCTCGCAGTCGCTGGGCATGCTGGCCGAACTGGCCGAGCTGCATCCGCAGGTCCGGGATACGTTCAACGAGGCATCCGAAGGCGCAGGCGCCGACCTGTGGGCGCTCTCGCAGGGCGGTCCGGAGGCAATGCTCAACCGCACCGAGTACACCCAGCCCGCGCTGCTGGCCGCCGGCATTGCGGTGTGGCGCCTGTGGCAGAAGGAAGGCGGTCCGTCGCCGTCGCGCCTGTCCGGCCACAGCCTCGGTGAATACACCGCGCTGGTCGCCGCCGGTGCGCTGTCGCTGAAGGACGGCGCGCATCTGGTTCGCATTCGCGGCCAGCTGATGCAGGAAGCCGCGCCTGCCGGTGTCGGCGCGATGGCCGCCGTGCTCGGCGCCGAAGATGCAATGGTGGTCGAAGTCTGCGAGCAGGTCTCCGGCGCCAAGGTCGTGGTGCCGGCCAATTACAACTCGCCAGGCCAGATCGTGATCGGTGGCGACGCCGAGGCGGTGGATGCGGCCATTGCCGAACTCAACGCGCGCGGCGTGCGCAAGACGGTCAAGCTGGCCGTCAGCGTCCCCTCGCACACCCCGCTGATGCGCGAAGCCGCCAATCGCCTGGCGGAAACCATCAAGGGCCTGTCCTGGCACCTGCCGGCGTTGCCGGTGGTGCAGAACGTGGACGCGCAGGTGCATGACAGTATCGAAGGCATCGGCGAGGCGCTGGTGCGCCAGCTGTACCTGCCGGTGCGCTGGACCGACTGCGTGCAGGCGCTCGCTTCGTCCGGCATTACCCGCGTGGCCGAATGCGGTCCGGGCAAGGTGCTGACCGGCCTGGTCAAACGCATCGACAAATCCATCGACGGCCGTGCGCTGTCCACCCCTGCCGAGTTCCAGGGCGCCCTCGACACATGGAAAACCGCATGAACGCTGCACGCACACTGGACGGCGAGATCGCCCTGGTCACCGGCGCCAGCCGCGGCATCGGCGCGGCGATCGCCGACACGCTGGCCGCGCAGGGCGCGACCGTGATCGGCACGGCGACCACCGACAGCGGTGCCCAGGCGATCGCCCAGCGCATGGAGGCCATCGGCGGCCACGGCCGCACGCTGGACGTCACCGACGCCGCCGCGGTCGAGGCGCTCATCGATGCGACGGCCAAGGAGTTCGGTCCGATCTCGATCCTGGTCAACAATGCCGGCATCACCCGCGACAACCTGCTGATGCGGATGAAGGACGAAGACTGGCAGGCGATCCTGGACACC
>JBIIHJ010000324.1:0-4539 GCA_044235875.1 Pseudoxanthomonas sp.
CGCCCTGCGGCCCCAGCACATGGCTGTTGCCCCAGAAGTCGATGCCCGAGGCGCCCAGCGGCGAAGCTTCATGGCCGACGCGGTTGCAGCTCAGCACCGGCAACCCGTTGGCCACCGCATGGCCGCGATGGCTCAGCACCCAGGCATCGCGCTGGCGGTTTTTTTCGTCCTGCGCATCCTCCGGGTCCCAGCCGATCGCGGTGGGATAGAGCAGCAGGTCCGCGCCGGCCAGCGCCATCAGGCGCGCGCCTTCCGGATACCACTGGTCCCAGCACACCAGCACGCCCAGGCGACCGACCGAGGTGTCGACCGGCTTGAAGCCGATGTCGCCCGGGGTGAAGTAGAACTTCTCGTAGAAGCCCGGATCGTCCGGGATGTGCATCTTGCGGTACTTGCCGGCGATGCTGCCGTCGACCTCGTAGACCACGGCGGTGTTGTGGTAAAGGCCGGCGGCGCGGCGCTCGAACAGCGAGCTGACCAGAACCACCTTGTGCTGTTTGGCCAGCGCGGCCAGGCGCTGCGTGCTCGGGCCGGGGATTGGCTCGGCCAGGTCGAATTCGTGCACCGATTCGTGCTGGCAGAAATACGCGCCGTTGTGCAGCTCCTGCAGCAGGACCAGCTTGGCGCCGCGTTTGGCCGCTTCGGCCACGCGCGCTTCGATGACCGTCAGGTTGGCATCGGCATCGCCGTGGTTCTTTTCCTGGATCAGGGCGACGGGCAGGCGGTGACGGTTCATGGCAGCAATCGGGCAACGACGGGGGAAGGCAATGGTAGCGCGCCAGGCGCAAAAGCCTGGGTGATGCAGATCAGAGGTGCGTGCGGCTGTAAGCGGAATCAACCCGCATCATGGATCCGGTCAGCGCATCAAACGCCGTTGTGAGTCATGCGTGGCCGCGGAAGTTCACTGCGCCAGCAGGCCTTCGGGCAACTGCATGGTCACGCAATGCAGGCTGCCGTTCTGCCAGATCAGCGCGCGGCAGGGAATCTGCACGATCTCGCGGCCCGGATAGGCCTTGGCCAGCACCGCAGCGGCGGGGCCATCGGCCGGATCGCCGTAGGCCGGCATCAGCACCGCGCCGTTGAGGATCAGGTAGTTGGCATAGCTGGCGGCCAGGCGACGGCCGTCGTCCAGGATCGGCTGCGCCCATGGCAGCGGGTAGAGCGTGTAGGGCGCGCCGTCGGCGGTGCGCAGCGCCGCCAGCTCGTCACCCATCGCGGTCAGCTCGGCGTGGTGCACGTCGCCGATGTCGTCGCAGGCCTGGTAGACGATGGCGTTGTCCGGCGCGAAGCGGGCGAGGGTGTCGATGTGCGCATCGGTGTCGTCGCCTTCCAGGTAGCCATGGTCCAGCCATAGGACGCGCTGCTGCTGCAGGGTGGACTGCAGGGTGTCGGTGATCTGTTCGCGGCTGGCGTCCGGATGACGCTCGTGCAGGCAGCGCCAGGTGGTGAGCAGCGTGCCGGCACCATCGGTCTCGATGCCGCCGCCTTCCAGCGCGAAATCCACGCTCTGCACGTAGGCGTCGCGGAACACCCCCGCGCCGGCCAGAGTGCCGACCAGCAGATCGTCCAGCGAGGCCTCGTACTTGCCGCCCCAGCCGGTGAAGCGGAAATCCATCAGCTTGAAGCCGTCCTTGCCACGCAGGCTGATCGGGCCCGAATCACGCAGCCAGGTGTCGTTGTAAGGCACTTCGATGAAGCGCACCTGGTCCATCTCCACGCGGGCCGAGCGCAGGCGCGCTTCGGCGTAGATTTGCAGGTCGCCATCGGCTACGCAGATCACCACCGGCTGGAAGCGGGTAATCCCCGCCACCAGGGCGATATAGGTCTCTTCGACCGACTCAAGACGGTCGGACCAGTCAGTGCCTGCATGCGGCCACGCGATCAGGATCGCGGACTG
The DNA here is from genome assembly GCA_044235875.1 of Pseudoxanthomonas sp. Taxonomy (GTDB): domain Bacteria; phylum Pseudomonadota; class Gammaproteobacteria; order Xanthomonadales; family Xanthomonadaceae; genus Pseudoxanthomonas_A. The sequence goes on from JBIIHJ010000324.1 coordinate 1,898, forward strand.
GGGTTCCCACTCCGCGGGGAAACGGACGTTGGTCATCGGGTTTTCCATCAGCTTGGCCGGGATAGGTCACCGGCGGATGTTTCTGGTCAGGCGCGGCGTCGTCGTAATGACGGGGCAGGCGCACGGCGCGGCGTGGACACGCGCGCCGTGGTGTTCAGCGGATCGGCGGCTTGGGACCGATTTCGTCAGGGCTGGCCTTGTTCGTCACCACGTCGATCACCTTGTTCTTCTCGAAGTACACGGTGAACTGCGGATAGACCCAGCGATTGATGGTCGGCCACTGGCGCTTCTGGCCGCCACGCGGGTCCATGCGCTGGGCAGGTGCTCCGAACCTGGCTTCCACCTGCGCGGTGGTCAGGCCGCGCACGGGCAGATTGGAAGCTGGATCCTTGGCCCGATCCACCAGCAGGGTTTCCGACCAAGCCTGCGCGCTCAGGCTGGTCAGGGCGATCAGAGACAGCACGTACAGGTGACGCTTCATGGCAAGGCTCCCCGGTCAAGGCGATCTTTATAGCAGAGGACCGGCAACAAAAAACCGCCCGTCAAGGGCGGTTCTTCGATGCCGCGCTTGGCGCCAGGATTCAGCGCTGGCGGGCCTTGAAGCGCGGATTGGACTTGCAGATCACGAAGACCTTGCCACGACGGCGAACCACCTTGCAGTCGCGGTGACGGGCCTTCGCCGACTTCAGGGAGGACAGGACCTTCATGATGTAAAACCTCGGCGTGGAATGGATTGAAGCAGACTAAGCCGCACATTCTATCCTGGCTTTTCGAACTGATTCAAGCAGTTGGCGTAAATTTCTTTCGTGACCGCCAATGAGGGCCGAAGACCGGGCGCGTTCGGACATAATTTCATGCTTTGTCGCTCAAAAGGTAACCGCTCATGACTTCGCCGATTCCCGTGCTCACCATCGATGGCCCCTCAGGCGCGGGCAAGGGGACGGTCAGCCGCATGGTGGCCGCCCGTCTGGGCTGGCACTACCTGGATTCGGGGGCGCTGTACCGCGCGGTCGGTGTCGCCGCCAGCTGGGCCGACCTGGATCTGTCCGACGCCGCGGCACTGGTGCGCTGCGCCTTCGATACGGTCGTGACCTTCCGTGAACAGGCCGGCGCGGACATGCGGGTGCTGGTCAACGGGGTCGATGCGACCGATGAGTTGCGTCTGGAAACCACCGGAACCGTGGCTTCGGCCATCGCCGCCATTCCCGAGGTCCGATCGGCGCTGAAGGAGCGCCAGCGGGCGTTTCGGGCCGCGCCGGGCCTGGTTGCCGACGGTCGCGACATGGGTACGGTCATCTTCTCCGATGCGCCCTACAAGGTGTTCCTGACCGCCAGCGCCGAGGAGCGGGCGGAGCGTCGCTATAAGCAGTTGAAAGACAAGGGGGTTTCGGTGACAATTGACGGTCTGCTGCGCGAGATCCTCTCGCGCGACGCTCGCGATGCCCAGCGCACGGTGGCGCCGTTGAGGCCGGCCGAAGACGCCGTCCTCGTCGACACTACCGGGCTTGGCATCGATGCCGTCGTCCAGCGGGTGCTGGCCCTGGTGCCAACGCCCGTGGCCTGAAAGGCCTTTCGCAGCAGATCCACGCCCTGACGGCAATTCCGCCGCAGGGTTAATCAACCAACAACACACGGCAGCCGTCTTGGTGCCTCAACGGGTGGACAGGGGCGATGGCCGAAAGGCAGCTACCTGTCCGTGTGTCCAACTGAGTATTCAACAATGACCGAATCATTTGCAGAACTGTTTGAGCAGAGCCAGCAGCACCTGGCCAAGCTGAAGCCGGGCGCCATCGTCGTCGGCACCGTGGTCGAGGTGCGTAACGACGTGGTGGTGATCAACGCCGGCCTGAAGTCCGAAGGCATCGTGCCGATCGAACAGTTCCGTAACGACGCCGGCGAGATCGATGTGGGTGTGGGCGACCAGGTCAAGGTCGCGCTGGACTCGCTCGAGAATGGCTTTGGCGAAACCGTCCTGTCGCGCGAGAAGGCCAAGCGCGCCATGGTGTGGGACGAGCTGGAAGAAGCCCTGGAAAAGAACGAGACCATCACTGGCCGCATCAGCGGCAAGGTCAAGGGTGGTTTCACCGTCGACATCAAGGACGTCCGCGCGTTCCTGCCCGGTTCGCTGGTCGATGTGCGCCCCGTGCGCGATCCCGGCTACCTGGAAGGCAAGGAGCTTGAGTTCAAGCTCATCAAGCTTGACCGCAAGCGCAACAACGTCGTGGTGTCGCGTCGTGCCGTCGTCGAGTCCGAGCACTCCGAGGAGCGCGAGGCGCTGATGGACAAGCTGCAGGAAGGCGTGGTGCTGAAGGGTGTGGTCAAGAACCTCACCGACTACGGCGCATTTGTCGACCTGGGCGGCATCGACGGCCTGCTGCACATCACCGACATGGCCTGGAAGCGCGTGCGCCATCCGTCCGAAGTCGTGGAAGTGGGCCAGGAGCTGGAAGTGCGCGTGCTCAAGTACGACCGCGAGCGCAACCGCGTCAGCCTGGGCCTGAAGCAGCTGGGCGAGGATCCGTGGGACAACATCGCCCGCCGTTATCCGTCCAACAGCCGCGTCTATGGCAAGGTCTCCAACGTCACCGATTACGGCGCGTTCGTCGAGATCGAGCCGGGCGTCGAAGGCCTGGTGCACGTGT
>JBIIHJ010000325.1:0-4525 GCA_044235875.1 Pseudoxanthomonas sp.
TGGCGCGCGAGATCGGCTATCCGTTGGTGGTGCGCCCGAGCTACGTGCTGGGCGGCCGTGCGATGGAAATCGTCTATGGCGAATCGGACCTGGCGCGCTATGTGCGCGACGCGGTCAAGGTCTCCAACGACTCGCCGGTGCTGCTGGACCGCTTCCTGGACAACGCCGTGGAAGTGGACGTGGACATCATCGCCGATAAGCAGGGCAACGTCCTGATCGGCGGCGTGATGGAGCACATCGAGGAAGCCGGCGTGCATTCGGGCGACTCGTCGTGCTCGCTGCCGCCGTACTCGCTCTCGGCTGAGACCCAGGCCGAGCTGCGTCGCCAGGTGGTCGAGCTGGCCAAGGCCCTGAACGTGGTCGGCCTGATGAATACCCAGTTCGCGATCCAGGCCGGGGAGCACGGCGAGGACATCGTTTACCTGCTGGAAGTGAACCCGCGTGCCTCGCGCACGGTGCCGTTCGTGTCCAAGGCCACTGGCATGGCGCTGGCCAAGATCGCCGCCCGCTGCATGGCCGGCAAGACCCTGGCCGAGCAGGGCGCGATCAAGGAGATCGTGCCGGATTACTACTCGGTGAAGGAGGCGATCTTCCCGTTTGCCAAGTTCCAGGGCGTGGATCCGATCCTCGGGCCGGAGATGCGCTCGACTGGCGAGGTCATGGGCGTGGGCCGCAGCTTTGGCGCGGCCATGGCACGTGCCCAGGAAGCCGGTGGCATCAAGGCGCCGCAGCCGGGCAAGGCCTTCGTCTCGGTCCGCGACCCGGACAAGAAGCGGGTGTTGCCGGTGGCCCAGGCGCTGATCGAGCGCGGCTTTACGCTGGTGGCCACGACCGGCACTGCGGCGTTCCTGCGGGAGCAGGGCGTGGCCTGCGAACTGGTCAACAAGGTCACCGACGGCCGCCCGAATATCGTCGACCTGATCAAGAACGGCGAGATCGTGTATATCGTCAACACGACCGAAGGCCGCCGCGCGATCTCCGATTCGTTCTCCATCCGTCGTGAGGCGCTGCAGCAGCGCCTGACGTATTCCACCACCATCGCTGGCGCACGTGCGCTGGTGAACTCGCTGGAGTTCCGTGGCACCGGCCCGGTGCTGTCGCTTCAGGAACTGCACAAGGAGTTGCAAGCATGAGAGCCCCCATGACCAAACAGGGCGCGCTGCGCCTGCGTGAGGAGCTGGATCACCTGAAGTCGGTCAAGCGCCCGCAGGTCATCGCCGACATCGCCGAGGCGCGTGCGCACGGCGACCTGAAGGAAAACGCCGAGTACCACGCCGCACGCGAGCAGCAGGGTTTCATCGAAGGCCGCATCAACCAGCTTGAAGCCGAGCTGTCCACCGCCGAGATCATCGACGTGGGCGCGCTCAACGCCGGTTCGCGCGTGGTGTTCGGCGCGACCGTGGTCCTGGCCGACGTCGATACCGATGAGGAAAAGAAGTACCAGATCGTCGGTGACCTGGAAGCGGACATCAAGCAGTCATTGATCGCCATTTCCTCGCCGATTGCGCGCGCCCTGATCGGCAAGAACGAAGGCGACAGCGTGACCATCCAGGCGCCCGCCGGCGAGCGCGAGTACGAAATCGTCAGCGTTTCCTACGGCGCCTGAGTCCGCTGCCGCGATGGCATCGGCCACGCTGCTGTTGCCGGCACGCGCCCAGCTCGCCGGCTCCTTGAGCGCCGAAGCCGGCCGCGCGCTGGCCCGTGCCGATCTGGCCCACGGTGAAGCCGGCGAGCGCGCGCAGTTGCGCCGGCATTTCCAGCTGGTGCCCGATCATTGGCCCGTGGCCGCGCTGACCCGCCAACTCGACGCCGGGGATGCAGCCGATGGCCATTGGTTGCGCGCCGATCCTGCCTTCCTTGCGCCGGACATGACCGGCGCGCGCCTGCTGGCGCATGGCCCGGCGCTGGGTCTGACCCAGGTGGATGTCGAAGCGCTGCTGCCTGCGCTGAAGCCGCTGTTCGGCGATGCGGGTGTCATCCTGGATGCGGCCGACCCGTCCCGCTGGTACCTGCGCCTGTCCGGAGATGCGCCGTTGCCTGACTTCGCCGCGCCTGAAGACGTGGTGGGCGATGACCTGTTCGGCCATCTGCCGCAGGGCGATGCCGGACGTCGCTGGCGTGCGTTGTTCACCGAGGTGCAGGTGGTCCTGCACCAGCATCCCTGGAACGCGCGGCGCGTGTCCGAAGGCAAGCCGGCGGTCAATGCGTTGTGGTTCTGGGGACCGGGTCGCCTGCCGACCTCGGTGCGCACGCAGTATCGCCAGGTGCGCAGCCGCGATGAGATCGTACGCGCGCTGTCCAGCCTGGCCGGCGTGCCGGAACAACCGCACGGCGAAGTCGATGCGCTGGTCGACCTACGTCACCTGCGTGCGCTGCCGCTGTTCTGCGATGACGCACTGGCGCCACTGCTTGCCGAGCTGCAGCGCGGCGAACTGCGGCGTGTGGTGCTGGATTTCCAGGATGGCGCGCGCTTCACGTTGGAAGCCAGGCAGCGCCGCCGGTTCTGGCGTCGCGCCCTCACCACACTCGGCGCATGACCGCATCACCGCGCATCACCCGGCGCGTCGTGCCTGAAGGCGGCGCGTGGCCGGCGTCGATTCCGGCGCTGCTGCAGCGCATTTACGCCGCACGCGGCGCGCTGGACGACACCCAGGCCAGGCCGCGCCTGGCCCAGCTGCATGCGCCCGAGCTGCTGTCGGGCATGGACGCGGCAGTGACGATGCTGGCCGAGGCCATCGCCGAGGATCGCCACATCGTGGTGGTCGGCGATTTCGACTGCGATGGCGCCACGGCGTGTGCGGTCGCAGTGCGCGGGCTGGTGATGCTGGGCGCGCGCCACGTCAGCCCGGCGGTGCCCAACCGCGTGACCCATGGCTATGGCCTGTCACCGTCGCTGGTCTCGGAACTGGCCGAACTCAGACCTGAGCTGCTGGTCACCGTCGACCACGGCATCGCCTGCCACGCCGGTATCGCCCAGGCGCGTGCGCTGGGCTGGCAGGTGCTGGTCACCGACCATCACTTGCCGGGACCCGCACTGCCGCAGGCCCATGCGATCGTCAATCCGAATCTGGCCGGCGACGGCTTCCCCAGCAAGTCGCTGGCCGGCGTCGGGGTGATGTTCTACGTGCTGCTGGCGCTGCGCCGGCATCTGCGCGCCTTGGATCGACTGCCGGTGCCGCAGCCGGACCTGTCCACGCTGCTGGACCTGGTCGCGGTCGGCACCGTGGCCGACCTGGTGCCGCTGGATGCCAACAACCGGGCGCTGGTGTCGGCGGGATTGCGCCGATTGCGGGCAGGACAGGGATGCGCTGGTCTGCGCGCCTTGATCGAGGTCTGCGGGCGCAAGCCCGAGACGCTCAGCGCCGCCGACATCGGCTTTGCGATCGGCCCGCGCCTCAACGCAGCCGGGCGCCTGGAAGACATGGCACTGGGCATCGCCTGCCTGCTGTGCGACGAAGACACGCCGGCACGCGAGATGGCCGGCGTGCTGCACGGGATCAACGCCGAGCGCCGCGGCGTGCAGCAGCAGATGACCGACGAGGCCGAGCTGGCGCTGTCCAAGGTCGCGCTGAGTGGCGACGGCGACGTGCCACTGGCGGTGTGCCTGTTCGACGGCGACTGGCATCCCGGCGTGGTCGGCCTGGTGGCCTCGAAGATGAAGGACCGCGTGCATCGGCCGGTGATCGCCTTCGCGCCGGCCGAGCCTGGCAGCACGAGCCTGCGCGGCTCGGCGCGCTCGATCCCGGGCTTCCATATCCGCGACGCCCTGGCCGCGGTCGATGCACAGCATCCGGGACTGATGCAGAAGTTCGGCGGGCACGCGATGGCGGCCGGCCTGAGCATGGATCTGGCGCAGCTGCCGGCGTTCGAGTCGGCCTTCCAGGCGCATGTCGCCGGCGTCATGGACGCGGCGTGGCTGCAGGCCGAGCTGCTCAGCGATGGCGAGCTGCTGCCGCACGAGTTCGATCGCGCGCACGCCGAGGCGCTGCGCGATGGCGGGCCATGGGGACAGGGCTTTGCCGAGCCGCTGTTCGACGGCATCTTCGAAGTCATCGACTGGCGCGCGGTCGGCGAGCGCCACCTCAAGCTGGTGCTGCGCTGCCCGCAGCGCGCGCAGCCGCTCAATGCGATCCAATTTGGCGGCCTCAAGGCCGATGCGCCGCCTGCGCACGTGCATATCGCCTATCGGCTGGCGCCGGACGACTACCGCGGCGGCGACGCGATCCAGTTGATCGTCGAGCACTGCGCGCCGGCCTGAGCGAGCCGGTGCTCTCGCGGCGACCACCGGCCCGAGCTTTCGCAACCACACATGTAGAGCCGAGCTTGCTCGGCTTGGGCTGTCCCCGTTAAAGCGCCAGCCGAGCAAGCTCGGCTCTACAAGAGGTGTCCAGGTAAAGCTCCAGCCGAGCGAACTCGGCTCTACAGGAGGTGTCCAGGTAAAGCTCCAGCCGAGCGAGCTCGGCTCTACAGGAGGTGTCCAGGTAAAGCTTCAGCCGAGCGAGCTCAGCTCTACAAGGAGACTCAT
>JBIIHJ010000326.1:0-4524 GCA_044235875.1 Pseudoxanthomonas sp.
GGCTTCGATCCGACGGTGCATCTGAATCCGCTGGAGGACATGGTCGCGCTGGATCGCTGGATCGTGCACCGCGCCTGGGAGCTGCAGGAGAAGATCAAGGCCGCCTACGAGCGCTACGACTTCGCGGCCATCGTCCAGGCGCTGCTGAATTTCTGCAGCGTGGACCTGGGCTCGCTGTACCTGGACGTGACCAAGGACCGTCTGTACACGATGCCGGAAGACTCGCGCGGCCGTCGCAGTGCGCAGAGCGCGATGTACCGCATCGCCGAAGCCTTCGTGCGCTGGATCGCGCCGATCCTGAGCTTCACCGCCGACGAGATGTGGAGCTACCTGCCGGGCAAGCGTCTGGACAATGTGCTGTTTTCCACGTTCTACGACGGCCTGGCGCCGTTGCCGGCCGATGCCGCGCTGTCGGCGGCCGATTTCGACCAACTGCTGGCGCTGCGAGAGCAGGTCGCCAAGGTGCTCGAGCCGATGCGCGCCAGCGGCGCCATCGGCGCTGCGCTGGACGCGGAAATCGCCATCACCGCGGGCGCCGACACGGCGGCGCGGTGGGCGGCCTTGAGCGATGAGCTGCGCTTCCTGTTCATCAGTGGCGATGTCACGGTGACGCCGGCGCAGGCCGATGCGGTCTTGGTCCTGGCCGAGCCGACCACCAAGCCCAAGTGCGTGCGCTGCTGGCAGCGACGCGCCGACGTCGGCGCTTATGCGGCCCATCCGGAGCTGTGCGGGCGCTGCGTGGACAACATCGATGGTGCAGGCGAGGACCGGCAATGGTTCTGAGCGCCCAGGAGAACGTGGCGAGCAAGCGCCCCAACGCACTGGTCTGGCTGGTGCTGTCGGCGGTGGTGATCGGGCTGGACCAGTGGTCCAAGGCTTGGGTGCTGGCCAGCCTGCCCGAGTTCCAGGCGGTCAAGGTGATCGATGGCTTCTGGAACTGGTACCGCACCTACAACACCGGCGCGGCGTTCAGCTTCCTGAGCAACGCTGGCGGGTGGCAGATCTGGTTCTTCACCGCGTTGGCGGTGGGTGTCTGCGGCCTGCTGGGCACCTGGCTGGCGCGCACCGCCCGCGGCGACTGGCGCGTGGCGGTGCCCTATGCGCTGGTGATCGGCGGCGCGCTGGGCAACGTGATCGACCGCCTGGTCCACGGCCATGTCGTCGATTTCATCCAGTGGTACGTGGGCAAGCACTACTGGCCCTCGTTCAACATTGCCGATTCGGCCATCGTGTGTGGCGCGGTGGGGATCGCTGTGTTCGGCCTGTTCGACGGCAAACGCCGCGCCAAAGCGGGATAATGGTGGGCATGGACGTCCTGCTCGCCAATCCCCGTGGTTTCTGCGCCGGTGTCGACCGTGCGATCGAGATCGTCAAGCGCGCCATCGAAACTCTGGGCGCGCCGATCTACGTGCGCCACGAGGTGGTGCACAACCGTTTTGTGGTCGACGACCTCAAGCAGCGCGGCGCGATCTTCGTCGAAGAGCTTGACGAGGTGCCCGACAACAACACCGTGATCTTCAGCGCCCACGGCGTCTCCCAGGCCGTGCGCCAGGAGGCCGACCGCCGCGGCCTGAAGGTCTTCGATGCGACCTGTCCGCTGGTCACCAAGGTGCACCTGGAAGTGGCCCGCCACTGCCGCGCCGGGCGCGACGTGGTCCTGATCGGACACGCCGGCCATCCGGAAGTGGAGGGCACGATGGGCCAGTGGGACCGCGAACGCGGCGCCGGGCGCATCTATCTGGTCGAGGACATCGCCGGCGTGGCCACGCTGGAGATCGACCAGCCGGGCAATTTCGCCTATACCACCCAGACTACGCTGTCGGTGGACGACACGGTGGGCATCATCGCCGCGCTGCGGGCCAAGTTCCCGGCGATGCAGGGGCCGAAGAACGACGACATCTGCTACGCCACCCAGAACCGCCAGGACGCGGTGCGCGACCTGGCCCGCGAGTGCGATCTGGTTCTGGTGGTGGGATCTCCCAACAGCTCCAACTCCAACCGCCTGCGCGAGCTGGCTGAACGCGATGGCGTGGAGTCGTACCTGATCGACGGCGCACACGAGATCGACCCGTCCTGGATCGTCGGCAAGAAGAAGGTCGGCGTCACCGCCGGCGCCTCGGCGCCGGACGTGCTGATCGACGGCGTCATCCAGCGCCTGCGCGAACTGGGGGCCGGGGATGTCAGCGAACTGTCCGGCGAGCCTGAAAGCATGGTCTTCGCCCTGCCCAAGGAGCTGCGCCTGCAACTGGTCAATTGACCGATCGCGGTGCGATCCCTAGAATTCGCGCTCTTCGCCGGAATAGCTCAGTTGGTAGAGCGGCGCATTCGTAATGCGTAGGTCGTAGGTTCGATTCCTATTTCCGGCACCAGCACGATTTTGAAGGCCCCGTCGCTTCGGTGACGGGGCTTTTCTTTTTTGCGGACCACGTCGCGCGGAACTGCCTCGATCGCGTCACTGGATGCGTCATCGGACAGGGCCGAAGCGTAAGATGCACCGTGTTGTGTCGCGTCGAGCCGCGCCCTGCTGATCATTCCGTCGCCGAACGAGCCGCAGCCCAGCGCACAAGCGGGCGAGATTGCGGCAAGGCTGACGGAAAAGCATCGGGCAAGGGATTCCTAGATGCTGCGGGGCAGCATAAAATAGTGCGGTTCTAGCACTAGCCCGCCAGCGTCAGGCCTCCCTTGTGGCGACCGTGACGCGCGACAGTGTTGCGGGCGGCCGGAGGAACGGCCGTCTGCATAGGTAGCCGATTTCTTCTCGCAACTGGATAGACCATGTCCCTGCTGAAGCTTCCTGGACGACTGCGTCCATGGATTTTGCTGGCAAGTGTGTTGTTTCTCGGCGGATGCCAGTCCGCCATCCTGAACCCGAAGGGTCAGATCGGCATCGACGAGCGCAACCTGCTCGTCACCTGCACGGTCCTGATGCTGCTGGTGGTGGTCCCGGTCATCGTGATGACCCTGGTCTTCGCCTACCGCTACCGGGCCTCCAAGCAGAACCGCTACGAGCCGGAATGGCACCATTCCACGCCGATCGAGATCGTGGTGTGGGCCATTCCTTGCGTGATCATCACGGTGTTGGGCGTGCTGGTGTGGCGCTCCTCGCATGCGCTGGATCCCTATCGCCCGCTGGACTCGGACGTGGCACCGGTGACCATCGAGGCGGTGTCGCTGGACTGGAAGTGGCTGTTCATCTACCCCGACCAGAACATCGCCACGGTCAACGAGATCAGGTTCCCGGAAAAGACCCCGCTGAACTTCCGCATCACCTCCGACTCGGTGATGAACTCGTTCTTCATTCCCCAGCTCGGCACGATGATCTATTCGATGGCCGGCATGGAGACCAAGCTGCACCTGATCGCCAACGAGCAGGGCACCTTCCGTGGCTTGTCTTCGCATTACAGCGGCAAGGGTTTCTCGGGCATGCATTTCAATGCCATCGCGACCGATCCGGCCGGCTTCAATGCCTGGGTCGCCAAGGTCAAGTCCTCCGGCCAGGCCCTGGACGCTGCAAGCTACGCCGAACTGGCCAAGCCCAGCGAGAACAACCCGGTGGCGTACTACGCCTCGGCGCAGCCCGACCTGTTCAACACCATCATCGCCAAGTACATGATGGGTTCGCACGGCAAGGGCGGGCACAAGATGCTCGGCATGGACAACCCGTCCGAGCCGGGCACCGAAGCGGCCGAACAGGCCAACGCCCACGATGGCAGCTACGCCACGCCCGACGCCGCTTCCGGCGCCGCAGGCAACGGCCAGGCCGATGGCCACGACATGCATTCGATGGATTCCATGCCGGGCATGGAAAACATGCACCACGACGACGCTCCGGCGCCGACGGGTGAGACGCAGAATCCGCAGGAGAAGCACTAATGTTGCTGGGCAAACTGACGCTCGAGGCGATTCCGTACCACGAGCCCATCCTGATCGCGACCGCAGCAGGCGTGGGCCTGGGCGGTGTGCTGGTCCTTGGTCTGATGACCTACTTCAAGCTGTGGGGCTGGTTGTGGCGTGAATGGTTGACCTCGGTCGACCACAAGAAGATCGGCGTGATGTACATCGCCGTGGCGCTGGTCATGCTGCTGCGCGGCTTTGCCGACGCCATCATGATGCGCATCCAGCTGGCCCTGGGCCATGGGGGCAGCGAAGGCATCCTGCCACCGCATCACTACGATCAGATCTTCACCGCGCACGGCGTGATCATGATCTTCTTCATGGCCATGCCGTTCCTGACCGGGCTGGTCAACCTGATCGTGCCGCTGCAGATCGGTGCGCGCGACGTGGCCTATCCGTTCCTGAACTCGCTCAGCTTCTGGCTGTTCGTGGCGGGCGTGGTGCTGATCATGCTGTCGCTGTTCGTGGGCGAGTTCGCCCAGACCGGCTGGCTGGCGTTCCCGCCGTTGTCGGGGCTCCAATACAGTCCAGGAGTCGGTGTCGACTATTACATCTGGGCGCTGCAGATCTCGGGCCTCGGAACGACGCCGACAGGCATCAACTTCCTGGTGACCATCTTCAAGATGCGCG
>JBIIHJ010000327.1:0-4523 GCA_044235875.1 Pseudoxanthomonas sp.
CAGGAGGTGTCCAGGTAAAGCTCCAGCCGAGCGAGCTCGGCTCTACAGGAGGTGTCCAGGTAAAGCTTCAGCCGAGCGAGCTCGGCTCTACAGGAGGTGTCCAGGTAAAGCTTCAGCCGAGCGAGCTCGGCTCTACAGGAGGTGTCCAGGTAAAGCTCCAGCCGAGCAAGCTCGGCTCTACAGGAGGTGTCCAGGTAAAGCTTCAGCCGAGCGAGCTCGGCTCTACAGGAGGTGTCCAGGTAAAGCTTCAGCCGAGCGAGCTCAGCTCTACAAGGAGACTCATCCTCGGGATGCGGACGTGGAGATCAGCCGGCTGATCGGCATCTGCTTAAGCCCGAACAGCGGCCGCAGCCAGCCGATGCGACGGATCAACAGCTCATGCAGCAGCAGGCATCCGGCGACCGTGCCGGCGATCAGCAACGCAGGTTCAAGCACCGGGCCGAGCCGCATGGGCACCAGCCAGTACGCCAGCGCTACGATCAGGGTCTGGTGCAGGATGTACCAGGGGAACACGGCCTCGCTGCAATAAAGCAGCCATTGGTACGGTCGATCCAGCCACACCCGCGCCCAGCCAAAGATCGCCAGCAACGCGGTCCAGGTATAGGTGACGCGGGCCATGCGTTCGATCCCGTACCACGGCACGTGCATCACCCAGGCCGGCATCGGCCCGTGCGGCGGATAGTGTCCCAGCCAGCGCAGTGACAGCTCGAGGGTGATCGCCACGCCTGCGATCAGCACGGTCCGCCAGCGCAAGCGTTGAACCCACGTCCAGAACCAGGGACTCGCCGACAGCAGATAGCCCAGTAGAAACAGGGGTAGCGATTCTGCATGGACCGTCCAGTCGCCGAACAGCGCATGGGTTTCCGGATAGCGCGGCGCCAGTTCAAACTGGACCAGCGCCAGCCACGCGATCGGCGCGACGGCCAGCCCCCATGCCGCAGCGCGCGTGGCCTCCGGCTGTGCCAGCCAGGCGCGCAGCCGGCGCAGGGCCGGCATGGCGGCGATCAGCAGCAGCGTGTACGGCCACAGGTAGGCCACATACCAGAGGTGCGCCCAGGTCAGCCCGCCCGCGCTGGCATCCAGCTGCCAGTAGCGCGTCATGAAAGACCACAGGCCGGGCGACAGGCGCCCTTCGGCGCGTCCCTGGCAATACACCTGGAATGCGGCGACCACGAACATGCCGAACCACAGCGGCACCTGTAGGCGCCAGGTGCGCAGCGCGGCAAAGCGCCAGCGCCGCGCTTCCACCCGCGCCAGTCCGATGGCGATGCCCGAGATCATGAACAACAGCGGCATCCGCCAGCGGTTCATCGCGATCATCGGCCACTGCAGCCACTCGGTGGTGTAGCTGCTCTTGAAGTAGGTCCACTCCGCAACGTAGACCATGCCGCAGTGGTAGAGAATCAACAGTGCGAAGGCGATGACCCGCAGGGCATCGATATCGTGGCGACGTGGCATGGCGGGTTCCGTCAAGGGGACGGTCACCAGCCTGCGATACGGCCACCGGAGGGGTGAGCGCCAAGTGACTGACCGGCCTGCGCTTGTGACGAACTGCGGTCGGGCAGGGACCAGTGGGATGGACGTCAATGCGTCATGCGCGTTGCGCGTGAGGCGACCGCCGATGCGCGGGTGGCGGATCGCGCGCGAGCCACACACCTCTGCCAGCGCTGCATGACCGAGGCCACATGCCGCGCGTCGCGCGCGCTGGCTACCATGGCCGGATGTCCAGCCAACCGACCGACCCCGCCGAAGCCGCTCTCACCCCACGCCGCCGGCGGCGTTGGGGCGAGTGGATGTTCTGGGTTGTCGCCTTCCTGGCGGCGGCCATCGGCAATGCCTTGACCGGGGTCATGGATGCGCAGCGCAGCGGTCACACGCTGCAGCTGTGGGAGCCGATGACCTGGGAGCTGACCAGTGTCGGCGTGATCCTGGCGACTTTGCCGCTTGTGCTGTGGGCCTGCGAGCGCTGGCCGCTGCATGCCGACACCTGGCGCCGGCGCCTGCCGCTGTACGTGCTGGCCAGCGTGGCCTGGTCGGTGTTGCACGTGGTGGGCATGTTCTGGCTGCGCGACGCGGTGTACTGGCTGCGTGGGCTGGATTACCAGGATGCCGATGGTTGGCTCGCGCGCGGCGTGTACGAGTACCTCAAGGACGTGCGGACCTTCTTCACCATCGTCACGGTGAGCCACTTCGTGGACTGGTTCGGGCGTCGTCGCGTCGGTGAGGCGCACTTGCTCGACGCGCCTGATGACGGTCCGGCGGTGGAGTCGGTCGAGCGTCCGGAGCGCTTCCTCATCCGCAAGCTCGGTCGCGAATTCCTGATCGCCACCGCGGATATCGAATGGGCCCAGGCCTCGGGCAACTACGTCAACCTGCGCGTGCGCGGCCACGACTATCCGCTGCGCAGCACGCTGGCCGGACTGGAGGCGCGGCTGGATCCGCAGCGCTTCGTCCGCGTGCATCGCAGTTACCTCGTGAACCTGGCGCAGGTGGCTTCGATCGAGCCGCTGGACAGTGGCGATGCGCGCGTGCATCTGCGTGACGGCACGGCAGTGCCCTGCAGTCGCAGCTATCGCAACGCGCTGCGCGAGGCGACCTGAGTCAGTCCTGCAGCGCCGCCCGAGCGCTCCACTGCGCCGGCCCGCGGCTGCTCAGGATCCGAAGGTGGCCGGCGGCCTCGGCCCGATCGGGGTGGTCCAGCGCCAGGTCCTGCTCCCCGGTCTGACCCGGTTGACCCCACAAGCCGGTCCACGCGTCGCGGCCGCCGTGCTTGGAGGCGTACAGCGCCCGATCGGCCAGGCTCAGCGCGTAATGGAAATCGCCGCGCCGGTCGCCCTGCGCATCGGGATAGAACGGCCAGCAGGCGAAGCCGATCGATGCGGTGATCCGGTGCGTTCCGCCCGTCGGCAGCACCACTGGACGGTCGGCGATGCAGGCGCGCATGTCCTCGGCGATCCGGGCCACCCGGCCTGGTTCGACATCGGCCCGCGCGACCAGGAATTCCTCCCCGCCCCAGCGCGCCACGATGTCGCCGGGCTCGCCCTCGGTGCGCAGGCGCCGCGCGATCTCGACCAGCAGTGCGTCGCCGGCCTGGTGGCCGTGCAGGTCGTTGACGTCCTTGAAGTGATCGATGTCGACCAGGAAGGCAACATGCCGCCGCTCCCCGCCCAGCGCCGAGGGCAAGGCGGACATGCGGCGGTTGGCCGCGCGCCGGTTGAGCATGCCGGTCATCGCATCGGTGCTGCTGAGCAGCTCCAGCTGCGCGTGGACGCGGCGCTGGTACACATAGAAGCCGGCGCTGAGCAGGGCCAGCGCGCAGAACCCGGCGATGGCCAGGTTGCGCAGGGTGCGTGCGCTTTCCAGCTGCAGGGCCTGGACGCGCTGGTCGGCGCGCATCGCAGCCAACTCGCGGGCGCGGTCGGTATCGTCCAGCCGATCCTGCAGCGCGGCCAGCCCTTGCAGGTTCTGTGAGCGCAGCGCTTCCAGTTGGTGATGGCTGAGCCGCGTGCTGGTGTCCAGCGCCTGTCTGTAGCGACCCAACGCCTGCTGCGCGGCCAGCTGCGCCTCCATGGCGTCACGTTGTTCGGTGCGGAATCCGCCACCGCGCGCCAGGGCCAGCGCGGCGTTGGCCTGGTGCAGGGCCGCGGCGGAATCCCCATCGGCCAGTGCCAGCCGGGCCACGCGTACCAGCGTGGCAGAGGCGCCGGAAGGATCCTGCGCCTCGCGCTGCAGGCGGGCGATCTGCAGCAGGCGGGGCCGTGCCTGCGCGTCCTGGCGGACGCGTGCCTCCAGCGCGATCCGCTCGGCCTGGCTGCGCGCGATGACCATCTGGGCATTGGTGGCGCGGGCGATGTGCTCGGCCTGGTCCAGCAACGCCGGCACGGCGCTGTCGCGACCGGCGCGGATGGCGTTGAGCGCGCGGTTGTACGGCAGCAGCGGGTTGGCGATGCCCGTGCGGTCGGCGATGGCCTGGGCACGCGCGAAGTACTCCTCGGCGCGGTCAAAGGCATCCAGTTCCTCGCTGTAGATAATCGCCACGTTGATCAGCGTGCTGACCTGGGCCGCGGCCGAATCCTCCGCCAGGGCCGCGTCGTAGGCCAGGTTGTAGTAATCCAGGGCCCGGTGCAGCTGGCCGGCCACGTGCAAGGCTACCGCCACGTTGGAATACACGCGCAGGTTGAATGACGGCGGCTGCGGGTGGGCCTTCAAGTCGGCCACGGTGCGATCAACCGTGGCCATCGCCTCGCGGCCATCTCCGGCCAGTGCCTGGGCCTGGCCCAGGCAGCTGAGGAGTTTGATGCGTTGGGCCGGGTCGCGCTGGGCCTGGGGCAGGGTCAGGCGGGCGATGCGCGCCGCCTCGCTGGGCTGGTTGCGACGCAGCTCGAAGCACCGGTTGTGATCTGGCGGTCCAGCGTTGCATCGGTGGGCATCGATGCGCACGCCGGCACGATCAGGCCTGCGAACGGCCCGAGCAGCACGATCCCATAAAAGATGTTGCGGACGATCAGCAGCACAACACCGGT
>JBIIHJ010000328.1:0-4518 GCA_044235875.1 Pseudoxanthomonas sp.
CCGCGGCTGTCCTGTCAGGTCACGCGAAGGCATCGGCTAAACCGCAGCTTCCCGTAGAGCGGAGCTTGCTCCGCTGCTCTTCGGTCAGGTCGCGCGAAGGCCCCAGCGGAGCAAGCTCCGCTCTACAGGGGGCTCTGCTGCTCTGGTGCCAGGCCATGCGAAGGCACCGCGGGGATCGCTCCGCGGCTGTCCTGTCAGGTCACGCGAAGGCATCGGCTAAACCGCAGCTTCCCGTAGAACGGAGCTTGCTCCGCTGCTCTTCGGTCAGGTCGCGCGAAGGCACCGCGGGGATCGCTCCGTGGCTGTCCTGTCAGGTCACGCGAAGGCATCGGCTAAACCGCAGCTTCCCGTAGAGCGGAGCTTGCTCCGCTGCTCTTCGGTCGGGTCGCGCGAAGGCCCCAGCGGAGCAAGCTCCGCTCTACAGGGGGGTGGGCGCTGCTCTGGTGGCAGGCCATGCGAAGTCACCTCGGAGATCGCTCCGCGGCTGTCCTGGCAGGTCACGCGAAGGCACCGGCTAACCCTCAGCTTCCCGTAGAGCGGAGCTTGCTCCGCTGCTCTTCGGTCAGGTCGCGCGAAGGCCCCAGCGGAGCAAGCTCCGCTCTACGGGAAGCTGAGAAGCCCACAGCGCAGCGAGCTCCGCTCTACGGGAAGCAACGCGACTGGTCAGCCCAGCAGCCTGCGGGCCTTGTTCAAGGCGGTGATGAAGCCTTCGATCTCCGCGTGCGTGTTGTAGAACGCCAGCGAAGCGCGCAGCGTGGCGGCCACGCCGAAGTACTGCAGCAGCGGATGGGCGCAATGCTGGCCCGAGCGCACCGCGACGCCTTCCAGGTCCAGCAGCGTGGCCAGGTCGTGCGCATGGGCGCCATCGATCAGGAAGGACACCACCGCCGCCTTGTCCGGCGCCGTGCCGAAGATGCGCAGGCCGTCCACCCTGTTCAACTCTTCGGTCAGGTGGGCCAGCAGATCGGCCTCGCGCGCACGGATCGCCTCCATGCCCACGCCGTCCAGATAGTCCAGCGCCGCGCCCAGACCGACGAAACCGGCGATATTGGGCGTGCCGGCCTCGAACTTGTGCGGTACCTCGTTGAAGGTCGTCTTCTCGAAGCTGACCTCCTTGATCATCTCGCCGCCGCCGATGAAGGGCGGCATGGCCTCGAGCAGTTCGCGACGTGCCCACAGTGCGCCGGTGCCGGTCGGGCCGCAGATCTTGTGGCCGGTGACCGCGTAGAAGTCGCAGCCGATCGCCGCGACATCCAGCTTCATGTGCGGCGCGGCCTGCGAGCCATCGACCACGGTGACGATGCCAGCCTTGCGCGCGGCCCTGCAGATCTCGCGCACGGGGTTGACCGTGCCCAGTACGTTGGACACATGGGCCACCGCCAGCAGCTTCACCTGCGGGGTCATCGCCTTGTAGAGCGCGTCCAGGTCCAGGCTGCCGTCAGGCAGGATCTCGGCCACCTGGATCTTCGCGCCGGTGCGCTGGGCGATGAGCTGCCATGGCACGATGTTGGCGTGGTGCTCCATGCGCGAAACCAGGATGACGTCGCCGGCCTTGAGGTTCGGCAGGGCCCATGCATAGGCGGCCAGGTTGATCGCGAAGGTCGTGCCGCTGCACAGGATCAGCTCATCGCCACGTACGCCCATGAAACGCGCCAGCGTCTTGCGCGCGCCTTCGTAGGCATCGGTTGCTTCGGTGCCCAGTGCGTGCACGGCCCGGCTGACGTTGGCGTTCTGGCGGCGATAAAAGCCGTCGACCGCGGCGATCACCTGGATGGGTTTTTGTGAAGTGTTGGCGTTGTCGAAGTAGATCAGCGGCTTGTCGTTGACCGCACGGGTCAGCAACGGGAAGTCCGCGCGCACGCGGTTCCAGTCCACGGCCTCATCGGGCCGCACGCCGGCGGTGCCGGTATTTTCGACGGCGCTCATGCCGCACCTACCTGGCGCAGGGCGGTATCGACCATCTCGGCCAGCTGTGCGATCAGCGCATCGTCGCCCAGCACCGACAGCGGCTCGCGACAGAATGCGGCCGTGAGCAGGCGCTGCGCATCGGCCTGCGGCAGCCCGCGCGAGCGCAGGTAGAACAGCGCATTGGCATCGAGTCGGCCGACGGTGGCGCCATGGGCGGCCTGGACTTCGTCCGCGTGGATTTCCAGCACCGGCTGGCTGTCGATCTCGGCGTTGTCCGAGAGCAACAGGTTCTTGTTGGACAGCCGCGCATCGGTGCCATCGGCGCCTTCGCGGATCAGGATGCCGCCATGGAACACCGCGCGGCCGCGTCCAGTCCCCAGGCCGCGCCAGGTCAGGCCGCAACTGGTGTCGCGGGCGATGTGGTCGATCCCGAGCCGCGTATCCAGATGGCGACGACCGCCGGCGAGCAGCACGCCATTGGCGTCCAGGCGGGCGTTTTCGCCTTCCAGGCGCACGTTGAGTTCGTGGCGCGATAGAGCCGCGCCCAGCTCCAGGTCCAGGCGCCTGTAGACCGCATCACGCGCCAGCACCGCATCGGTGCGCAGCAGGCTGGTCGCCTTGTCGGACTCGTGCTGGGCACGGGCATGGACCAGTTGCGCGCCCTGGGCCAGGTGCACATGGGTCAGAGCATTGGACAGGTGCGCATGCTCGCCTGCGGCGATGTGGTGCTCGACCACGTGCAGCCGTGCGTTGGCGCGCAGCTCGATCAGGTTGCGCAGGTGCCAGGCGCGGTCGGTGGTGTCGGGGGCGCCGATGAAGACCAGCTGCAGCGGCGCGGTGGCCTGCACACCGGTCTCCACGCGCAGCAGCACGCCTTCGCTGGCCAGGGCAGCGTTGAGCCGGGCGAAGACTTCGTCGCCGCGCTCGAAGCGACGGGCCAGGAAGCGCGCGGCGTCGCCGCCGTCGGCGAGCGCCTGCGACAGGCGCTGCAGGCTGACGCCCTCAGCCAGTCCGCTCAGGTCGGACAACGCCTCGACATGGCGGCCGTTGACGAACACCAGGCGCGGCGATGGCACATGCGCGATCAGCTGGGCATCGATCTGCGGCGCGGCCTGGACCGCGGCAAAGCTGCGGCGCTCCAACGCACGCAGCGAGGTGTACTTCCACGCCTCGTCGCGCTGGGTCGGCAGGCCGGTGGCCAGGGCATCGTCCAGGACCGTGCGGCGTGCGCTGTCGCCGTCGAAGGCCGACGCGAGCGAGTCGAGCAGCGCGCTCATGCCGCAGTTTCCGGGATCACGCGATCCTTCAGCCAGTTGTAGCCGTGGGCTTCCAGCTCCAGGGCCAGTTCCGGGCCGCCGGTCTGGACGATGCGGCCATCGGCCAGTACATGCACCACGTCGGGCCTGATGTAGTCCAGCAGGCGCTGGTAATGGGTGATGACCAGGAACGAACGTCCCGCCGAGCGCAGCATGTTGACGCCATCGGCCACGGCCTTGAGCGCATCGATGTCCAGGCCCGAATCGGTTTCGTCCAGGATTGCCAGCTTGGGCTCCAGTACGGCCAGCTGGAAGATCTCGTTGCGCTTCTTCTCGCCGCCCGAAAACCCTTCGTTGACACCGCGATGCAGTAGCTCGTCCTTCAGGTGCAGCACGGCCAGCTTCTCGCGCACCAGCTTGAGGAACTGCATTGAATCCAGTTCGCCTTCGCCACGCGCCTTGCGCTGGGCGTTGAGCGCCGCGCGCAGGAAATAGGTGTTGTTTACGCCCGGAATTTCGACCGGATACTGGAAGGCCAGGAAGATGCCGGCGGCGGCGCGTTCTTCCGGCGCCAGTTCCAGCAGATCGGCGTCCTCGAACAGCACCGTGCCGTCGGTGACTTCATAGCCCTCGCGCCCGGACAGGATGTTGCCCAGCGTGGATTTGCCGGCGCCGTTGGGGCCCATGATGGCGTGCACTTCGCCTGGCTTCACTTCAAGCGAGAGACCTTTGAGGATTTCCTTGCCGGCGACGGAGGCGTGGAGGTTGTCGATCTTCAACATGATGGCGATATCCGGTATGCAGGCCCGTGGCCCGCAGAAAAAAATAGTGACAACGGCGGCGGAGGAGGCGCCGCCTGGCGGTCTTAACCGACCGAGCCTTCCAGCGAGACTTCCAGCAGCTTCTTGGCCTCGACCGCGAATTCCATGGGCAATTCGCGGAAGACCTGCTTGCAGAAGCCGTCGACGATCATCGACACCGCGTCTTCCTGGCTGATGCCACGCGCGCGGCAATAGAACATCTGGTCGTCGCTGATCTTGGAGGTGGTGGCCTCGTGTTCGACCGTGGCGTCCGGGTTCTTCACTTCGATGTAGGGGAAGGTGTGGGCCCCGCACTGCTTGCCGATCAGGAGCGAATCGCACTGGGTGAAGTTGCGCGCGCCCGCCGCGCTCCTGTCCACCTTGACCAGGCCGCGGTAGGTGTTCTGCCCGCGGCCGGCGCTGATGCCCTTGGAGACGATCTTGGACTTGGTGTTGCGGCCCACGTGGATCATCTTGGTGCCGGTGTCGGCCTGCTGGCGGTGGTGGGTGAGCGCCACCGAATAGAACTCGCCGGACGAGTCGTCGCCCAGCAG
>JBIIHJ010000068.1:0-14550 GCA_044235875.1 Pseudoxanthomonas sp.
TCGGGCTTACAACCGGCACCTGACGGCGCACAGTGCCCATCGGTTTTCTTTCGATGGAACGCATGCCGATGTCCCAGTCCCTTGCCATCGTCGCGCCGGGCGCGATGGGTGCCGCTTTGTCCACCCGTCTGCACGCACGGGGTCTGCAGGTCCTGACCACGCTGGAAGGGCGCAGCGCCAGCAGTCGTGCCCGCGCCGCAGCGGCCGGGATGCGCGATGTCGCACCACCTGCGCTGCTGCAGAGCGGGCTGTTCCTGTCAATCGTGCCGCCGGCCGAAGCGCTGGCCCTGGCGCACGCGTTCGCAGGCTGGTGCGAGGTCGTCGAACATCGCCCGACCTATGTCGATCTCAATGCGGTCAATCCTGAAACCGTGCGCCAGGTGCAGACGATCATCGAAGCGGCCGGCGCGCGTTTCATCGATGGCTGCATCATCGGCTTCCCGCCCAAGGACGATGAGGTGGGACCGACGCTGTACCTGTCCGAGGATGCAGCGCAGATCGCGGACCTGCTCAACGCCCACGGCGTGGTGACCCAGCTGCTGGCCGGCGGGGTCGGCGCGGCCAGCGCGTTGAAGATGGCGTATGCGGGATTGAGCAAGGGCGTGGGCGCGCTGGGGGCGGCCATGGTGCTGGCCGCCGAGCGGCATGGCGCCGGTGTGGCCCTGCGCGCGGCCCTGGCCGATACGCGGCCCGGCCTGCTCGCGCTGCTGGACCGCGGCCTGCCCGACCTGCTGCCCAAGGCCTGGCGCTGGGCGCCGGAGATGGAGCAGATTGCCGCGTTCATCGGCGCGGATCGACCCGAGAGCGCGATCTTCACCGCGATGGCCGGCCAGTACCGCGCCGTGGCCGAAGACTTCACCGGCAGTGGCGAGGAAGCCGCAGTGTTGCGTGCGTTCTCGCAGACCGGCCAGAGCTGACCAACAGACGCCGGGCCGCGCTCAGAGCAGCGCCCAGACCAGCTGCAGGATCGACCACAGCGACACCACCCAGATGGCCGAGCGCAGGTAGGGGATGCCGATGAGGTAGACCGGCAGGTACGCCAATCGCGCCCACACGTAGAGCTGCGCGGCCAGCGCGGTGTGCGGGCTCTGGCGTTCCAGCGCGATCACCGCCAGCGCCGCCGCGGCAAAGAACGGAAAGGTTTCGAGGAAGTTGGCGCTGGCGCGCTGCGCCCGCGCCGGCAGGCCGGTCAGCGGTTCGGCCGTCGCCTCGCGGTTGCCCGCGTTCCACTTCAGTCCGCGCTTGGCCGTGACCAGGGTGGCGTCCACCAGGACATAGGCCAGTCCCAGCAGGATGGACCAGGCAAGCATCTTCAGTTCAACGGGCATGGCGGACTTCCGGACGCGCGGGGGGTTGCAGTGTCGGTGGCCCTGGGTGAAGGCGGCCCACACGCACTGACGTCTGGCCATGTCGCGCGGGGCGTCCAGGACGCAAGCTGCCGCGCAACGCCCTGACCACTCCTTCGTGGGTGCACGCATGGAGCGCAGCAACATGCAACCCGGTCCTGCGCGCGTGCTGCGGACGCTGCTTCTGGCCGTCTTTGCCGGCGGCGTCCTGAGCCTGGCAACCGGGCTCACGCCCAACCGCTGGCTGGCCTGGATCGCGCCGGTGCCGGCGCTGTGGCTGGCCCTGTCCATCGAACGACGCTGGCTGGCCACCCTGGCGATGCTGCAGCCGTTCCCTGTCGTATTTCCTGCTGGTGATGCCGCCACTGCCGGCGGCGCTGGCGCTGGTTGGCCAATCCGCGCTCTGGTACGGCGTGCCGACCTTGAGCCGGCGCGTGATGCGGCGTTGGCCCCGAGCCTGGACGGTGCTGGCCTATCCGCTGCTCTGGGTCACCGCCGATGCGCTGATGGCCGCGCTGCTGCTCGATGGCAACTGGGGCAGCCTGGCTTGTTCGCAGGCCGACCTGGCGTAGGTATGCCAGCTGGCCGCGCCGGGCGGAACCGCGACGGTGCTGTTGGTGCTGTGCCTGGTGCCTTCGGCGCTTGCCCTGCTGCTGTGGCGCCAACCGGTGCCCGGCAAGGGCTGGGCGGTGGGCGCCACCGCCCTGCTGGTGCCGGCGATGCTGGGCCACGGCGCGGTGCGTACGCGGCAGCCCTTGCCGGGCACGCCGATCCGGGTGGGCCTGGCGTCGATCGACGATGCCATCGGCCTGAAGGCCTCACCGGGCTACGCGGCCAACCTCCGCGACCGCTGCGACGCGCTGGTCGCGCCACTGGCCGGGCAAGGCGCAACGCTGGTCGTGCTGCCGGGGAAGGTCGCCGTGCTGGTACCGCCCGGGCCGATGCCTGGCGAGCGCACTTCGCCGCATTGGCTGCGCGCCATCAACTCTGGCAGGAGGTGGGGATCGGCATCGATGATGGGCTGCATCCGCGCAACCACGCCTGGCTGTTTGATCCTTCTGGTCGCGGCATGGAAGACTTCCAGAAGCACTTCATGGCCCCCCCCGAGCGGGCCGAAGGCAATGCCAGCGGTGCGGCCTATGAGGTCCACGACATCGTGGGCACGCGCATCGGCCTGGCGGTCTGCAAGGACATGCATTTCGCCCGTTTCGGCCGCGCCCATGGGCAGCGCCGAGCGGGCGCCATGCTGGTGCCGGCCTGGGATCTTGCCTAGGCAGATGCCTGGATGGGCGCCGCATGACCGCCATGCGTGGTGTGGAGAATGGCTACACGGTGGTCCGCGCTTCGCGCGAGGGGCTGTCGAGCGCCAGCGAGCCCGCGGTGACTTCATCGCCGGGACACGCAGCGCGCCGATGCCCGGCGCCACGCTGCTGGCGCAGGTGAGGCTTGCTCCAATCCCACCGACCTGGTTCACCCGGATCGGCCATGCATTCGGCTGGCTGTGCGTGGGGCTGTCGATGCTGATGCTGCTGGCGCCGCGCCGGCGCGATTGAACGGGACCAAGCTCAGGCGGCCAGCGGTTGGGTCAGTTCCAGCAGGGCGCAGACGTGGTCGCCGATGGCCAGGCTACTGGTCAGTCCCGGTGATTCGATGCCGAACAGGTTGACCAGTCCGGCGATGCCGTGATCGGCCGGGCCATCGATGCGGAAGTCGGCATTGGGCTGGCCCGGGCCGCTGATCTTGGGACGGATGCCGGTGTAGGCCGGTTGCAGCGCCTGGTCGGGCAGGGCGGGCCAGTAGCGACGGATGGCGGCGTAGAAGCGGTCCGCGCGCGCGGGATCGAGCGTGTAGTCCAGGCGCTCGACCCACTCCACGTCCGGGCCGAAACGCGCGCGTCCTGCCAGGTCCAGGGTCAGGTGCGTGCCCAGCCCGCCCGGCTCGGGCAGCGGATAGATCAGGTGCTGGAAGGGCGTGCGCCCGGCCAGGCTGAAGTAGCTGCCCTTGGCGTACCAGCTGCGCGGCGCGAACGCGGCCGGCAGTCCCTGCATGCGCGCGGCCAGTGCCGGGGCGCCGTGACCGGCGCTGTTGACCAGGGTGGTGGCGTGCAGGCGCATGGGGGCGTCGCCGCCGACCTCGACCACGAAGCCGTCGTCCTCGCAGACGATGCCATCGACCGGTGCGCGCAGGGCCAGCATCGCGCCGTGGTGTTCGGCATCACCCTGCAGCGCCAGCATCAGGCCATGGCTGTCGATGATCCCGGTGCTGGGCGAGAGCAACGCGGCGACCGCGTGCAGGTCGGGTTCGAGCGCGTGCACCTGCGCGGCGTCCAGCAGGCGCAGGTCGTTGACGCCATTGGCCAACGCGTGCTGGCGGATCTGGGCCAGGCCCTGGCGCTGGGCCGTGTCGGTGGCCACGATGAGCTTGCCGCAGCGGCGATGCTCCACGCCGCTGCGCGCGCAGAAGTCGTACAGCGCCGCGCGCCCGGACACGCACAGCCGCGCCTTGAGCGAGCCTTGCGGGTAGTAGATCCCCGCGTGGATGACCTCGCTGTTGCGCGCGCTGGTGGCCGTGCCGATGGCCGCTTCGCTTTCCAGGACCAGCACCTCTCGCCCGGCCACGGCCAGCGCACGCGCCACGGCCAACCCGACCACGCCAGCGCCGATCACCACACAGTCCACGCGCTCCATGAGCTTCCCCCTTGTGCTGGCCGGCCCCAAGCCTGCCGCATCCGTGCCGTCGCGAAAAGCACGGCACCTGTGTGCTGTCACGTGGAAGGCGCGCTGGCGCGGACGTCGGAGGGATCCTTTGCCGGCGGCCGGTACGAGACAGGGTAGGCTGGGCGCTGGACGGACCTGTTCCGGGCACGGATCGCGTTTTTCCATCGACACCGACGCTCGCCCAGAGGAACCGCTGCATGCCCAGTACGCTTGAGACCACGCTGACCTGGATGGGCGACAGCCGCCTGGTCCTGCCGGTGATGGCCGCGCTGGGTTGGGTGTGGTGGAAGCGCGATCGGCGCGTGGCCTGTGAATGGATCGCCATCCTGGCAGCGCTGGCCGCCACCGTGGTGGCCTCCAAGCTCCTGTACAAGGCCTTTGGCGTGGACTGGCGGACGATCGGGTTCTTTACCGTCAGCGGGCATAGCGCGCTGGCCGCGGCGTTGTATCCGCTGCTCTGCTACGCGCTGGTGGCCGGTGCATCGCCGTTGGTGCGGCGCGTAGCGGTGGCGTTCGGTGGCGCCCTCGCGGCGGCGATCGCGGTCTCGCGGGTGCTGAGCCACCGGCACACGCCGGCGGAAATCATCGCCGGCCTGGCGGTGGGCCTGGTCGTGGCCTGGTGGATGCTGCGCCGCTGGCATGGCGCGCTGGCCATCCCGGTGCGTGCGGCGCCGCTGGTGCTGGGTGCGGCGATGACCGCGCTGCTGGTGGTATGGCTGCTGCCGACCGTGTCGGCCGAGCGCGTGCTGTCGCATCTTGCCTGGCGGATCCGCAGCTGAGCGTTGCAAGCAACGCCGCGCTCACTGCATCGAGTGCAGGCCGATCAGGTTGCCTTCGCTGTCCTTGACCAGGGCGATGAAGCCGTACGGCCCGATCGCGAACTTGTCCCTGGACACACTGCCGCCCGCGGCCTGGACACGGCCGGCCTGCACCGCGCAGTCGGCGCAGACGAAATACACCACGGTGCTGTTGCCGCCCGAGGGCTTGCCTGGGTCGCGGACCAGGGCGCCGGGCGCGCCGGCGGTTTCGGGCCGCATCGGGAAGGACCACATCTCCACGCCGGTGCCTGGCAGGCGCTCCAGGGCGATGTCCAGCACGGTCTGGTAGAAGGCCCGCGCGCGGGCCATGTCCTGGACGTAGATCTCGAACCAACCGACCGGGTTGTGGGCCATCGCAAGGCTCCTGGCATCAGCGTGCGGGGCAATGGCCTTGCAGCCTAGCACCGCCGCGGTGGGCCTTCGCCGTGCCGGCGGCGTGGCACGATGTCGGCCCGCCTGCACGACCATCGCCATGACCTCACGCCTGTGCTGCCTGACGCTGCTGCTGTTGCTGGCCGGCTGCGCGACCCAGTCGCCGCGGCCGGCGCAGCGCAGCCCGGAAGCGGTCCGTGCCGAGATCGTGCGCAAGCTGCCGGCCAGCCTGGCCGATCGCGCCGGCTGGGCGGCGGACGTGTACGTGGCGCTGACCGCGCAGGACATCGAACCCAGCACCGCCAACGTCTGCGCGGTGCTGGCCGTGGCCGAGCAGGAGAGCACCTACAGCGCCGATCCGGCGGTGCCGGGCCTGCCGAAGATCGCGCGCGCCGAGATCGATCGCCGCGCCGACGCGTTGCACGTGCCCGATTTCCTGGTCAATGCCGCGCTGCGGATCGATTCGCCCGATGGCCGCAGCTACGCCCAGCGACTGCAAGGCGTGCGCACCGAGCGCGACATGAGCGAACTCTATGAGGACTTCATCGGCATGGTGCCGCTGGGCGGCACGCTGTTCGGCGGGCTCAATCCGGTGCACACCGGCGGACCGATGCAGGTCAGCATCGCCTTTGCCCAGGACCACGCGCGCGGCTATCCCTACGCGCTGGGTAACGGCGTGCGCCATGAGGTGTTCACCCGGCGCGGCGGGCTGTATTTCGGGACCACGCACCTGCTGGGATATCCGGCGCATTACGACGCGCTGCTGTATCGCTTCGCCGATTTCAACGCCGGCTGGTATGCCAGCCGCAATGCGGCTTTCCAGAATGCGGTGAGCAAGGCGTCGGGGATCAAGCTGGCGCTCGATGGCGACCTGCTGCTGCCCGGCGCGGACCTGGATCATCCCGGCGGCACCGAACGGGCAGTGCGCGCGTTGGGCCAGCGCCTGGACCTGGACGATGGCCAGGTACGTCGCGCGCTGCAGCAAGGCCAGACGTTGGCTTTCGAAGAGACCGCGCTGTATACCCGCGTGTTCGCCCTGGCCGATGCCGCCGCCGGCAGGCCGCTGCCGCGCGCGGTGCTGCCGGGCATCGCGCTGGAAAGCCCCAAGATCACCCGCCAGCTCACCACCGCTTGGTTCGCCGACCGGGTCAACGCCCGCTGGCAGCGCTGCATGGCGCGCTGAGCGGCGGATCGTCGCGCCACTGGATCCGAGCTTTCCGCCTCCAGGCTCCTGCCATCGCGGCGACCAGCGCTTACCATGGCGCTCCGGCGTGCGGCGCTGCGATCCCTTGATGACTGCCTTGAAACCGATGGCCAGCCAGTACGCGACACCGCAACAACTCGACGCCATGTTGGGCGCGCTCGAACACGACCTGCCGGACCTGGTGGCGGCCCACCCTTCGCCCGGTGCGTTCTGGGACGCCTTCATGCGCCGCGTCGATCCGATCGAAGACAGCGCCGCGGCCGACAACGTCTCGCTCCTGCCGCGCATCAACGCGATGCTGGCCCCCTACGGCATGCGCATCGCCGCGGTCGAATGATGTCCTGCCGCGCCCGCGGACCGATGCCCGCGCAGGTGAAGACGGCGCGTTACCCCGTCGGCGTGTAGGGTCCGGCGCCAGTCCCCGACCTGGAGTGTTGCGATGACCGACCTGTCCACCTTTCCGATCACCCGGCGCTGGCCGGCGCGCGATCCGGACCGCATCCAGCTGTATTCGCTCAACACGCCCAACGGGGTCAAGGTCTCGATCATGCTGGAGGAAACCGGGTTGCCCTACGAGGCGCACCTGGTCGACATCGGCGCCAACGAAAGCCACCTGCCCGAGTTCCTCTCGCTCAATCCCAACGGCAAAATTCCGGCGATCATCGACCCGATCGGGCCGGGCGGTCGGCCGCTGGGCCTGTTCGAGTCCAACGCGATCCTGGTCTACCTGGCCGACAAGACCAGCCGCTTCATTCCCGATGATCCACAGTTGCGTTGGCAGACGCTGCAGTGGGTGTTCTTCCAGGCGGCCGGCGTCGGCCCGATGTTCGGCCAGCTGGGGTTCTTCAACAGGTTCGCCGGCAGGCACTACGAGGACAAGCGGCCGCTCACGCGCTACGTGGACGAATCGCGGCGCCTGCTCGGCGTGCTGGAGACCCAGCTGGACGGGCGGGACTGGATCGTCGGTGCCCACTACACCATCGCCGACATCGCCCACCTGGGCTGGGTGCGCAACCTGATCACCTTCTACGAAGCGCGCGAACTGGTCGGCTTCGATGACTTCAAGCGCGTCGGCGCGTGGCTCGAGCGCGGCCTGCAGCGGCCGGCCGTGCAGCGTGGCCTGGCGATTCCCGGCAAGGGCTGACGCGACCGCCATGACCTCCTGCACTGGCCGCGGCGCCCGGCTTGCACCGAGCATCGTGGCCATCCATCCGTCACCACGAGGCACTGCGTCATGAGCGAAGGTCAGGGTTCGGGCGGCAACGTCCTCGCCGCCATCTGCAGTTTCTTCATCCCCGGCCTGGGCCAGCTGTTCCAGGGACGGCTGATCTCGGCGTTCCTGTGGTTCGTCATGGCCTGCGTGGCCTTTGTCATCACCTGGCTGATCACGCTGTCGTTGCTGCCCTTTGGCTGGTTCGTGATCAGCGTGCTGTCGTGCATCAATGCAGCGGTGTATCGCCGCTAGGGCGTGGCATCGCGCTGCGGCTCAGCTTGACGCTTAGCGATGTGGAGCCGCCTGGCGGCCCGACCTGCTTTCCTGCCTGTGCAATAAGCGCGCTTCGACAGCCCAATGGCTGGTCAAGAGAGGCAAAGACCACGCTCCGAGACGGCACGCCCTCGCTGCGCGCAGGTCCGCTCAGGCCTGGGGATTTGCAAAGGACTTCCTGCCCCTTTTTTGAAAAACGCCGCACATCCTCGTGCGGCGCCCGTTGGGTCTGATCCTCGGCCCTTGGCCGTGCCTCACGGAGGATTCAGGCGCGAGCAGGCCAAGGCAGCTTTCGCCTGGTCTGTTGCTTCAAGGAATGATGCCGCGCGTTGGCTCAAGCCCAGCGCCAGGTCCCGCGGCCGGCCGCCTTGGCCGCGTACAGCGCGGTGTCGGCAGCCTTGTACAGCGTGTCGCTGGTCAGGCCGTCGCGCGGGAACATGGCCATGCCGATGCTGGCCGAGGTCAGCAGCGACTGGCCCTGGTGCAGCACCGGCCGGGCGAGCGCGGCGACGATGCGTTCGCACAGTGCCTCGACATGCGCCGGCGGATCGGGCGCCGGATTCAGCATCAGCGCGAATTCATCGCCGCCCAGGCGCGCCAATGCATCGCCATCGCGCAGCGTGCCAGCCAGGCGGTCGGCCACGGTCTTGAGCAGCGCATCGCCTGCGTCATGGCCCAGGGTGTCGTTGATCGACTTGAAGTGGTCCAGGTCGATCAGCAACAACACGAACGCACCACCGGCATCGGCCGCGGTCATCGTCGCCATGCGTTCGTTGAAGTCGCGACGGTTGGGCAAGCCGGTCAACGAGTCCACATAGGCCAGGTGCTGCATGTGCTGGCGGCTGGCGCGCAGCTCCACCGTGCGCTGTTCGACCAGCTGTTCCAGTCGCGCGGTCTGCTGGCGCAGGCGCAGCGTGCGCAGCTGCATCAGGCCCAGCACCAGCAGGCCGGCCAGCAGCCACACCCCGATCCGCGCCGGCGCGGTCTGGTACCAGAGCGGCTGCACGTCCACCTGCAGTGCGATCTGGTGCGGGCTCCACGCGCCGGTGCGATTGGAGCCGCGCACATGCAGCGTGTAATGGCCCGGCGGCAGGTTGGTGTAGCTGGCGTGGCGGCTGCCGGCGGTCACCTGGGTCCACCTGCTGTCGAAGCCCTCCAGCAGGTAGGCGTAGCGGTTCTGCTGCGGCACCGACAGGTCCAGCGCGGCAAAGCCCACCGACAGGCTGTTGCCATCGGCCGGCACCTGCAGTTTCGCGCCGCGGCCATCGGGCGCGACCCAGCGCGGCTCGCCGCCTACGCGCACGTCGGTCACCGCCAGCGGCGGCTGGTAGCGCCAGGGCGTCAGGCGCGAGGGATGCACCAGGGTGATGCCACCAAGACCACCGAACAGCAGTTCGTCCGGTGCGGGACTGGCGCCGGAGCGGGTCCAGTAGGTGCTGATGGCGACCCCGTCGGTGGTGGTGTACGACTGCGCACGCAGGGTCGTCGGATCGATGCGCGCCAGGCCATCGTCGGTACTGATCCAGAGCGCATGGTCGGCCGCGCGCAGGATCATGTTGATGTTGTCGTTCACCAGGCCACGGTCGCCGTCGATGATGGCCTGCGTGTGCCATTGCCCACCCTGGCGTCGCAGAACGTGCACGCCATGGCCCAGGGTGCCGACCCACAGGCGCCCGTCTTCGGTTTCCAGCAGCGAGGTGACCATGCCCATGGTGCTGCGCGAGCTGGCGACCTGGGTGATGTGGCCGGTGCGCAGGTCCAGCCAGGCCAGGCCGTTGTTGGTGCCGATCCACAGTGAGTCGTTGTCGCGCTGGGCCAGCATGGCGATGCGCTGGTCGGTCAGGTCGGGATTGTGCGGCGCCGGGCGCGTGCGCGCGCCACCGCTGCGCGGCAGGACGTGCAGGCCATCGTTGCCGCCGACCCACAGGTCCCCTTCGGCATCGGTGAACAGCCGGTTGATGCGGGCGATGACGCTGCGCCCGGCGACCTGGACCCGCCGCACGTTGCCGCCCTGGGCGTCTGCGCGATACAGGCCCTGGGTGCTGCCGATGTACATGCCGCCGTCGCCTGCCGGTGCAAAGGCGGTGATGAACTTGCCCGGCAGGGCGCGCTCGGGCTGGTCGGGATCGGGGACGATGCGGATCATCGCCCCACCCACCGGCTCGACGATCAGCACGCCGGCATCGCTGGTGCCGATCCAGATGCGGCCGCGCGCGTCGAGCTCCAGCGCCGAGGCGTCTTCGGCGCCCAGGCCCCAGCGGTTGCGGCTGACGCCGAACAGGGTCTGGAAGGCCGTGCTGCCGGTGTCCATGCGCGCCACCGAACGGTCGGTGCCGACCCAGATCTCGCCGCTGGCATCGCGCAGCAGCGAAAACACCACGCCTTCGCTCAGTGAGGTGGACAGCAGCGGGTTGTGTTCGATGTAGCGCAGGCGAGGCTGCTCGGCGCTGACCTGGAGGATGCCGTGGGTGTCGGTACCCAGCCAGACCACGCCGGGGCGCACTTCCAGCAACGCCGGCACCACGTCGGGCGTTCGCCCCTCCGGTCCGCGCACACGTGCAAAACCATCGCCCTGGCGTGAGGACACGAACGCGCCGCCGCCGTCGGTGCCGACCCACACATGGCCGCCCTGGTCCTGCAGGAAGACGGTGACCGCGGCCTGCTGGCCGGCGCGCATCGGCAGGGCCACGCGCTGGAATGCGGCGCCGGCCTGCGCACGGCGCAGCAGCGCGCCGCGGGTGGACAGCCACAGCCCGCCGTCGCGATCGACGAACACGGCGATGGCCGGCGTATCGGTGGCCTGCTCCAGCCGCGTGGCGCCACTGCGCCGGTCCACGTGCACCAGGCCCTCGTCGGTGGCCAGCCACAGACCGCCGGCGCCGTCATCGAGGATGCGGTTGATCGAGGCCTCGCTGGGGACCGTACCCCGCAGCTTCAGCGGATAGGCCACGAAGCGGTCCTGCTGCGCGTCGTAGCGCGCCAGCGCGCCGGCGGTGGCGCCGATCCACAGCTGGCCCTGACCGTCCACGGCCAAGGCCTGCACATAACTCTGCGGGAGCGAGTTGGCCTGGCCGGGCGCGAGCCTGTAGGTGCGCAACTGGTAGCCGTCCCAGCGCGACAGGCCGCTGTAGGAGGCCATCCACAGGAACCCCATGCCGTCCTGCGCCATCGACATCGCACCGCTGTTGGCCGGGATGTCGCTGGCAGCGGTGTCCAGCGGATGGAACACCGGCTCGGTCAGCAGCGACCAGCGCGCCTGATCGTCCGCCGCCCAGCCCGGCACGGCGACCAGCAGCAGCACGCCGGCGCAGACCACGCGCAGCACGCGCCGGGCCTGCTGGTGCAGGACGGCGAAGCGAGCGGAGGGCATTGGCTTGGACAGGGCAGGCACCATGGCGGGACACGATAACGGCGAACGAGCGCCGAATCGCCCTCCTTGTTCACGGTCCCGGCCACATCAACGGCACGGGGGGGTCGATCTTGAGCAGCGGGCAATGCAGGTCCTATGCCGGTGCCGCAGCGATGGCGACAGGATGCCGCGCGATCTCCAGCAGCTTCACCAGGCTCCACAACGTGTGGTTGACCGGCGTGGCCAGGCCGTGGCGCGCGCCGAGCGCGACGATGGTGCCGTTGAGATGGTCGATTTCGCTGGGCCGGCCGCGGGCCAGGTCCTGCGCGGTGGACGAGCGCTGGCCGGCCATGGTGTCGGAGATCGCCCAGGTCCGGGCCCACAGCGTGTCGGGCAGGACGATGCCTTCGGCCTGCGCCACGGCCAGGCATTCGTCGAAGGCCTGGCGCATCACCGTCGCCACGCCAGGCGCCTGCACCATTGCGCCATAGGCTTGCTGCGAGATCGCCGACAGCGCGTTGTAGGTGCAGTTGATCACCAGCTTTGCCCACAGCGCGGCATCGACCTGGGCCGAGACCTCGGTGGGAATGCCGGCCTGCGCCAGCAGTGCGGCCAGGACGTCGCTGCGTGGCGAGGGACCGATCACCAGGTCACCGCGACCGTGATGACGCACGTGCGCCGGGCCGGCCATCTCGGTCGCCACGTAGACCACGGTCGGGATCACCGCGCGGCCCAGCACGGCCGACAGGCGCGCGGCGTTGTCCACGCCGTTCTGCAGGCTCAGCACCTGTGCGTCGGCTGGCAGGTGCGGCGCGATCTGCGCGCCCGCGGTTTCGGTCGCACCGGACTTGACGCAGAACAGCACGCAGTCCGCCGCGGCCACCGCGGCCGGATCGATGCTGGCCGACAGGGCCACCTGTCCGGTGTACGCCGCAGATTCCAGCCACAGGCCGTTGGCCTGCACGGCAGCGACCAGCGCAGGCCGCCCGATCAGCGTGACCGCATGGCCCGCGCGTGCCAGCAGCGCGCCGTAGTAACAGCCCACGGCGCCGGCGCCCATGACGGCGATCTGCATGCGCCATTCCAGTGAGAAAGGCCCACGAGGGTAGCCAATCCCGCCTGTGGCGTCAGCGCGGCGTCGCGCGCGTGGACGGGTCCGCCGCGCTGGTGCTGCTGGTCCCCATGCGCGCACCTGCCGTGGACAGCTGGCGGATGCGATCGGCCAGGCGCAGCGACAGCGCCACGATGGTCAGCGTCGGATTGGCGTAGCCGCCGCTGGGGAAGACCGACGAGCCGGTGATGAACAGGTTGTCCACCCCATGCACGCGGCCGTCGCGATCGACCACGCCGCTGCGCGGATCGTCATGCATGCGCGTGGTGCCGAGGAAGTGCGTGGTCGAGGTGGTCTTGACCTCGAAGGGCCGGCGGATGTCGAAGGTCCCCACGCCACTGCGCGCCAGCTCGCGCGCCAGGATGTCCTGGGTCTTCCGGGCCAGCGCCACGTCCTGCTCGTGCCAGCGCCACTGGATCTGGATGCGGCGGTTGCCCAGGTCGTCGCGCTCCTCGCCCAGGCGCACCCGGTTGTCGTGGCGCGGCGGCTGTTCGGCCTGGTGCAGCACCTCGAAATGATCCAGCCGATGGCTCGGCGTGCCGGCCCTGGACCAGCCGCCCACGCCCAGGTGCGCGATCGGATGGCGCTTGCGGTCGTTGTACTGCTGGGCCACGCCATCCAGGCCGTAGAGCATGGCCAGCACGTCGCGCTTGCGCAGGCGGCCGCGCTTGGCCAGCCCATCGCGCACGCGCTGCGAGGCACGGAAGCCGATCTCGCGCCGCCGCGACATGCTGCGCCGGGGGAACAGGATCGTGCTCAGGTTGAGGCAGGGTTCGCCGCGCAGGGTCGCGTCGGTCAGCTGCAGGTGGCCCATGCCAGCGGTGCCGTCGAGCCGGCGCAGGTCGTACAGCGCCATGCGGTCGATCTGCTTGCGCGAGGCCGGGGTGAAGGTGCCGCCGAAGATCAGCGGATGGTCCATGAAGTAACGGCCCACCAGGTCGTGCTGGTTGCCGATGCCTGCCGCCTGGCGATCGTGCGAGGCCAGCAGCAACTGCGGCGTGGCCAGGCCGCCCTGGGCCAGCACGACGGTGTCGGCTTCGAACACGACCTCGTGCCCGGGCTGGGTGACCACCTGCA
Source organism: Pseudoxanthomonas sp. (assembly GCA_044235875.1). Taxonomy (GTDB): domain Bacteria; phylum Pseudomonadota; class Gammaproteobacteria; order Xanthomonadales; family Xanthomonadaceae; genus Pseudoxanthomonas_A. The sequence goes on from JBIIHJ010000068.1 coordinate 13,481, forward strand.
CGGCGGTGACGCGCACACCGGCCTCGTCCATCTTCAGGCGCGTGGCGGTGGCGTGGTAGTAGCAGGTGACGTCGCCCGAAGCGCCGATCAGCTCGCGATCGCGGGTCAGCACCACGTCCTTGTCGGCGAACTGGAACATGCTGGTGCGCAGCCCGCTGCCATGCAGCGGCAGGCGCGGCGCATCGCGGCCTTCCCAGTAGCCCGGGCCGTAATGCCATTGCGGCAGCTCGAACCAGGACTGGGCACGCGCGTAGAGTGGTTTGAGATCGTCCAGGGTCAGCGGCCAGCCGCTGTTGGGAAGCCAGGGGCGCCGCTCGAAGTCGGCCGCACTCAGGGTGACCAGACGCAGGTGGTTGGCGCCCAGCCCGGCATCGACCAGCCAGCGGTTGGCGTTGCCGCCGAACCGGCGCGTGGTGTGCAGCCCGCGGTGTCCGTCGAAGACCGAACGGCTGTCCGGCTGGCCGCGGTCGTGCAGGTCCTCGTTGAGGCCGCCGCTTTCCAGCAGGGTCACCCGCAGGCCGCAGTGGCGCAGCTCGGTCGCCAGCGCGATCCCGGCCGGACCGGCGCCGACGATGCAGATGTCCGAGCGGACCACGAAGTTGCGGGGCAGCCCCCGGGCATCGACAAACATGACGGACAGATCCTGATGAAGGTCACGGCGAATGAGTCAGGGTGCACCCATGGAGTGAAATGGGCGTCACATAAGGTGAACAAACGCAAGCCCTTCGCTGACAGGTCAGTCATCGAACACCCGCAAGCCGCTGGCGTTGACGGCTTTGCGCCCGGCCCCCGCGCGCGGTTTGCCGGATCGATCGCCCTAGGCCGAACGGCCGACCCGTGCGCCTGGGCCTTCGGGCTAGATTAGGCACGCCATGCGCGCCGATCCCGCCCTTCCCGCTCCGCCCGTGCCTGCGCGCAAGGCCTGGTTGCGGCCGCGCGAGGTTTCGCTGAACACGCGGTTGACCTTGCTCGCGGTGCTGCCCGCGGCGCTGGTGGCGATGCTGGTGGCCGGGTTCCTCACCCAGAATTACCGCAGCGACGTGGAGCGAGTAACCACCACCACCGCCCAG
>JBIIHJ010000329.1:0-4508 GCA_044235875.1 Pseudoxanthomonas sp.
GGACGCCAACGCGCGGACCGTCTAGCTCATCCGCATCGGTATGACTGCGCGCGTATCGCGATGCGCATGGCGGCGTGGCGCGCGCGCAGGCGTCTGGTCGCATCGCCTTGGCTGGAAGTCTGCGCGTCGTAGGTCCATGCTTATCCAGGCGTCGCAAGTCCTGCGACGCGCGCCTTCCATGCTGCGATGTCGTCCAGTCCAGGTCCTTCCGTGAGCCACAAGCGTTCCCTGCGTATCGGCGTCACCGATCCCCAGATCGTCGGTTTCGACATGCCCAGCATTGCCGATGCCCACTTGGCGCATGCGCCGCGCGTGCTGGTGGCCATGCTCGATGGGGTGCCGGCGGTGACCTGGCAGCAGCTGCTGATGCGCGAGAGCAGCGATTTTCTCCAGCGTCACGGGATGCAGGACCTGCGCCTGATCGGTGCCAACATCGACGTGGTGGGCGAAGTCAGCAGGCTGCGACTGCTGCCGCCTGCCTTGCAGGATCTGGTCAGCCGGGTGTCGCGCAGGCATCTGCATGAAGGCAGTGGCGGGGCCATCCATCCACGGCCCGGTCGCGTGCCCGGGTCCTTCGATGCGCCCGGGCCCGCGCCGTCGCCGCGTCCGGACATGCGCCAGCGTGAGGTCGCGCTGGTGGCTGCGGTCTCTGGCGTGCAGGCGATGCTGGCCGATGTCGGCCGGATCACCGGCATGCGGTTCTCGGCGGTGGCGCGGGTCACCGATGTGCGCTGGACCGCATGCGCGGTGCACGACCTGTTGCAGTTCGGACTGAGGCCCGGCCAGGACCTGATCCTGGAAAGCACGATCTGCAACGAGATCCGCCAGAAGCCCGAGCTGGTGGTCTTCAACCAGGCCAGTGCCGATCCGCGCTACGCCAACCACCATACGCCGGCGCTGTACGGCTTCCAGAGTTATCTGTCGGTACCTGTCATGCTGGACGACGGCTCGATGTTCGGCACCGTGTGCGCGCTGGATCCGGAGCCTGCGCGGATGGACGACGCAGCGATCGAACAGGTCAAGGTGATCGCCGCGAACATCGGCCGCGCGTTGCAGTCCAGCCAGCTGCGATCGGACGATCAGGACGAATTCGCGCCCTGATGGATGGCGCATCGCGCTTCACGCGATCCGGGTATTGACCTCACCAAGCTGTGCACCGTGACCGGGCGGTCTGCGTGCCGGTGGGGATGGCAAGATGGAGCACAGTCTTTTTGACCTGGCGATGCCGTGGTGGGAGTTCCTGCTGCGTGCGGTGGCCGTGTACGTGGTGGTGTTGCTGATGGTGCGCCTGACTGGCAAGCGCGCACTGGGGCAGAACACCCCGTTCGACACGTTGGTGATCGTGCTGCTGGGCACGGCGGTGCAGAATTCGCTGATCGGCGAGGACACCTCGTTGCTCGGTGGCCTGGTCCTGGCGGCGACGCTGCTGGCGCTGAACTGGCTCGTGGGCGTGCTCACCGCGCGCAGCCGCAAGCTCGATGCGCTGGTCCAGGGCAGGCCGGTGGTGCTGGCACGCGATGGCCAGATCGACTGGCAGCAGCTGGTCAAACGCAATGTGAGCTATGCGGACTTCGAGGTGTCCAAGCGCACGGCCGATTGCCGCCACGATGACGAGATCGACCTGGCCATCCTGGAAACCTCGGGCACGATCACCATCCTGAAAAAGCGTGACTGACACCTCAGCTTGCCCTGTTCATGGGTGAGCGTTAGGCTCGTGACAGGGGACGTTGGCTGAGCTGAGAACGGGATGGCAGGGATGACGATCCGGATTTTTCTGGTGGACGACCACGCGCTGGTCCGCACCGGCCTGAAGATGATCCTGGCCGACCAGCCCGACATGGAAGTGGTGGGCGAGGCCGAGAGCGGCGAAGAAGCGCTGCCGGTGATCCGCAAGCTCAAGCCGCACGTGGTGCTGTGTGACATGCACCTGCCGGGCCTGAGCGGCTTCGACGTGACCGAGCGGATCGTGAAAGGCAACTACGGCAGCCGCGTCATCATCGTGTCGGTGCTGGAAGACGGCCCGCTTCCCAAGCGTGTGCTCGAAGCAGGCGCGTCGGGTTACGTTGGCAAGGCCGGCGATGCGACCGAGCTGCTGCGCGCGGTCCGCGAGGTTTCCAAGGGCAGGCGTTACCTGGGCAGCAACGTGGCCCATCACCTGGCCATGGCGGCGGTCAACGAGGTGGTGTCGCCGTTCGACGATCTTTCGCCGCGCGAGCTGGAAGTGGCGATGCTGTTGATCCAGGGACTGCGCCAGGAAGACATCGCACGTCGTCTCAGCCTGAGTCCCAAGACGGTCAGCACCCACAAGACGCGGCTATTCCAGAAGACGCAGGTGCAGGACACCGTCGCGCTGGCGCGCCTGGCCGCGCAGTACGGACTGGTCGATCCGGCGAAGGTCGTCTAGATCACGCGCCACTTCGCGCGGCATGCGCGCATGAAAAAGGCGGCCGATGGCCGCCTTTTCCTTTCCCTCGTCCCACCCGGCCTCACGCCGGGCAAGCGCGCCTGGAGATCAGGCGCTGCGCTCGCCGTCGGGCTTGTCCGACGCGCGGTCTTCGTTGCCATCTTCACTGGCTTCCGGCGCGTCGTGTGCCGGACGCGGCGCGGGCGCCGGTTCGAACAGATGACGCGTGACCGAACGCGGTGTATCGGCATCGGCGGTGAAGAACAGCGAGCCACCCCCGGCTGCCGGCGCGGCCGGCTTGGGACTGGCCGACGTCACCACCGGCTGTTCCGCGACCGGTTCGGCCGCGGCCTGCTGGGTTTCCACCTGGGCCACGGACGGCGCCACGTCGGCTTCGACCAGCAGGTCGGGCTGGGCCGAAGCGGCCGGCGCGACGTCCTGCGGGGTCGCCACCGGTTCGGCGGCGGGCGGTTGCTCGATCGGGGCCGGCGCTTGGCTGACCACTTCCGCCACCACCGAGGTGACCGGCGTGGCGACGAGCACCTCGGGCACGACCTCGGCTTCGGCCTGGGCCGAGTAGCGCTCGGCTGAGTCACCTTTGAGGATCACGGGCGCGACGTCGATCGACGGCGACACTTCGGCCACCACGACCGGCGCGGCGGTCACCACCTGCGGCGCGACCCGGGCCGGCGCTTGGACGGCAGCCGGTGCTTCGACAGCGGGCGTGGAGCGCGCTGCCGCCGGCGCCGGTGTGGGCTCGACCGTCGTGACTTCCACCACGGCCGCAGTGGCGCTGGCGGCTGCCACGGCGCTCGTGCTTGCGGCGTCGACTGCCTGCGCGCGCGGCTGCGCGGTGGGCTTGGGCGCGGCCGGCTCGGCATCGTCGAAATCGAACTCAGGCTGCGAGGAGGAGGGCACCACGCCCGGCTCTTCGTCGCCACCCGGATCCGCGTCGCCCTGCTCGTCGGTGGCGCCTGCGTTTTCGCCATTGCCACGACGACGACGACGGCCACCGCGACGGCCACGACGACGACGCGGCGCGCCGGTTTCGTCCACGCCATCGATCTGGTTGTCATCGCCGGCCTCGTCGCTGCCGTCTTCGGCATCGGCGCGCGCGTCGTCTGCTTCAGGATCCGCTTCAGGCCTAGCCGGCAGCTGTTCCTTGCGCGGCTCGGCCTGCTCGGGCTTGGTTTCCTTGGCCACGACCGGTGCGGCGACCTGTGCTGCGGACGCGGGCTGCTCCGGCGCGGTGGTTTCAGGCTGCAGCGCGGTCACCACGGCAGTGGCGGCGGCCGCGTCGAGCGCCTCGACGGACTTGTGCTGCGGCTCGCGCGGCGGCTTTGGACCACGATTGCCGCCGGGCTGGCCCTGCTGGCCACCTTCGTTCTGCTGCCTGGGCGCCTTGGGCTGGTTCTGCTGCCTGGGCTGCTGCGGCTGCCTGGGCTGCGGTTCGCCACGGACACGCTGCGGCGGGGCGTTGTTGCCCTGCGCCGGCGCGGCATCCTTGTCCTTGTTGCGGCCACCGTCGCGATCACGGCGCTGCTGGCCGTTCTGCTGGCCGCCTCGGGCGTTGTTGCCGCCCTGGCTGCGGTTACCCTCGCCACGGCGCGGCTGGCCGTTGCTGGCACTGCGCTCGGTGCGCGCCGGGCGGGCCTCGGAGCGCTGCGGTGGGACGGGCGCCGGCGCCGGTGCGCTGGCGGTGCCGAACACCCGCTTGAGCCAGCCGACCACGCCGCCCGCTGCGGGCTGGGCGATCGGGGCTGCGACGACCGGTGCCGGTACGACTTCGACCGGCGCCGGGGCTTCGCGTTCCTGGCGGACCGGGGCAGGCGCGGCGTGCTTGACCGTGGTCACGGCCGGTGCTGCCGGGATGTTGAGCTGGGCCTTGGTCAGGGCGTGCACCGGCAGCTTGCGCGGGGTGCCGCGCTGGTAGCTGGGCTTGGTCGACTCTTCGCCCAGCTCGTTCTCGCGCAGGCGCGTGACCTCGTAGTGCGGTGTGTGCAGTTGCTCGTCGGCGACGATGATGATCGGCGAATCGTGGCGCTGCTCGATCTCGCGCAGGGCGCTGCGCTTTTCGTTGAGCAGGTAGTTGGCGATTTCCAGC
>JBIIHJ010000330.1:0-4500 GCA_044235875.1 Pseudoxanthomonas sp.
GGGGCGCGAACGCGGTGAAGCATTGCCCGCCGCGTGTTGAGGCTTGATGAAACCCGATGCCGAACCGGTCAGAAGGTCCATCGGCCGGCGCCGACGGCATGATTCACAGCCGCGCCAGCATCCGGATCCGCACTTCGCCCGGCCCCACGCCATGTCGGTGTCCCGCGCGCTGACGGATCGCATCGATCAGCGCATCGTCATTGGGGTCATGGCCCACGCCCGTCCAGCCCTGCACCAGCTGGCCCCAGGCGACGGCCTGGCCGCCCGACCAGATTTCGTAGTCGACGAAATAGCGGTCGGGCGTCGAGCGCTCAGGTGCCGACATGGACCTCACCGATCTCGGCGCAGCCCAGGTGTTCCAGCGCCAGGGACAGCGCCAGCGTGTAGCTGTGGGCGCCGTAGCCGTGCGCCTGGGCAATGCGCTGGCCACTGTTGGCCGGCAGGCTGGCTTCATGCCGACCGGGGCCGTCGTCATGCACTTCGATGTAAGGCAACGGGGCGCTGACCAGCAGCTGGTGCAGGCGCGCGCTGCCGGTGCAGGCACCGGGGTCGAGCAGCACCAGTTCGGCACAGGTGCGACGGCAGGCGACCAGCGCCTGCAGCAGTTCGCGCTCGGAGCCGCAGCTGCGCAGGGCAATGGTTTTGCCCGCGCAGCAGGCCAGCTCGGCCAGACCGTGCATCACCGGCGGCGGCAGCGCGGCCGGCGGTTGCGAGGAAGGGGTGGCACGGTCGGGACCACGCACGATGACGATGGACATGGAGTGTTCCTGGAGGATGGGGTCAGTGCGCTTGGGCGCGCGGTGTGGACGCAAGGCGCGTGGCAACCGCCATCGCCATCGCGTAGCGGCCGGAGGCGTCGTGGTCGAGGTTGAAGACGGCCAGCGCGGCGTGATGCGGGCGCGCCCAATGGACGAACTCCTGCGCGCTGCGGTCGTGCAGTTCGATGTAGGGCGCGTCGAGGGCATCCAGCGCCTGCTGCATGGCCGAGGCGTGGAGCCTGCAGTCGTGCTCGGGCAGCGTGCCGGCATCGACGACCACCAGCGTGGCGCGGTGGCAACGGGCCAGGCGCAGGCCGCCGACCAGCGCCGCCACGCTGTCGCAGTGAACCAGGTCGACGGGCAGTGCCTGCGTGGAAGGTGGCACCGGCACATGGTCAGGTGTCGGGCCCTGGAGAATGAAGATGGACATGGGGCGTTGCATGGCGCACCGCGGTGCGGGAGGCACACCGTAGGCGTGGCCTGCGTAAAGGCGCCATGCCGGCGAAGGCGGTGCCGCGTAAAGTCTTCGATACGCGGCATCGGCCGCGTCTCGGCGGCGGTAACGGGCGCGCCGGATCGCGTGGAATTTATGCGTTTTTTACGCGGAGCGGCGGCGCGTGCCGTGGAGACTTTACGCAGCGTGGCCGGACCATGGCGACCTTGCGGCGGAGCGGTTCCGCCTGGGGTCACAACATCATGTGTGTGCGTCAGTTCAAACGTGCGCTGCCGGCCATCGGCCTGGCGGCGGCTTCCCTGTTCGGCTCTGCTGCGCAGGCGTCCACGCTCTCGGGCAATGCCACGCTGACCAGCGATTACGTCTGGCGCGGGACCACCCAGACGCAGGGCGATTTCTCCACGCAGGCCGGGGTGAAGTGGGCCGCCGACAGCGGCGTTTATGCATCGGCCTGGGGCTCGAACGTCGAGTTTTCTCCCGACACCCACGCCAGCAGCGAGCTGGATCTGGTCGTTGGCTGGAGCGGCGCGCTGTCACAGGACTGGGCGCTGGATACCAACCTCACCCATTACCGTTATCCCTCCACCACGGTTGACCTGGACTGGACCGAGCTGGGCGCCACGCTGACCTGGAAGCAGAACACCTGGCTGCAGATCGGCTGGTCCAACGACGTGCTGGCGACCGGTGCGACCGGCACCTACGCACAGCTTGGGACACGCGTGCCGCTGGGCGAGGCCTGGCGCATTGAAGGCGCGGTCGGCCATTACTGGCTGGACAACGCCTATGGCGACAGCTACTCCCATGCCCAGCTCGGCGCGGTGTGGGCGTTCAAGGCCCCGTTCGAACTGCGCGTGACCTATCACGACACCGACCATGCCGCCCGCACGTTGTTCCCCGGCCTGGCCGGGTCGCGCGTGGAAGCGGCCCTGCAAGCGTCCTTCTGATCTGGAGATGTGCCATGCCTGGCTGGCTTGCGTTGTTCTGCGGTGCGCTGGTGATCGTTGCCGCCGCCTATCTGCTGTACGTCGTGCTGCGTCCTGAAGACTTCTGAGGACGCCGCCATGACCCAAACCCTTCTCCTCTTCATCATCGCCATCGCGTTGGCCTGGCCGCTGGGCCTGTACCTGGCGCGGGTAATGCGCGGTGCGCCGATGCGCGGCGATCGTGTCTTTGGCCTGATCGAACAACCGCTGTATGCGCTGCTGGGCACCCGGCCGGATCGGGGCATGTCCTGGCGCGGCTATGCCGGCGCGTTCGCGTTGAGCAGTGCCATCGTCGGTGGACTGACCTGGTGCATTTTCATGACCCAGGCGTGGCTGCCGCTCAATCCCGATGCCATCCCGAACATGCGCTGGGATACCGCGCTGCACACGGTGGTGTCGTTTCTGACCAACACCAACCAGCAGCATTATTCGGGCCAGGCGCAGCTGTCGTATCTGTCGCAGATGACCGGCATCGTCGGCCTGCAGGTGGTGACGCCGCTGATGGGCCTGGCCCTGGCCGTGGCGACGCTGCGCGGCTTCTTTCCCGATGACACGCGCCGCAGCGAAGGCGACGATCGCAGCGTGGACGTGGGCAATTACTACGCCGATGTGATCCGCGCCAGCGTGCGCTTCATGCTGCCGCTATGCCTGGTGTGGACGCTCCTGCTGACCAGCCAGGGCGTGCCGTCCACGCTGCAGGCCGGCCCGACCGCCACGCCGGTCGAACAGGGCACCGTGTTCACCGCGCAGAAGATCCCGCTGGGCCCGGTCGCGGCGATGGTCGCGGCCAAGCAGTTGGGATCCAACGGCGGCGGCTGGTACGGCCCCAACAGCGCCGTGCCGCTGGAGAACCCGACCCCGCTGTCCAACTTCATCGAGCTGCTGGGCATCGTCCTGATTCCGCTGGCCATCGTCTTCATGGTCGGCGGCTTCACCGGACGCAGGAAGCTCACCGGTCTGGTGTTCGGCAGCATGCTGGTGATGTCGCTGCTGTCCACCGGCGCCTCACTGTGGTCGGAAGGCCATTCGGCCACCGCCGCCAGCCCGCTGCTGATGGAAGGCAAGGAGCTGCGCTTCGGCGCCGATGGCTCGGCGCTGTGGTCGGCGCTCACCACTCAGGTCAACAACGGCTCGGTCAACGCCATGCATGACTCGTTGGCGCCGCTGACCGGCGGCGTGGCCATGGTCAACATGCTGGTCAACGCGATCTGGGGCGGCGTGGGCTGCGGCCTGCTGCAGTTCATCGTCTATCTGCTGCTGACCGTGTTTCTGGCCGGGCTGATGACCGGGCGCACGCCGGAGATCTTCGGCCGCAAGATCGAAACGCCACAGGTGCGCCTGCTGGCGTTGCTGATCCTGCTGCAGCCGATTGTGGTGCTGGGTTTCACCGCCGTCACCCTGGCCATCCCGTCGATCACCGGCAACTCCAATCCGGGGTTCCACGGCATCAGCCAGGTGTTCTACGAGTACACCTCGGCCTTCGCCAACAACGGTTCGGGCTTCGAAGGGCTGGGCGACGGCACGGTGTGGTGGAACCTGAGCTGCGTGGCGGTGCTGCTGCTGGGCCGTTTCCCTGCGCTGATCATCCCGCTGGTGGTGGCCGCGCAGCTGGGCGCCAAGCGGCGCGCGCCCGAGTCGCCGGGCAGCCTGCAGATCGAAACGCCCACCTTCGCCCTGACCCTGATCGCGGTCATCGCCGTGCTGACCGTGCTGCAGTTCATGCCGGCGCTGGTGCTGGGCCCGGTCGCCGAACACCTTGCGCTCAACGCGCACTGAGGCCTTTGTGATGAACACGACAACCCTTCCCTCCCATCGCGCCAAACAAAAGCTCATCGACGGTGCCGGCCTGCGCGCGGCATTGCGCGATGCCGTGCTGAAGTTGAACCCGGCCAAGCTGGCGCACAGCCCGGTGATGGCCGTGGTCATGGCCGGCACGCTCGTCAGCCTGATTGTTACCCTGAGCGGCAACGCGCCGCTGGGCTTCGGCCTGGCAGTCAGCGCGATCCTGCTGCTGACGGTGCTGTTCGGCAATTTCGCCGAAGCCATCGCCGAGGCGCGCGGCCGCGGCCAGGCCGCTTCGCTGCGCAGTGCGCGCCAGGACCTGGTGGCACGCAAGGTCGACACCGCGCTGGACCACGCCCATGAGGAGCGCACGCCGGCTTCCGAGTTGCGCACCGGTGATTACGTCATCGTCTCGGCCGGCGAGTTCGTGCCGGCCGACGGTGAGATCGTGCGCGGCCTGGCCACCATCAACGAGGCTGCCGTCACCGGCGAATCGGCACCAGTGCTGCGCGAGGCCGGCACC
>JBIIHJ010000331.1:0-4495 GCA_044235875.1 Pseudoxanthomonas sp.
TTCATTCCCGGCCAGGGGTATTGCAGATGGCACCGGAAGGGCTGCCCTTGCGGGTCAGCGCTCGCTGTAGGGCACCCCGCCCTTGGACTTGGAATCGCGCGGCGCTTCGACGATCTGCACGACCACACCGGCCGGATCGACGGTGAAATGCTCGGCTACCGCGTCGGTGATGGCCTTCATCAGGTTTTTCTTCTGTTGCGCGGTGCGGCCTTCGACCGCGAACACGACGACTTCGGGCATGACGTAAGGTTCCTGGAATGGGGGGGGGGGGGAACGATCAGCGGCGCGCGGCCGCTGATTCGCCGCGCATGACCGACTCGACTTCGGCCAACGAGGCGATGGCATTGTCGCCCGGCGTGGTCATCGCCAGCGCGCCATGCGCGGCACCCAGCTCAACGGCCTGCTGCAGGCCCGCGCCGGACAGCACGCCGTGCAGCAGGCCGGACACGAAGGCATCGCCGCCGCCCACGCGATCGAGGATGTCGACCGTATACGAGGAAGACAGATGCACCCCATCGCGGGTGCACAGCGCGCCGGCCCAGCCGTTGCGCGATGCGTTGCTCGCATCCCGGAGGGTAAAAGCCACGGCCTTGAGTTGCGGGAACTGATCCAGCGCCCGCTGCGCGGCGGCCCGCGCCGGCGCCAGATCCATCGGCGTGGCGCGCGCGCCCAGGTCGGATACGTCCATGCCCAGGCACGCGGCAAAGGAATATTCGTCGCCGATCAACAGCGCGCATTCGGCCGCGACCGCGCAGTTGGTGCGACGCGCGGCGTCGGGATCGGGATGGGCGTTCCACAGGCTGGCGCGGTAGTTGAGGTCGTAGGACACCGGCACGCCGTGTGCGCGTGCGGCGCGCGCGGCGGCGACGGCCGTGCGTGCGGTGCTTTCGGACAGCGCGGCAAAGATGCCACCTGTATGCAGCCAGCGCGCGCCCTGCGCGCCGAACAGCGCCGTCCAGTCGAAATCCTCCGGCGTGAGCTGCGAAGCGGCCGAATACGCGCGGTCCGACACGCCCAGCGCCGCGCGCAGGCCGAAACCGCGCTCGGTGAAATTCAGGCCCATGCGGGTGTTGCGCCCGATCCCATCGTAGTCGCGCCACAGGATCTGCGAGACGTCGGTGCCACTGGCCGCGATCAGCGATTGGGCCAATTCGCCGATCTCGCTGCGCGGCAGGGCCGTCAGCACGGCGGCGCGATGACCGAAGGTGCTGCGCAGACCACGGGCGACGTTGTATTCGCCGCCGCCTTCCCACACGCGGAACGTGCGTGCGCTGCGGATGCGGTCCTCGCCCGGATCCAAGCGCAGCATCACTTCCCCCAGCGCGGCGCAGTCCCAGCGCCGGCCCTGCGCGGATGGCACGTCCAACAGCGTGTTCATCGGCCCTGCACTCACTTGGCCTTGCATCCGAACAGCGACAGGTCCACCGCATTGGCCATGCGCGCGTAGCCCTCATCGTTGGGATGCAGGTGATCGCGGGTGATGGTGTCCGGCAGCGACTCGGGCTTGGCCGGATCGCGCAGGATCTGGTCGAAATCGATCAACGCATCGAAGGTGCTGTCCTTGCTGCGCATCCAGGTGTTGATCGTGTTGCGCGTCCTGGCCGAGACCGGCTCGTAACGCTCCGAGCCACCGAAGGGCGTCATCGTCGCGGCAATGGCCTTGATGCCGTGCTGATGCAGGCGCGTGGCGATCTGCCTGTAGGCAACCAGCATGTCGTCGGCGTTGCGTCCCGGAACCATCTCCGGCGCGCCGCCGTGGCGGATGTCGTTGATGCCCTCGAACAGGATCACCTGATCGGCCTGCGACACGGCAATCACATCGCGGTCCATGCGTGCCAGCGCGCTATGACTGCGGCCCGGGTCCATCACCTTGTTGCCGCTGATGCCCTGGTTGAGCACGACGAACTGGTCCGGGCACGCCTGCTGCAACCGCGCGCCCAGCAGCTCCGGCCACTGGCCGTGGCTGCCGCGCTCGGCGGTGGCGCCTTCGGTGATCGAATCGCCCAGCGCCACGACGATCGTCGGTTTGCTCGCGCGTTCGGCATACACCGCCGACACCACGCTCTGCAGGTAGGACAGCTTCACGCTGTCGGCGACCTTGGCAACCTTGCCTTCCAGCACGCGCAGCGGCGTACGGCGCACGACGGCGATGGTCGGCTCGGGGAAATACACGGTCAGGGCGACTTCGGCCATCGCCGGTGCGGAAAGCGGCACCGGGTCACTGAGCAACGCCGCACCGATGGGCACCACGATGTCGTTGCGCCCATCGAAGGTCACCGGCAGCGGCCTGCCCTTGCCGCCCGCCAGTTGCGCGGTCAGCGCGTTGACCTTCAGCGGCGCCACGCCCAGCTCGTTGCTGATGCGGAAGCGCAGCGCCTTGGCCGAGGTGCCCAGGCGCATGTCCTGGCGCACGGTCTGGTTGGCGAACTGCACGGGTTTGTCCGGCGTGCCGTCCTTGCGGTCCGGCGCGGGTGAAGCGGTCCACGCCGGCACCCACACCTGTGCCCGGGCCGGCATGGCCGCAAGACCCAATACCACCATCAACGGAATTGCATGAGTCCAGCGCATGACGGCCCTCCCAGGCTCACATCAGGAAAAGTAGGTGCCGCCGTTGACGTCCAGGTTGGCGCCCTGAATGAAGCTGGCAGCGTCCGATGCCAGGTACACCGCCACGTCCGCCGCTTCGGCCGCTTCGCCCTGGCGACGCAGCGGGGTGGACCCAGCCACGGCGGTGCGCACTTCCGGCTTGGTGAAATCGTCGTGGAAGCGCGTGGCGATCATGCCGCAGCACAGCGAATTGACGCGGATGCCCTTCGGTCCAAGTTCCTTGGCCATGGCGCGGGTAAAGGTCATGACGCCGGCCTTGGCGGTGGCGTAGATCGCCGCGCCCGGGCCACCGCCATCGCGACCGGCCTGCGAGGCGAAGTTCACGATCGCCGCGCCCTCGACCATGTGCGGCACCACCGCGCGGATGGTCAGGTAAGTCGAGGTCAGATTGAGATCGATCACCTTGTGGAAGAACGCCTCGTCGATGTCGGCCAGCGGACGGCGCTCGACCATGCCACCGGCAACATTCACCAGCACGTCGATCTGCGCGCCGAACGCCGCCTGCGTGGCCGCGACCAGGCCGTCGACGGCCTTGGCATCGGTCACGTCGGCACGATGCACGATCGCGCTGCCGCCGGCGTCGGTGATTTGCTTGAGCGTGGCCTGCGCGGTGGCTGGGTCATTGGCGTAGTTGATGACGACCTTGGCGCCGGCTGCGGCCAGCTTGATCGAAACTTCGCGACCGATGTCGCGACCACCGCCGGTGACGATGGCGACCTTGTCTTTGAAATCCATGGAATGTCCTTGAAGTGGGGAACGAAAGGGAACAGCAGGTCAGCCGCGTCGTGCGGGACCGTCGAGCTTCCTGATCGGGCCGGTGATCCACCACGTCGCGATCAGCGACAGCGGCACCAGCGCGGCGACCAGGATGAAAATCGGGGCGTAGGACTTGGCCGTCATCACCGGCACCAGCCAGGTGGTGATCAGCGTGCCGGCTACCGCGGCCATGCCGCCGATGCCGGCCATCGAGCCGACGGACTTGCCACTGAACAGGTCGCCCGGCAGGGTCTGGATGTTGCCGATGGCCACCTGGAATCCAAACAGCACCGCGGCAATGGTGATCACCGCCCACAGCGGATCGGTGGCCAGCACCGCGCCCAGCAGCGCCGGCGCCATCACCACGCAGCCGGCGGTGATCGACCATTTGCGCGCGCGGTCCACGCTCCAGCCCCGGGCGATCAGGCGGCCCGACAGCCAGCCCCCGAGCAGGCTGCCGATCGCCGCGCCCACGTAGGGCACCCAGGCGAAGATGCCGATCTGCTTGATGTCGAAACCAAAGGTTTCGGCCAGGTAGATCGGCAGCCACGACACGAACAGCCACCAGATCGGATCCAGGAAGAACCGCGATACCACGATGCCCCAGCTCTGCCGATGCGACATCAGCTCGCGCACGGTCGGCAGGTATTCCGGCGCGGGATCGGAATCGGCGTGCAGGGGCTTGTCCAGGATCAGCACGCGCTCGGCTTCGCTCACCCACGGGTGCTTGTCCGGGCCTGCGCGGTACACGATCAACCACGGCAGCAACCAGACAAAGCCGATCGCACCGACCAGGATGAAGGTGCCGCGCCAGCCCAGCCACAGGAACAGCAGCGCGATCAGCGGCGCGGAGATGATCGCGCCCACCGAGGCGCCCGCGTTGAAGATGCCTTGCGCCAGTGCGCGTTCGCGTGCGGGGAACCACTCGGCATTGGCCTTGACCGCGCCAGGCCAGGCGCCGGCCTCGCTGATGCCCAGCATGGCGCGCACGATGCTGAAGGACAGGATCGAATGGGTCACCGAATGCAGCGCAATGGAGATCGACCACACGCCGATCGACAGCGCGAAACCCATGCGCGTGCCGATGATGTCGAACAACCGCCCGAACACGAACTGGCCGGCGGCATAGAAC
>JBIIHJ010000332.1:0-4473 GCA_044235875.1 Pseudoxanthomonas sp.
CCTTGGCCTTGGCGCTCGCCGGTGCAATCTGCCCTTCCTTTGCTTACGCACAGGCATATGAAGCCACACAAGATCGCGATCCCAACGCGGACGCCACTGAACTCGACAAGGTTCTAGTCACTACGCGGACCGAGGGCTATCAGGTCTACGGCACCAATACGGCGACTAAGCTGCCCCTCACCCTACGCGAGACGCCGCAATCGCTCACTGTCTTCACGCGCCAACGCATTGAAGACTTCAACCTCATCACGATCGCAGAAGTCCTGCAGCAGACGCCCGGTGTCAGCGTGCAGTCTTACGACAGCAACCGCACACTGTTCAACGCACGTGGATTTGCGATCAACAATTTCATGTTCGATGGCGTCCCGACCTATTACAACACCGGCGCTGGCGGAAACTCGGTGCTGAGCGATACATCCATCTACGAGCGCATCGAGGTCGTGCGCGGCGCCACCGGACTTGTGACCGGATCCGGCAATCCTTCAGCGACAGTCAACATGGTGCGCAAGCGGCCAACTTCCGATTTCCAGGCAAGCACCAGCCTGAGCGCAGGCTCTTGGGACTATCGGCGTGCGGAAGTGGATGTTTCCGGCCCCTTGACCAAGTCAGGGACAGTGCGCGGACGGCTGGTAGGCGCCTACACAGACAAGGACACCTGGGTCAGGTTCCAGCATGACAAGTCGCCGAGCCTCTACGGGGTCATCGAAGCCGACCTTTCCGACACCACACGCCTACGCGCAGGCATCGACTACCTGAAGACTCAATCCGACGGGGGTGCCTGGAGCGCATCGCCACTGTTCTTCAGTGATGGAACCAAGACCCACTTCAGCCGTTCCTATAGCGCCGCAGCCAAGTGGAACCGCTGGGATCGCGAAAGCACAAACTACTTCGCCGTGCTCGAACAGCAGCTGCCAGCCGGCTGGAGTGGCCGTATCGCCGTCAACCGTCGCGCTACCGATACCGACAGCCTGCTCCTGGCGGGCTCCAATACCGGGAACTGGGCCAACTCGACCACGGGTCTTGGCCTGAACATCGCCAAGACCTATTCCATATCGGAGACGCGAGAGGACGCCTTTGACCTTTATGCGTCGGGGCCTCTCCAGATTTTCGGCCGCGAACATGAGCTTGTGTTCGGTGCGAACCACTACAACAGAGAGCTCAGTACGATCCGTACCGCGTTCCTGGGCAGCTACCCGACTGTTTTCCCCAGTATCTTTGATTGGGATGGCGACCTTGCGGTTCCCCAGCTCCGCAACTATGGCTATCCAAGCTCGGTCGCGGACACACGCGAAACAGGCTATTACGGTGCCATTCGACTCAATCCCATCGATCACTTGAAGGTGATTGCTGGCGCCCGTTACTCGGACTGGAAGACCGGCACCGACAACTACAATGTGGACAACGTCCTTACTGGAACCACGGGCCGCTACAGCGAGAGCAAGGTCACACCGTACTTTGGCGCCATATACGATCTCAGCTCATCCATCTCTGCATTCGTCAGCTACTCCGATGTCTTCCAGCCGCAGAACCTGCGCGACAAGGACAATAATCAGCTCGACCCGGTCATTGGCAAGAACTACGAATATGGGCTCAAGGGCGAGTTCTTTGGTGGACAGCTGTACACAGCGCTCAATGGCTTTCACATGCAGCAGGACAATGTGGCCGAGCTGGACCCCAGCGTGGAGCCGAACTCCCTGCCCGACGGGAGCTCTGCATACAGGGCGCGCTCCGGCGTGGAAACATGGGGCGCAGAGTTCGAGGTGTCTGGCTCAATCACACCAAACTGGAGCATGACGGGCGGCTACACCTATGCCTACAGCCGCGATCAGACTGGGGCCCGCGTCTTCACAGTCAGCCCGATGCATCTGGGCAAGTTCAACACGACCTATTCGGTTGGTGACTGGACCCTGGGCGGCGGGTTGACCTGGCAGTCCGAGGTTTATCAGGTCCAGGCCATCCCAACGGGTCAATTCACCTCGGCGGGTCGACCTGTCACGGCGAACGGGCGCGTCACCCAAGGTGGTTACATTCTTGCAGACCTGATGGGGCGTTATCGAATCAATGACCATCTGAGTGTGGGCGTCACCCTGACCAATCTCTTTGACAGGGTGTACTACCGCAACGTCGGGTACTTCAATTCCGGTTACTGGGGAGAGCCCCGCCGCGTTCTCTTCAACCTGCGCGCCAATTTTTGAGAACACAACAGTGCCTAGGCCACAAATTGGCCTCTGCAGCAAGGGCTGCAGAGGCTGCTGACTGATCCCTCGTTCGCGCAAGGCGATACAAGTCTGCTTGGACCAACAGTCCTAAGGTGCTGACAAGGCCGCGACCTTCAATTCGGCCTGTTCTTGGCTGTTGCGATCAATCGGACCGTCAGCGAATCCGCTGATGTGAGAAGCCAAGTTCCCCTCATTGAAACACTTGAAGAGGACGGCGTCATGCATCTCGAACAGCAGGCGGAGCATCGCTCGGCTTTGGTATTTGGTGGCTCGCGCGGGATCGGTGCGGCGATCTCAAGGCGCTTGGCTCGTGAGGGCCATTCAGTTGCGCTGACTTACGTCTCTAGGCCAGACGCTGCTGAGGAAGTTGTCGCAGACATTCGCGCGCTGGGTGGAGTTGCGATGGCCATCAAGGCCGATAGCACCGACAAGCGCGCGGTTGATGCTGCGGTCCATCAAACCGTAGAGCACTTTGGCCCGTTGAAGGTCGCGGTCGTTAATGCAGGCATCTACCGCAGCGCGCCGCTCGAGGAGGTCTCGTCACAGATGTTGGATGAGCTCCTGGACATCAACGTGCGCGGCGCCTTTTTTGCCATCCAGTCTGCAGCGTCCGTGATGGGAAGCGGTGGCCGAATCATCACGATTGGCAGCAGTGTTGCGATTCGTTCGGGATTCGCCGGAGGTGGCCTCTACTCCATGACCAAAGCCGGCTTGGCGGCACTGGTGCGCGAACTCGCCGTCGAGATCTCGCCGCGGGGCATCACCATCAACAACGTTCAGCCCGGGCCCGTCGAGACCGAGATTACCGCTGGATTCTTGGATGCCATGCTTCCCAGAAGCCATGTCGGGAGAGTGGGTCAGCCCGAAGACATCGCCAGCCTGGTGTCCTATATCGCGGGCAGCGAGTCGGCCTACATGACCGGAACGAGCATCACGATGGATGGCGGCTTCGTTCTATAACTATTGTCTGCGACCGCATACCCATTGCTGATGCTACCGACTTTCGGGCGGCTCGTCGCGCCCTAGCCAGGAGGATGTCGCACGTGCTCAAGCAAACGACCGCGTCTAACGCCCATTCCCGCTTCTTGATTCGTCATTGGAGTGCGGCCTCTCTTTGGCTGTTCGGGGGCCTGATCAGCCCGCAACCCGCACTCGCCCAATCACCCGCTGAGCCGTTCCAAGCCAACCGCCAGGTCTCTGCGGGAGATCTGAGCGTGGGCTACGTCGATCTTGGCCCCGCTAAGGGTGAGGTCATCATCCTCCTGCATGGCTGGCCATACGACATCCGCAGCTATGCCGAAGTCGCTCCCATTCTTGTTTCCAAGGGTTACCGCGTCATCGTCCCGCATACCCGAGGGCACGGGACAACGCGCTTCCTAAAGGAAGACACGCCCCGCAACGGTGAACCTGCCGCTCTTGCCTCCGATGTTGTCGCATTGATGGATGCCCTGAAGATCAAGCAGGCCACGCTGGCTGGCTACGACTGGGGCGCACGCTCTGCCGATATCGTTGCGGCACTCTGGCCCGAAAGGGTCAAGTCGCTGGTGTCTGTCAGTGGCTATCTGATCAGCAGCCAGGACGCTGGCAGCAAACCGCTCCCTCCGAAGGCCGAGCTTCAATGGTGGTACCAGTTCTACTTCGCAACCGATCGTGGCCAAGCCGGGTATGCACAGCACACCCACGAGTTCGCAAAGCTGATCTGGCAGCTCGCTTCACCTCAATGGAAGTTCGACGACGAGACCTTCGCCCGAAGTGCCACGTCGCTTGATAACCCGGATCACACAGAAGTCGTCATTCACAACTACCGCTGGCGGATGGGCTTGACGCAAGGCGAGGCCAAATATGCCGAGCTCGAAGACAGGCTCGCGCGCGGTCCCACCATCGGCGTTCCCACCATCACCATCGAAGGTGACGCGAACGGCGCTCCTCACCCTCTCCCAAATGCGTATGCAAGAAAGTTCACCGGACCCTACGAACATCGCCTGCTGACAGGAGGCATTGGACACAAACCGCCGCAGGAAGCGCCTGATGCGTTTGCTCAGGCCGTTCTAGATGCCATGCGCCTTTGATTCACTGCGGAGGCGGGCGCTCGTGTCTCGAGATAGCGGGGTGGCTTCAAGAGCAGTGGTTGGGGGATCTTAATTCTCTACAAGCTGATTGATCGTCGTCAGGAAGCGGACCGTACGCGCCGTCCCAGCCCCAAGGTCCTCCTCGATCATTGCCAATGCCAAGTCCGTCGTGTGCTGGCCGCGAT
>JBIIHJ010000069.1:0-14401 GCA_044235875.1 Pseudoxanthomonas sp.
TACACCGGCGTGCCGTTGAGCGGCAACCAGTACTTCATCGTGCTGATCGCCTCGGTGCTGGGCAGCTTCGGCACCGCCGGCGTACCGGGTACCGCGGTGGTGATGGCCACCGTGGTCCTCACCGCTGCGGGCCTGCCGCTGGAGACCATCGGTTACCTCTACGCGATCGACCGCATTCTGGACATGATGCGGACCTTGACCAATGTCACCGGTCAGATGCTGGTGCCGGTCCTGGTGGCGCGCGAGACCGGCCTGCTGGACAAGCAGGTCTACGATGCGGCGCCGACGAATGTGGGAGTCGAGTCGTCCACGCGCGGTTGAATGGCCGCGCGGTATGGACCAGAAAAAGGCACGCGTTTCAGCGTGCCTTTTTCTTTTCCGCTGCCAGCTGCGCGTCAAACTTCTTCTGCGCCGCATCCGCGTAGGCCGCGCAGGTCATCGGGGATGGATGCGGATTGGAAGAGGCCGCGTAATCCCAGCCGCTGGCGTCGGCATGGGGGGTGACCAGCAGGTCGCAGGGAAGGGCGCGCACCGTGGCGAAGCTGCTGCGGAACTGGTCCACCAGATGCGGGCTGCGCGGGTTGCCGGTCAAGCGGTAGCCGGGTGCGCTCAAGCTGTCCACGTAGGCGATCCTGCGAGGTGTTCCGTCGACGGTATCGGTCCAGGTCCAGCTCATGCTGCCCGGGGTGTGGCCGGGCGTGAAGTGCACGGTGAGGGCGGTGCTGCCGAGCTGCACGACCTCGCCATCCTGGACGATGCGTCCGGGCGTCAGCGGGGCGTAGGTAATCGCGTCGCCGAAGTGGATGTCGTTGCTGCCGCCATGCTGGAGCAACACGGCCGATTCGGCATTGCTGACCACGGTGGCGCCGGTCGCGCGCTGTAGGGCCGCCAGCGGACCGACGTGATCTGCGTGCGCGTGGCTGTGCAGGATCAGGCGCACATCGGTCGGCTGGATGCCCAGCGAGGCCAGGTTGGCCAGGATCAGGTCGGCCGCCTGCGGCATGCCGCCGTCGATCAGGATCGCGCCGGCATCGGTCTTCACCAGCAGCGCCGAAATGCGCGCGGTGCCGACCTGCCAGACGTGGTCGCTGATCCGTATCGGCTTGACCGGTGTCAGCCATGCCGCGTCGACGTGATAGGCGCCCAGCTGTGGCAGTGGCTGAGCCGCCTGCACGGCGAAAGACGCGCTCGACGTGAGCAGGACAGCGGACAGCAGGCAAAGACGCATCGGCGACAGCTCGGGTTGCAGGATGAGGCCGCGATTGTCGCCGCTTGATCGATCGGGGCCAATGCGCTGAGTGCGCGTTTGATCCTGAAACGGCACAACGGCCGCTTGCGCGGCCGTTGCGTTCGCCGGATCGGAGCGCGTGCTCAGACTTCCAAGCGTGGCGTGGCCAGGCGCGTGGCGCCGAGGGCCAGCGGAATGGGCAGCAACAGGCTGGCCACCGTGACCCAGGCGGGGAACGGCACCAGCGCCGCCAGTCCGATCACGGCCAGCATCACCAGGGCACCGACGGCGATTGCCGCGCCACCGCGGTTCCCCCGCGCCGTGAATGCTGCGGCGCCGCCGCCGAGCAGGCCCGCCAGCGCCCAGCCGCCGACGATGCAGGCCAGCGCTTCGCGCGGGGCGCTGAAAGCGTATTCGGCCAGGTTGGAAACCGTGTAGAAATCCGATCCGGTCGGCAGTCGGTACAGGTGCTGGTAGCCGTAATACGCGCCGGCGACGACGGCCGCGGCGATGACCAGGCCAAGCACGATGCCCATGAGCGTGCGCATTACGCATTCATTCCATTGAGTGGGAGGCGCGCAGGATCGCGCGAAAGTTGATCCCGCTGCAACCGGCTATCCTGCGGCGGCCATCATCCAGCCGCGGCCGCAGTGCCCAGCACGACACAGGAGCCCGCATGCGCGGCGAACAGCGTGAACTGACTTTCCGATTCCTGGCCGAGCCCAAGGACGTCAACTACGGCGGCAAGGTCCACGGCGGGGTGGTGATGCGCTGGATCGACCAGGTCGGATACGCCGCGGCTGTCGGCTGGAGCGGCCACTACAGCGTCACCGTGGCCGTGGGTGGCATCCGCTTCGTCGCCCCGATCCGGATCGGCGACCTGGTCACCGTCACCGCCAAGCTGGTCCATACCGGCACAAGCAGCATGCATTTTGCCGTGGACGTGCGTGCGCGTGACCTGGGGCTGGAAGATGGCAACTCGGCCAGCCGCCTTTGCACGCACTGCGTGATCGTGTTCGTGGCCATGGACCAGGCCGAAGGCAAGCCGACCGCCGTGCCGGCCTGGACCCCGACCAACGAGGAAGATCATCGCCTGGCCGAGTATGCGATGAAGGTGATGGAATTGAGCAAGGGCATCGAGCAGACGGTAGCGGCGTTCCATGCCGATGCCACCTGACGCGGCATGACCCGCTGCCGACATGAAAAAGCCGGCGCATGCGCCGGCTTTTTCGTCTCCAGACGTGGCGCGCTTTACATCGACACGCGGCGAGCCTGCATGAAGCGGCCGCCCCAGTAGCCGGAGGCCAGGGTGTCCACGCGGACGTCCTTGCCGGTGCTGGGCGAATGCAGGAAGCGACCCTCGCCCACATAGATGCCGACGTGGTTGACGCGGCCACGGGCACCGAAGAACACCAGATCGCCCTGGCGCAGTTCGTCGCGCGTCTTGATCACTTCGCCGTCGCCATTGGCAGCCATGTCGCGCGAAACGCGCGGCAGGTCCACGCCCAGGGCGGTACGGAACACGTAGCCGACCAGGCCGCTGCAATCCAGGCCGCTGTCCGGATCGGTGCCGCCCCAGCGGTACGGCGTACCCAGCAGGGTCAGGGCACGCTGCAGGACGCTCTGGACCTTGCCGATGTCGTTCTGGTCGTTGGCCGCCGCGGCGGCGCCAGTCAGGTCGTAATTGCTCAGCAGGCGGCTCAGGTCGCCGGCCAGCATCGCCGAGCGGTCCATCACCGGCACGGTGTCCGTGGCGGCCAGGCGCGGCAGCAGGGCCGTCAGGGTGGCGGCGGCGGCCTGGGTGGCCTTGTCGCGCAGGCTGGCGCTGGTGGTGGTTGCAGCGACGGCCGGGACGGCGGCGGCAGGCGCCAGTGCGGAAGCGGGGATCGCGATGGCCAGCGGCGGTGCGGCCACAGGGCCCGTGGCGGCGATCGCCTGGCCGGCCGGGACAGGCGCGGCATTGGCGGCAAGGGCGCCGGGGACGCCTGTAGCGACTGTGGTCGGGACCGGACTGGTCACCGTGGCGACATCGCTTGAAACGGGGTGGATGACCTGCGGCTGCGCTGCAGTAGCGGCATCCTGAGCCATCGCCAGCGGCGATGCGGATGCGCCCAGCAGGGCCAGGATCAACAGGTGGAGCGAACCGCGACGGAGTCGGCGGGTGGTGAGCGGCTGGCCTATCGGCAGGTCGTCGTTCGTCACAGGCAGGTGAAGGTCTCGCGGCGGAGACTGGAGTTTGCCGTTAGACCCGGGTGAAAATGTTCAAAGTTCGTTATGAATTCGTCGTGACACATGCGAGATCCGTCACATTTCAGACATCACGATTAATTAACAACCCGGCGAGCTCCGGTGTAGTGGTCGCGCCAGTAAGGCCCGTCCAGATAATCCAGGCGGACCGTGCCGCCGGTGCTGGGCGCATGTACGAAGCGGCCTTCGCCGACGTAGATCCCGACATGGCTGACGCTGCCGCGGGTGCCGAAAAAGACCAGATCGGCCGGTGCCAGGCGGTCCTGGGCGATCCTGGGACCCTGGACCTGGGCCAGTTCGCCGGAAGTGCGCGGCAGGCGCAGGTCCAGCATGTCGCGATACACGTAGCTCACCAGGCCGCTGCAGTCGAAGCCCGCGTCAGGCGTGTTGCCGCCATAGCGATAAGGCGTGCCGACCAGCCCCAGGGCCCGCATCAGCACGCCGTTGACCGCGCCAGGATCGCCGACCCGGACCGTGGGCCAGACCTTGTTGGAAGAAGGTGGGGCCGGCGTGCGGACCACCGCGCGCTCGCTGCCGCAGCCGGCCAGCAGCAGGCTGGCGCCCAGGACGAGGCAGGCCGCAGCACGGGCGACTGGCATGCGCCGGGGCGAGCCGGGATAATGGGCGGTCTTCATCGCGGCCAATGTTGACCGCACGCCCTGCGGCAGACAAGCCGCGCAACCGCCGCGGCCTGCGGCCACCCAAGAGTTTTCAATGAAAATCGCCAAAGACAGCGTCGTGCGTTTCCACTACACCGTTTCCGAAACCGGCTCCGAGCCGCTGGAAACCTCCAAGGACCGCGAGCCGCTGGCGATCCTGGTCGGCCACGGCAACATCATCCCGGGCCTGGAGAACGCGATGATCGACAAGGAAGCCGGCGAGAGCTTCGGCGTGGACGTCGGCGCGGCCGAAGCCTACGGCGAGCGTCGCGACGGTCTGACCCAGCGTGTGCCCAAGAAGCATTTCGGCACCCAGAAGCTGGCACCGGGCCAACAGGTCGTGCTGCAGACCAACTTTGGCCCGCGCGCGGTGACCATCCAGAAGATCGGCATGAGCGTGGTTGATGTGGACCTCAACCACCCGATGGCCGGCAAGGACCTGCACTTCGACGTGGAAGTGATCGAAGTGCGCCAAGCCAGCGCCGAAGAGCTGGAGCACGGCCACGTCCACGGCGACGGCGGCATCGAGCACTGAGCAGCATCCTGCCGGATGCGCCTGGCGGCCCGCGGATGCGGGCCGTCTTCGTTTGGAGTGCCTGCGATGGGCCATGACGTGCATCGGCCAGGGCTGGACCAACCACTGATGCCAGCCGCGCGCGTGGCCGCGATGGACGTGCTGCGCGGGCTTGCCCTGCTGGGCATCCTGCTGATGAACCTGGAGGGATTCGCCGGGCCGCCGGCGCAGATGGGCACCGGGGTCGATCCGGCCCTGCGCGGCATGGACCGCTGGGCCGATGCGGCGATCTACGTGCTGGTGCAGGGCAAGTTCATCGCGCTGTTTTCGCTGCTGCTCGGCGCGGGTTTCGCGGTGATGGTCACGCGTGCCGAGCACGAAGGCGGCTCGCTGGGCGCGGTCTGGGGCCGGCGCTGCGCGGGCCTGCTGCTGATCGGCCTGTTGCATGCGGTGCTGGTCTGGTCGGGCGACATCCTGGTGACCTATGCGCTCTGTGGATGGGTACTGCTGGCGTTCCGCGAGATCCTCGGTGGCCTGCTGGCCTGGATCGGCGTGGGCATCTTCCTGATCCCGGCGGGCGTGTCGCTGCTGGCAGGGCTGGCTGATCTGTCGATGGCGGGCGATGCCACCTGGCAGCACGCGTTGCAGGAACAAGCCGAGCATGCCGCCCGCCTCGCCAGTGCTCAGGTGCAGGCCTACGCGCACGGCAGTTTCCTGGCGGCCACCGCGCAGCGACTGCAGGATCTGGGCAACACCTTGAGCATGCTGCCGATGACTGGCGCCCAGGTGTTGGGCTTGTTTCTCATCGGCGCGTGGCTGGGTCCGGTGCTCTCACGTCCGCAGACGCATGTGCGCGTGCTGGGCTGGATGCGCTGGGGCGGGCTGCCGCTTGGCTTGTTGCTGATGCTCGGCGCGGTCGCATTGACGCCGTGGATCGAACCGGGTCGTGCGGATCTGCGTACCTGTGTGGCTGCAGCGCTTGCGGCGGCCGCGAGCCTGCCGCTGTGCCTGGGCTACGTGGGATGGGTGACGCGCTGGCTTGCCGCCGGCCGCAGTGGCTGGATCACCGCGTCGCTGGCCGCGGCCGGTCGACTGGCGCTGAGCAATTACCTGCTGCAGTCGCTGGTATGTGTCGGGGTGTTCTACGGATATGGACTGGGCGCCTTTGGGCTGGGGCGCCTTTGGCAGGTGCTGTTTGCGCTTGCCTTGTTCGCCGTGCAGCTGCTGTTGAGTCGCTGGTGGCTGGCGCGCGGCCGGCTGGGTCCGGCGGAGTGGCTGCTGCGCGCACTGACCTATGCGCGCGTGCCAAAGCGCGCGCACTGAACCGGGCCAGACAGCACGTCACGCCGCGTCGTGCTTCGATCATCACCTCTCGCACGCAGCCATTCGCGGCATGCTGTGCGCCTGCATGCGCGCATCACACGATGGACGATGTCGCATCACCGGATGATCGTTCACTATCGATCCGGCCCCTGTTGGATGGAGCGGTGTGGCATGTCACGAAATGAAAGCAGTCAGTACGACCTGATCGTCATCGGCGGCGGGTCGGGTGGCCTGGCCGGCGCGTTCCGCGCGGCAGAACATGGCGCCAGCGTCGCCATCCTGGAACCCCACGAACTCGGCGGTACCTGCGTCAACGTCGGCTGTGTGCCGAAGAAGGCGATGTGGCTGGCGGCAGAGATCGCCCGGCATGTCGAGATGGCGGCCGACATGGGCTTTGGCGTGCACACCGGGCCACTGGACTGGCAGGAATTCGTGGTCCATCGCCAGCGCTATATCGCCGGCATCCACGACAGCTATCGCAAGCGCCTGCTGAAGTCGGGGATCATGCGCATTCCCACGCGTGGCACCCTGGTGCCTGGGGGCGTGCATTGCGACAACGGCCTGGACCTGAAAGCCAGGCACGTGCTGATCGCCACCGGCGGACATCCGATGCGTCCCGAGATCCCGGGCGCGGAGCTGGCGATCGATTCGGACGGTTTTTTCAACCTGTGCTCGGCGCCACCGCGCGTGGCCATCATCGGTGGCGGTTACATCGCGGTGGAACTGGCCGGCGTGCTGCAGGCGCTGGGCAGCCAGGTCGAACTGTTCGTGCGCGGGCCGTGCCTGCTGCAGTCCTTCGACCGCACGCTGACCCTGCAGCTGGCCGAAAACCTGCACCAGCAGGGCATCCGCCTGTCCTTCGACACCGAGGTCACCGCGCTGGAGCAAGCCGGCGAGCAGACCCGCGTGATCACCGGTGGTGGCGCCGCGCCCGAGGACTACGACTGCGTGATCTTCGCGACCGGGCGCACGCCCAACACGCGCGACCTCGGGTTGGAAGCGGTCGGGGTAAAGACCGATGAAACCGGCTACGTGCAGGTGGATTGCTGGCAGGACACCAATGTCGAGGGCATTCACGCCATCGGCGATGTCACCGACGTGGGCGTGGAGCTGACGCCGGTGGCGATCGCCGCCGCGCGTCGGCTGATGGATCGCCTGTTCGGCAACAAGCCGCAGGCCAAGCTGGTGTACGCGAACATTCCCAGTGTGGTGTTCTCGCATCCGCCGATGGGCAGCGTCGGCCTGACCGAAAAGGAAGCGCGCGCCGAGCACGGCGACGCCGCGGTGCAGGTGTTTTCCACGACCTTCCGGCCGATGCTCTACGCCCTGGCCGACGCGCCCCAGCACAGCCTGTTCAAGCTGGTCTGCTTGGGCGAGGAGAAGCGCGTGGTTGGCGTGCACCTGATGGGCGAAAATGCAGACGAAATTCTGCAGGGCTTCGCCGTGGCGGTGAAACTGGGCGCCACGCTCGAGGACCTGCACGACACCGTGGCGATCCACCCGACGTCGGCCGAGGAGGTCGTGCTGCTGCGCTGATGTTTTCGAGTGTCGGGCAACGAAGAAGGGCCGCATCGCTGCGGCCCTTCTTCGTTTCCAACGATCGTGCGTGAGATCAGTGACCGCCGGCTGCGGCACCGCCACCGGCCTTGGCCGCGAACGGCGGCTTGGCAAACCATACGAACACGATCACCCCCAGGAAGATCCAGCCCAGCAGGTGGAAGACCTCGTTGAAGCCCAGCTGCGCCGCCTGCTGGCCAATCATCTGGTTCAACGCCACCGCACCGGTCTGGACATCGCCGCGGCCGAGCTGGGTCACGGTCTGGTGCATGGCAGGGTCGTAGGCGCTGATGTTTTCGGTCAGCTCGGCATGGTGGACGGTAATGCGCCGGTTCCAGATCCAGGTCGTCAGCGAGGCGGCGAAGCTGCCGCCCAGCGTACGCACGAACGTCGCCAGGCCCGAGCCCGCGGCGATCTCATGTGGCTCCAGGTCCGACAGCAGGATCGTCAGCACCGGCATGAAGAACAGCGCCACGCCCAGGCCCTGGATCAGCTGCACCTCGGCAACGCGCCCGAAGTTCACGTCCAGGTTGAACCCCGCGCGTAGGAAGCTGGTGCCGGCCATGACCACGAAGGCCACGCTGGCCAGCAGGCGCAGGTCGAACCGGTTGGCGTACTTGCCCACGAACGGCGTCAACAGCACCGGCAGGATGCCGATGGGTGCGGTGGCCAGGCCGGCCCAGATCGGCGTGTAGCCCATATTGCGCTGCAGCCACAGCGGTACCAGCAGGCTGATGGCGAAGAACGCCGCGTAGGCCATCACCAGCGCCAGCGTGCCGGCCGCGAAGTTGCGATGGCGGAACAGGCGCAGGTTGACGATCGGGTCCTTCTCGGTCAATTCCCAGATCACGAACACCGTCAGCGCGATCGCGGCCACGATGGTCAGGATCACGATCTTGTGCGAGTTGAACCAGTCTTCGTCGTTGCCCAGGTCCAGCATGATCTGCAGCGCGCCCACGCCCAGGATCAGCGTGGCCAGGCCCATGTAATCCATCTTCGGCGTCTGCAGCTTTTCCGGACGACCCTTCATCTGCCGGCCAACCACGATGCTGGCGAAGATGCCGATGGGAATGTTGATGAAGAAGATCCATTCCCAGCTGTAGTTGTCGGTGATCCAGCCGCCCAGGATCGGGCCGGCGATCGGCGCCACCACCGTGACCATCGCCAGCAGCGCGATGGCCTGTCCGCGTTTGTTTGGGGGATAGATCGAGATCAACAGCGCCTGGGTGACCGGATACATCGGGCCGGCGACAAAGCCCTGGATCGCACGGGCCACGACCAGCAGGCCCATCGAGTTGGCGATGCCGCACAGGAACGAGGCCACCACGAAGGCCAGCGTGGCCCAGGTGAACAGCTTGACCTCGCCGAAGCGGCGGGTCATGTAGCCGGTCAGCGGCAGAGCGATGGCGTTGCTGACCGCGAAGGAGGTGATGACCCAGGTGGCCTGGTTGGCGCTGGCGCCCAGGTTGCCCGAAATGGTGGGCAGGGACACGTTGGCGATGGTGGTGTCCAGCACCTGCATGAACGAGGCGAGCGCCAGGCCGACCGTGGCCAGGGCGAAGTTCGGTGGCCGGAACGGCTGCGCCGCCGGCTGTGGGGCGGCCGCTGGGCCGCCCGCGTCTTCGGCGATGGTGGACATCAGTGTGTGCTCAGTTCTTCTTGGCCGACTCGGGCAGGTTCTGCTCGATGATCGAGGCGATCAGCTGGTTGGCATCGGCCAGCTGCTTCTCGTAGGCGGTGGTGGTCATCAGTGGCTTGGCACCGGCGGCGCGTGCCGGGGCCAGGACCGGGCCGTTCTGGTCCTTCAGGACCACGTCCACGTCCATGCTCAGGCCGATGCGCAGCGGATGTTCGGCCAGCTGCTTGGGATCCAGGGTGATCTTGACCGGCAGGCGCTGGACGATCTTGATCCAGTTGCCGCTGGCGTTCTGCGCCGGCAACAGCGAGAACGCGCTGCCCGTGCCCAGGCCCAGGCTGTCGACCTTGCCTTCATAGGTCACATCGTTGCCGTACAGGTCGGCGTGCACTTCGACCTTCTGGCCGATGCGCATCTTGCCCAGCTGGGTTTCCTTGAAGTTGGCTTCCACCCACACCTGGTCGATCGGCACGATCGTCATCAGCGTGGTGCCCGGCTGGACCTGCTGGCCCAGTTGCACGCGGCGCTGGGCCACGTAACCGGAAACCGGCGCGACGATGGCCGAACGCTGCACGTTCAAGTAGGCCTGGCGCAGCTGCGAGGCGGCGGCCTCGACCTGCGGGGCCTTGCCCACGGTGGTGGCATCGACCAGCGCGCGGGTGCGCTGCAAGGTGCCGCGCGAGCCACCCAGGGCAGCTTCGGCCGAGGCCAGGATGTCGCGAGCGTGGGCCAGTTCTTCGCGCGAGACCGCGCCGGTGGCCACCAGGCCCTCTCGACGCTTGACGTCGGCGCGGGCCTGGTCGACCGAGACCTGACGGGCACGCAAGTCCGATTCACCGGATTCGACGTTGCTGAAAAGACCGCGCACCTGGCGGACGGTGCCGGCCAGATTGGCCACGGCCTGGTCATAGCTGACCTGGGCATCGTTGGGGTCCAGGTGCACCAGCGGCTGGCCGGCTTCGACCTTCATGCCGTCGTCGGCGTCAATGCTGACCACCGTGCCCATGGTCTGCGGCACGATCGAGACGATGTTGCCGTCCACGTACGCATCGTCGGTGGACTGGTGCCAGCGGCCGTACAACAACTCATAGGCCAGCCAGGCAGCGCCGCCGAGGATCACCACGGCCAGCAGGATCAGCAGCGCGCGCTTGCGGTTGTTCTTCTGCGGCGGGGTGCCGGCCGCTGCGGGGGTTTGGGTCTGCGTGTTCATGGGGTGGTTTCGGTGGCAAGAGTGGAAGAGGGGGCGGTCAGCTGCAGTCCGCCGCCAAGCGCCTGGTCGAGATCGACCACGGCGGCGTAGCGCTGCGCATGCAGGCTGGCCAGTTGCTGTTCAAGCTGCAGGAGCGGGCGTTGGGCGCTTAGGACATCCAACTGGGTGCCCAGGCCGGCGTTGTAGCGGCTGCCGGCCAGGTCGAAGGCCTTCTGCGCCGCATCGCGGGCCTGGGTGACCGATACGGTCTGGGCATCGAGCGAGCGGGCCGCCTGCACGGCGTCGGCGACATCGCGCATCGCTCCGACCAGCGACTGGTTGTAGCTGGCCACGGCCAGGTCGTACTGGGCGTCGGCGTTGTCCAGGTTGGCGCGCAGGCGCCCGCCATCGAAGATCGGCAGGCTGATCGCCGGGCCGCCCAGGCCCAGGACCGCATCGCTGTCGAACAGGTCCGACAGGTGCGCCGATGCCAGGCCGGCGATCACGTTGAGGTTCACGCTGGGCTTGAAGGCGGCCTTGCGCGCATCGATGCCGCGGCTGGCGGCTTCGACCTTCCAGCGTGCGGCGACCACGTCGGCGCGGTGGCCCAGCAGTTCGCTCGGCAGCACGCCGGGCACGGCCGGCGCGGGCGCCTGCAGCAGCCGGGGCTGGGTGATCGACTGGCCACGGTCCGGGCCCTTGCCCAACAACGCGGCCAAGGCGTTGTGCAGGGTGGTGATCTGGTGCTCGGCGGCCTGTTCCTGCTGGCGTGCACCGGCGATGGTGCTTTCGGCCTGGCGCAGCTGCAGGTCGTTGTCCAGGCCAGCGGTGACGCGCTGCTGGCTCAGGTCGCGCAGGTGGCCAGAGCGCTGCTGTTCGCGGCGGGCCACGTCCAGCGCTTCATAAGCCTGCGACAGGGAGATGTAGGTGCGGGCGATGTTGGCCGAGAGGGTCAGGCGTGCGGCCTGGGCATCGACTTGGGCGGCCTTGGCCTGGCCCACCGCCG
Organism: Pseudoxanthomonas sp.; assembly: GCA_044235875.1. Classification (GTDB taxonomy): domain Bacteria; phylum Pseudomonadota; class Gammaproteobacteria; order Xanthomonadales; family Xanthomonadaceae; genus Pseudoxanthomonas_A. The sequence goes on from JBIIHJ010000069.1 coordinate 11,360, forward strand.
CTTCCCACGCCGCGCGCTGGCCGCCCCACAGGTCCGGCGCCCACTTGAAGTCGAGCATCAGCACGTTGGCCCACATCACGTCGCCGCCGATGTCCGGACCGGTCAGGCCTTCGGGCAGCTGCACGCCGCTGTATTGGCCGGTGGCGGCCAGCGTCGGCTTGCGCTCGGCATCGGACAGGCCGGCCTGGGCCTGGGCCTGGCGCAGGCGCGCGTCTGCCGCGGCCAGCGATGGACTACCGGCCAGCGCTTCCTGGATCAGGCGGTCCAGCTGCGGATCGCCCAGTGTGTTCCACCAGTCCTGCGTCGGAAAGGCGGCCGCGCTGTAGGCGTCGGCACCCAGGCTCTGCTGGGCGGTGAGGGTATCGGCGTCGAGCAACTGGCCGTTCGTGCTCAGGCCGTGGCTGCTCGCGCAGCCGGCCAGGACGAAGGCGCAGGCCAGCGACACGGTGAGCCTGCCGGGCAGGCGCGTGGAAACAGGCGTGGACATGGTCAGACGGTCTCGGAAGTGAGGTTGTTGCGTGCCAGTTCGAGCAGGCGCATGAGTTCGCTGGATTCGGCTTCGGACATGCCGCGGGTGGCGCGCTGGAGGATGCGCTGGCCGCACAGGTTGATGTCCTGCCAGATGGCGGTGCCGGCGTCGGTCAGATGAATGTGCAGGGCGCGACGATCGCCCGGGTCGGCCTGGCGCACGACCAGGCCGCGGGTCTCCAGCCGATCGAGCAGGCGGGTCATCGCGCCGGGATGGACTTCGGCGGCACGGGCCAGGTCGGTGACACTGGCGATGCCGTCGGCCAGCTTCTTGATGGTGACGAACTGGCTGAAGGTCAGGTCGTGGCCGGCGGCGACCAGTTCCTTCTCCATGGCCTGCCAGATCGCGTCACGCGTCTGGCGGATCAACAGACCAAGCGAAGAGCCACTGGCGGGCGGGCAGATGGACGCAGGGGAGTTCATGGCGCGGCATGATCCTCGCCATGAAAATAGTTGTCAATGCAAATATTGTTTCAGCAATGGAATGACCTGTGCCGTCATTCTGCTGACAGAACGGTCAGCTCACAGGGTCCGGTGGAGGATCAATTCCAGCACCGCCTTGCTCCCGAAAAAAGCCAGCAACAGCAGCGCCATGGCCACCAGGGTCCAGCGCACGGCCTTGGCCCCGCGCCAGCCGCGGCGCCAGCGGCCCAGCAGCAATCCACCGAAGACCAGCCACGACAGCACGCTGAGCACCGTCTTGTGCATCAGGTGCTGGGCGAAGAAGTCCTGCACGAACACCGCGCCGGTCAGCAGGGTCGCGGTCAGCAGGGCAAAGCCGACGGCGATCGTGCGGAACAGCAGGGTCTCCAGCTCGGTCATCGGCGGCAGGGCGCGCAGCCAGGTGTGGAACTGGCGCCGACGCAGGGCGCGTTCCTGGACCCAGAGCATGATCGCCAGCAACGCGGCCACGGCCAGGGTCGCGTAGGCCAGCAGCGCCAACCAGGCATGCAACTGCAGGCGCCAGTCCAGCCCGGTCGACGGCTTGTGACCGTAGCCGTGATAGGCGCCCAGCAGAAGCGCCGCCAGCGGGAAGGCGACCACACCGACCGTCGCCATGCGTCCGCGCACGCCGACCAGTGTGGTCATGGCCGCCATGCCCAGGCTGACCAGCGACAATGCAGAGAAGAAGTGCATGTCCGGCCCGCCGGGCGTACGCCAAGCGATCCAAAGGTGGTAACCGGCGTGCAGGACCACGGCCGCCAGGGCTGGCCAGCGCCAGGTGCGCGACGGGCCGACGGCATCGCGACCGACCGCGCGCACCAGGAGGAGGGTCGCCAGCAGGTAGAAGACGATGGCGGGAAGGATGAAACCCATGCTGTCAGTGTCGCATGCGGCCGCGCTTGGCGAGAACCATTCCCGATTGCATGGATTCCATGACCGGCCTCGCGCGGTTGCGTGGGGCTTACCTCAGCCAGGAAGGACTGCTTCTGCGCGCACCTGGCGCCACGGCATTGCGCGGTCGTGGGCGGACGTCCACTTCCTCGCCTTGCCTTGCGCCGCTCCCCGGCAGCAGTGGCGCGATCCACACGCGGCGCGGCGACGGGCCTGAGCAAAACGCGCCCGGATATACTGCGCGCCCGCTTTGCCATCCCCTCGGTCCTTCCCATGTTTGAATCTCTGACCCAGCGCCTGTCCGGCACCATCGAGCGCCTGCGTGGCCGTGGCCGCCTGACCGAGGAAAACATTCGCGAGGCCACTCGCGAGGTGCGCATCGCCCTGCTGGAAGCCGACGTGGCCCTGCCGGTGGTCCAGGCGCTGGTCGAACGCATCAAGGTGCGCGCGGTCGGCCAGGAAGTGCTCAAGTCGCTGACCCCGGGCCAGGCCCTGATCAAGGTCGTGCGCGACGAGCTGACCGCCGTGATGGGCTCGGCCGCCACCGATCTGAACCTCAACGTGCCGGCACCGGCGGTCATCCTGATGGCCGGCCTGCAGGGCGCGGGCAAGACCACCACGGTGGCCAAGCTGGCCAAGCACCTGAAAGAGAAGCGCAAGAAGAAGGTGATGGTGGTGTCCGCCGACGTCTACCGTCCGGCCGCCATCGAGCAGCTCAAGGCGCTGGCCCAGCAGGTCGACGTGCCGTTCTTCGCCTCCAGCGCCGACCAGAAGCCGGTCGATATCGTCCGCGCCGCGATCGAGGACGCACGCAGGTCCTACGCCGATGTGCTGATCGTCGATACCGCCGGCCGCCTGGCGATCGACGAAGCGATGATGGACGAAATCAAGGCGCTGCACGCTGCGGTCAAGCCGGTCGAAACGCTGTTTGTGGTCGATTCGATGACCGGCCAGGACGCGGCCACCACCGCCAAGGCCTTCTCCGAAGCGCTGCCGCTGACCGGCGTGGTCCTGACCAAGACCGACGGCGACGCCCGTGGCGGCGCCGCGCTGTCGGTGCGCTACATCACCGGCAAGCCGATCAAGTTCGTCGGCGTGGGCGAAAAGCCCGACGGCCTGGATGTGTTCCATCCCGAGCGCGTGGCCAGCCGCATCCTGGACATGGGCGATGTGCTGTCG
>JBIIHJ010000070.1:0-14398 GCA_044235875.1 Pseudoxanthomonas sp.
GTCGAGGTGACCATGGGCAGCAGCGGCGAGTCCTCGGGCAGGGATTCCAGTTCGGCCATGTCGCCGTAGCGGGTGCGTCCGCTCCAGACCACGATGCGCTGGAACTGGTCGACCTGGTCGCGGCTGGTCAATTGCGGCTCGCCGCGGGCCTGGCTCAACCGATAGCGGCACAGATAATTTGCACGGCCCTTGAGCAGCGCGGCGCTGTGGCCCACGCCCAGCGCCGCACGCACGCGCGGCAGGTCGCGATGGAAGAGCTGGTCCTGCAGCGCGCGGGTGCCGGTGGACAGAATCGCCTTCATCCCCGACAGCAGCACGGGCACCAGGTAGGCGAAGGTCTTGCCGGTCCCGGTGCCCGCCTCGGCCAGCAGCGTGTCGCGCGCGTCGAGCGCATCGGCGATCGCGCCGGTCAGGTTGAGCTGGGCCTCGCGGGGAACGAACTGCTCCAGCCGGATCGCCAATGCCCCGCCCTCGCCCAGCGCCTCGCGGCTGGCCTGCGACAGCTGCGCCATTAGTGCAGCTCAGCCCGAAGCCACGCCGCCGTGCGGCGCAGGGCCTGCGGCAGCGTGAGTATCACAGCGCAGGTCACATCCGGTCGAAGCCGGCCACCGTGCAGGCCGCGATCTGGGCATGGGCCGAGGCCGCGTTCTGGTCCTCGTTGCGGGCCAGCTGCGACTGCTCGATGGTCGCCCAATGGCGGCGGCACAGCGGACCGGTCTTGGAGCCCAGGTCCAGCGCCTTGCGCGACAGAGTCTCGGCACGTTCCCAGTCGCCCAGGGCCAGTGCCACTTCGGCGCGTTCCTGCAGCACCGCCGGGTCTTCCGGGCTGATCAGCAATGCCTGATTGAGGGCTTCGGCCGAGCCCTTCCAGTCGGCGCGCTTCTGCGCGGCGACCGAGGCCTGGCGCAGGTCTTCCACCTCCGGATCGCGCACCGGCTGGATCGCCAGTTCACGGTCGTCGGCCTTGGCCACGGCCAGCACCGCGGTGAGCGCCTGGGTCGGGGTGACCACGCGCAGCGGGACCGGCGCCGGGGCCGGTGGCGGCTCGGTGACGCAGGCCGCCAGCGGCAGCAGCACCACGGCGGTCAGGACAAGACGGGTGGCTCGGTTCATAGCGGACTCGTGGAAGGCGGCGGCGCCGGCGGCGCGGGAAGTTCACGTGCCGGGGCGTCCGGCTCCTTGGGCGGCAGCCCGAACCAGCGGCGCCAGCCACCGCCACTGTTGTCTTCGCCGGTCTGGTACTGCTGGCAATCCTGACGCTGCGGCGCATAGCCGGCCACGAACGGAAAGCGGCGTGCGCCCGGGCAGCTGGCGTCGACCGCGGCCGACTCGGCCACCCACTGCCAGTCCAGGCCTTCGTTGGAAACCTGCAGCGGCGCGCTGGGCAGGCGCGAGAAGATCCCCGACCAGACCCGCATGGCGCCGGTGGCGCCGTACAGGCCGGTTTCCAGGTTCTGGTCGTTGCCCATCCAGACCACGGCCAGGTGGTCGCCGGTATAGCCGGCAAACCAGCTGTCGCGACCATCGTTGCTGGTGCCGGTCTTGCCGGCCGGGGACAGGCGGCCCAGGCCATCGGACAGCAGCTGGCGGCCGGTGCCGTCGGTGACCACGGCCTGCAGGGCGACGCTGATCAGGTGCGCTGCGATGGAATCGCCCTTCTGCGCCGCGGTCGGGGTCTTGTCGTAGCGGTTGAGCACGCGGCCCTGTGCGTCGATCACCCCGCGCACGGCATGCAGCGGCTGGATCTCGCCGCCCGAGGCCAGGAACTGATATGCCTGGGCCATCGCGTAAGGGCTCTGATCGGTGGCGCCCAGCAGCAGCGAGGGATTGGGATCGGCCTGGATGCCGGCCAGCACCTTGACCAGGTCGGCCACGCGCTGCGGCTCGACCTTCATGCCCAGGGCCACGGTGGCCTGGTTGTAGGAATGGGCCAGCGCATCGATCACGTGGACGCGGCCATGGCTGCGGTTGTCCGAATTGCCAGGACTCCAGCGCTTGCCGCGGCCCAGCGGCACGGTGATCGGCGCGTCGTCGACCCAGCTGGCCAGCGACCAGGTGTCGGGCTGGGCCAGCGCCAGCAGGTAGACGAACGGCTTGATCAGCGAGCCGACCTGGCGCTGGGCTTCCACGGCGCGGTTGAAGCCCGGCGCGGCCACGTCGCGGCTGCCGATCACGGCCAGCACGTCGCCGTTGTGCACGTCGGTCATCACCAGGCCGGCCTGCAGCGGCGGGCGCTTGCCCTTTTCCAGCTGGGTGATGGTGCGGGTGACCGCGCCTTCGGCGTAGGCCTGGGCCGAAGGCGACATGCCGGTCATCACGGTCAGGCCCGCGCCCTGCAGCGCGTCTTCGGGATAGTCGTGGGCCAGCTGCCGACGGACCAGGTCCACGTAGGCCGGGAAGCGGTTTGCCGCAGTGATGCCGGCATCCTTGGTCACGCCCAGCGGCGCGGCGATGGCGCGGTCGAACTCCTTCTGGTCGATCAGCTTGGTCGCCAGCATCCGGCGCAGGGCCAGGTCGCGGCGCTCCTTGGCACGCTCGGGATGGCGGCGCGGATCGTAGTAGGACGGGCCCTTGACGATGCCGATCAGCAGCGCCATCTGCTCGGTGGACAGGCTGTCCAGGTCGCGGCCGAACCAGAATTCCGACGCTGCCGACACGCCATGGATGGCCTGGCTTCCGCGCTGGCCCCAATACACCTGATTGAAGTAGGCCTCCAGGATGGTGCGCTTGTCGTAGCGCGCCTCCAGGATCACCGCGTAGAGGATTTCGTTGAACTTGCGGCTGAGGGTCTGCTCGCGGCCGATGCCCAGCAAACCGCTGCGGGCCAGCTGCTGGGTCAGCGTACTGGCCCCCTGGCGGGTTTCGCCGGCGCTGCTGGCAAACTCCCAGCCCGCACGCACGATGCCGGACAGGTCGATCCCGTGATGGGTGGCGAAGTCGCGGTCTTCCACCGCCTGCAGGCCCGTGACCAGCAGCTCGGGCACGTCTTCCAGACGCACCAGGCGACGCTCCTCCTGCTGCTTGCCGTAAAGCGTGGCGATGCGCGCAGGGTCCAGGCGCGAGGACTTGATGTTGCGGCCACGCGCCAGGTCGCGCAGGCCCAGCACTTCCCCGTTGGACAGGGTGACCTGCACGCGGGTGGCCGGGATGATGTGGTCCACATCGGTAAAGCCGCGACTGGCGATGGTGAAGCGATTGCCGCTGCGTGCGTAGGTGCCCGGCGCCTGACCGGTGTCGTCTTCCTGGTAGGAAGCCGCGTCCAGCTCGGTCTTGAGCGTGGCCGCATCCAGCGCTTGACCGGGGGCCAGCGGCAAGGGCCGCGCATACACGCGCGTGGGGATCTGCCACTGCAGCGCACCAAAGCGCAGCCCGACCTGATGGTTCAGGTAGGCGACGTAGGGAATCATGAAGCCAAGGCCCAGTCCCAGCAGGGCCAAAGCAAGGGTGATCAGGCGGTTGCGCCACGCCGGAGCGGGCTGCGCCTGATCTTCCTGATCGTCGTACGGGTCTTGGGCGTCGTATGCGTCGTCGTTGCGGGCCACGGGGATGCGACAATGGAATGGACAGGAGAGTCTAGCGCAGGCCGGTGCATGGCCAGCCCGCCCGGCCTCCTCCCGATCAGCTGGAGTTGTGAACGCCCATGTCGATGTTGCCAGATGACGCGCGGTTTCTGCTGGCACGCGCGACATCGACCCTGCGAAGAATGCTGGCCAGCCTACGCACCCGCGGCCTGTCCCAGACCACCCGCCGCGCCTGGCAGCGCTTGGCCAGCCAGGTCAATCACCGTCCGCCGACGCAGCCACTGTGGCTGCCACCCTCGTTGCCGTTCGCCCCGTTTATGGTGCCCGACGCGGACAGCCCGCGCGTGAGCATCGTCATCCCGGTCTATGGCCAGCTGCAGATGACCCTGGATTGCCTGCGCGCCCTGGGCGCGCATCCGCCGCAGGTGGCCATCGAGATCATCGTCGTCGATGACGGCTCGCCGGACGATACCGCCCGCGTCCTGCCGCAGGTCACGGGACTGCACTATCACCTGCGCGCCAGCAATGGCGGCTTCATCGCGGCCTGCAACGACGGGGCGGCCCGGGCCCGTGCTGAGTTCGTCGTGTTCCTCAACAACGACACCCTGCCCCAGCCCGGCTGGCTGGATGCGCTGCTGGCGACCTTCACCACCCATCCCGATACCGGCCTGGCCGGCGCCAAGCTGGTCTATCCGGACGGTCGGCTGCAGGAAGCGGGCGGCGTGGTGTTCGCCGATGGTTCGGCTTGGAATTACGGGCGCTTCGAATCACCCGACGATCCCCGCTACAGCTATGTGCGCGAGGCCGATTACCTGTCCGGCGCCGCGATCGCAATGCCGCGGGCCTTGTTCGCACGCCTGGGCGGTTTCGATACGCGTTATGCACCTGCGTACTACGAGGACACCGACCTGGCCTTCGCGGTGCGTGCCGCCGGGCTGAAGGTGCGCTACCAGCCGGGCTCGGTCGTGGTCCACCGCGAAGGCGCCACTGCCGGCACCGATACCGGTAGCGGGGTCAAGGCCTACCAGGTGCGAAACGCGGGCGTATTCGCCGCCAAGTGGCAGCAGGCGCTGGTCCATCACCCCGCACAGCGCATGCAGCCGACCCCGGCCAGCCTGCATGCCGGCCAGCCCCAGATCCTGATCATCGATTCGCTCACGCCCAAGCCGGACCGCGACTCGGCCTCCCTGCGCCTGGTCAACCTGATCCGGCTGCTGCAGGAAGAAGGCGCGCACGTGTGCTTCATCGCCGCCGATGCGGCCTTCGTCGCCGACTACACGTCCGCCCTGCAAGGCATGGGCGTGGAGGTCTGGCATGCGCCCTTCGTCAAGGGATTGCCGCATTTCCTGCGAGAGCACGGGCCGCGCTTTGCGCGCGTGCTGGTCTGCCGTCATTACGTGGCCGACGCGCTGGTGCCGCTGCTGCGCACGCATGCGCCGCAGGCCAGGGTGATCTTCGACACGGTCGACCTGCATTACCTGCGCGAGCGTCGCGGCGCACAGACCGCGGGTGATGCGGTGATGCTCAAGCAATCCCAGGCCACCCAGTCGCTGGAGCTGGCGGTGATGCGCGCCGCCGACACGACCCTGGTGGTCAGTCCCGTCGAACGCGAGGAACTGGCCCGCCAAGCGCCCCAGGTGCATGTGGAGATCCTCTCCAACCTGCACCAGCTCGGCGGCGCGGGCGCGAACTTCCAGGCGCGCAGCGACCTGCTGTTCGTCGGCGGTTTCCACCATCCGCCGAACGTGGATGCGGTGCTGTGGTTCGCCGAACAAGTCTTCGCGCGGGTGCGCGCGCAACTGCCGGACGTGCTGTTCCACATCGTGGGCGTCGAGCCGCCGCCGCAGATCCAGCGCCTGGCCGCACAGCCGGGCATCGTGCTGCACGGCCACGTGCCCGACCTGCTGCCGCTGCTGGAAGGCAGCCGCATCGCGCTGGCGCCGCTGCGCTACGGTGCCGGGGTCAAGGGCAAGATCAACCAGGCCATGGCGCACGGGCTGCCGGTCGTGGCCACGACCATGGCGGTGGAAGGCATGCACCTGCGCCACGGTCAGGATGTCCTGGTCGGCGACACGCCGGAGGCCTTTGCAGATGCCGTGGTGCACCTGTATCGCGATGGCGTGCTGTGGCAGGTGCTGGCCACGAACGGACTGGCCAACGTGCATCGGCATTTTTCGCTGGATGCCGCACGCGCCACGGTGCGAAGGGTGTTCTTCGACCAGGCCGCTGCCGGCGCCACAGCGCCCTGATTCAGTCGGCCAGCAGCGCGGCGATGGCCTGGTAGGCGGTGCGCACGGTTTCCTGGCCGTGCAGCGCTTCGAGCCGGCGCACGATGAAGTGCCCGCGCGCCATGCTCTGGAAGTGGTCCATGAAGATCGAATTGACCGTCGCCCCGCCTACCGCACCCAGCACCGGCATCCATTGCGCGGCGGCCTTCTCGCTGACCTGGATCGAATAGCGCTCTGCGATCGCCTTGACCAGACCGACCAGCACCGGCGCGCCGTCCTTCTGCAGGCCGTGGCGGGCCACGTGCGTGGCCGCATCGGAAACCATCCGGCTCATTGCTTCGCGCGCGGCGTAGTAGCCCACTTCGGCGGCATCGTCGTCGGGGGCGTTGCCGCCCATCGCCAGCACCCGCACGCAGTCCAGCCGCACCGCGGGATCGGTCAGGTCCGCGCCTTCGCTGCGCGCGATATCGGCGATCGAGCGCAGCATGATCGTGGTGGTCAGCGGCAGCTCCACCGCCAGCGCGGTCAGGCCGAAGGCGCCGCCCACCGCACCGGTGGCCGCGGTGGCGCCCAGGTGCCACCAGTCCGACGACCTGCGTGCGCCTTCGGGTTTGGCGCGGGTATCCATGGTGGTCAGCGACACACGCAGCGCGGCGCCGATCGCCTTGCGCGCGGCAAAGTTGATCACCGCATTGGCGCGCCTGGGCAGGAAGCCGATCAGTTTTTCCACCGGCGCACCGACCATGTTGGCCACGCGCGCACCGAAGCTGGGATATTCCAGGCGCTGCACCGCCTGGCGCAGCTGCTCCAGATCCTGTGGATCCAGCGTGCCGGCGCTGCCGGCCCGGATCAGTTCGCCCGCCAGTGGCGCGGCCCGTGCCTTGTTCATCGCCAGCTCCTCAAGGGTATTCCTAGCCACCACCGGCACGGGCATGGGCCACGCGTGCGGCGAAGTCTTCCAGGCCCGGCGCTGCGCGATCCAGGCCGCGCGCGCGCTGGAGCGCTTCGCTGGCCACGCGCAGTTCACCCGCGCCCAGGCGTTCGGTGCCGATGTCGATCCAGCGCATCGCCAGCTGGCGACGGGCCTGGACCAGGCCGCCGTCGCCAGGCGCGATCGATTGCCAGGCATCCAGGCAGGTCTGCGCCGCGCGGACGCGGTTGGCGGCGAGCTGGCGACTGACACATTGCTGCAAGTCGGGCAGCAGGCGCTGCGAAGCGCGGCGCACCAGCACGTCGTCCGGTGCCAGCGCCTGCGCGGCGCGCAGTTTGTCGAAGGCGCTTTCGCCCGGCGGATCGATCCAGTCGCCACGTGCCGCGGCGCGATCGGCCTGTGCCAGCAGCGCGCGCACGCGACGCTGGCGCTGCGGCGAAGCCGGCATCGTCGTCGCCAGCTGTGCCTGGCTGCGATGCGCGCGCTCGATGGCGCGCACCGCCTCGGCCACCGCCGGCGATTGCGGCGCCAGCGCGCGCGCCTGCTGCAGGTCGGCCTGCGCACCATCGAAATCGAAATCCGCTGCCTGCCTGCGGGCGCGCTGCGCGTACTGCACCGCCACGTCCTGCAGGCCCAGGCTGGCGGCCCCATCGTTGGGCGCCGCCTCCAGCACGGCCTGGTAGTGGCCCGCGGCGGCTTCCAGCCGATCGCGACGCAGGTCGGTATCGGCCTGGCGACGCGCCTGCTCCAGTGCGCGTGCCAGCTCCGCGCTGGCGCCGGGCAGATCGTAGTGACCCGCGTCGTAGCCGCGTACGGTGGCGATGAGCGCCGCACCCTGCGCCAGCTGTCCGGCCTGCAGCGCCTTGCGCGCCTGCTGCAGCTGGTCGGACAGCAGGTCCTCGCGGCCCTCCAGCGCGATCGTGTTGTCCGGCTGCAGCATCAGCACCTGTTTGAACAGCGGCAATGCGGCATCGGGCGTGCCATCGACGCGCCCGGCCGCGCGTGCCGACACGGCCTGCGCAATCAGGGTGCCGATGCCGGCGGCATCGGCTTGGCGCCTGCGCAGGTCGGCCGCAACGGCATCGGACTGCGCCTGCGGCACCTGTAGTTGCCGGGCCAGCGAGAGCGCCTGGCGCGCGGCCTCGAGATCGTTGGCCTTGAGCGCGGCCTGTGACTGCGCGATGGCGGCACGCCCGACACGCGCCAGGCCCTCGCGCGCCTCGCTGCGATCGTTGTCCAACGCAAGTGCGGCCTCGAAACGCTGGCGTGCACCGCTGCCGTCGGCGGCGCTGAGCCTACCTTGGCGGATTGCCGCATCGCCCTGGTCCAGCAACGCCTGCACCCGCGTGCCCTGCCACAGCCGATCTGCGATCGGCTTGCGCAGCAGTACCGCTGAAGCCAGTCCCACCAACACCATCGCGCCCAATACCCAAGGCCACCATGGCCGCCTCGTCGATGTCTGCAGCGCACGCGGACGCACGCGTCCCTCATCCGGCGTGGCCTGCCAGTCGATGTGCGGTTCGATCCTGCCGTCGGGCAGCGGGTCGGGCGTGGAAGTCACGCGCGGCAGTATCCGCCAGCCGGCGTGACGAGCCGATCCCTACGCTGAATACGGCAACCACCCGCGCAGCAGCTCAACCGGCGCGGCGTGCGTCCTGGACGCCGGGCAGCGCGTCCAGCTTGCCCAACAGCGTGGACAGCTGGCCGTAGTCGGAGACCTTCAGCCGCAGCTTCAGGTGCACGCGTCCCGCGCTGCCGCCGCTGTCGCTGTGGATGTCCAGCACGTGGGCATCTTCCTGTGCGATCAGCGTAGTGATGTCCTTGAGCAGGTACTTGCGGTCGATGGCGCTGATCAGGGCGTCCACCTCGTACCCGCCGCCGGCCACGCCCCATTCGACCGGCAGCACCCGCTGCGGATGCTGCGCGGCCAGCCGGTGCAGCGCGGCGCAGTCGCGGCGATGCACGGTGACGCCGCGGCCACGCGTGAGGTAACCGACGATGGCCTCGCCGGCCACCGGCTGGCAGCACTTGGCCAGCTGCACCAGCAGATTGCCCACGCCCTGCACGGTGAAGCGCGACTTGTCCGCGCCCGGTGCGCGCTGTACCGGCCGGCGTGTTGCGTTCTGCAAGGGCAGCGGTCCGTCACCGGCCTGGGCACGCTGGTCTTCCTGTAGCGCCCGTGCGACCTGGTTGGGGCCGGTGTCGCCCAGGGCGACCTGGATATGCAGTTCTTCCACCGTTTCGGCACGGAACTTCTTCAGCGCTGGCGTCAGCTCCAGCTGGTGCAGGTGCAGGCGCTTGAGCTCGCGCTCCAGCAACTCCTTGCCGGCGGCGATGTTGCCCGCACGATCGAGCTTGTGGAAATACGCCCGCACCTTGTCGCGCGAGCGTGCGCTGGCCAGGAACCCGCTCGAGGCCTGCAGCCAGTCGCGCTTGGGTTCGCCGGTCTTGCTGGTCAGGATTTCCACCCGGTCGCCGCTGTGCAGGACATGGCCCAATGGCACGATCCGGCCGTTGACCTTGGCCCCGCGCGTGCGGTGCCCGACCATCGTGTGCACGTGGTAGGCAAAATCCAGCACCGTGCCGCCGCGCGGCAGGTCGATCACCTCACCCTTGGGCGTGAGCGTGTAGATCCGGTCCTCGGCAAGTTCGGCATCGAAGGCACCGCCGAGCGCGGCCTCGCCATCGCCGGCCCGGCCGTCGCCGCCCTCGTTTTCACTGGCATGCTCCAGCAGGCGCCGCATCCAGGCGATCTTGCGATCGAACGCCGCATCGCCGCCGCCTTCCTTGTAGCGCCAGTGCGCAGCCACGCCGAGTTCGGCCTGGGCATGCATGTCATGGGTACGGATCTGCACTTCCAGCGCGCGCCCTTCCGGGCCGACCACGGCGGTGTGCAGCGAGCGGTAGTCGTTGGCCTTGGGGCGGGCGATGTAGTCGTCGAACTCCGAAGGGATCGGCGTCCACAGCGCATGCACCACGCCGAGCGCGGCATAGCACTGGGCCACGTCGCTGACCGCGATGCGCACCGCGCGCAGGTCGAACAGCTCGTCCAGCGCCACCTGCTTGCGCTGCATCTTCTTCCAGATGCTGTAGATGTGCTTGGGCCGGCCGCTGACTTCGGCAGCGATGTGATGCTCGGCCAAGGTCGCGCGCAGGGTCGCCTTGACCTTCTCGATGTAGCGCTCGCGCGCGGCGCGCTTGTCGTCCAGCTGGGCGGCGATGGAGCGGTAGGTGTCCGGCTGCAGATGGCGGAACGCCAGGTCCTCCAGCTCCCACTTCAGCTGCCAGATGCCCAGCCGGTTGGCCAGTGGCGCGTGGATGTCGCGGGTGAGCAGGGCCAGCTCGCGGCGCTGGTCCTGGTCCAGATCGGCCGCTGCGCGCATGCGCGCCAGTTGCCGGGCCAGCAGGATCGGCACCACGCGCAGGTCCTGGACCATGGCCAGCAGCAGACGGCGCAGGCCTTCGGTGTTGCGGGCCGCGCCGGGCTCGGCATGCAGTGCCCAGACCTGCGCGGCGGCCGCCTGTCCATCCAGCAGTGCGGCCATCCCCGGCGCGGTCTTGCGCAGCTGCGGCAGCAGCGCGGGCTGCAGCGCGGGCAATCCGGCCAGCAATGCGGCGCCGAGCACTTCACTGTCGGCGGACAATCCGGTCAACGTCGCCAGCGTATCGGCCAGCACCGGCCAGGCATCGGGCATGCCGGACTGCCCATCCGCGGCCGCCAGGCCGTGCTCCACCGCCTCACGCAGCGCCTGCGGCAACGCCGCCAGGGAGGTCTGGACCACGGCGGGCAACGGGGAAGACGGTGCGGACATCGGCGCGGACACGGATACGTACGAATGACAGGGACGACTACACTACCGGCCTGCCCCACATGGGAACACCCATGCATCGCACACAGCGTGCGACCAACGCCACGGCGCGCCTGCCGCCATCGCTGATCTACAGCGCAATGCGCGCTGGTTTCCATGGCCCAGAGATGCCGGATGCAGACCCAGGTCGATAAGCCGCACCGCGTGGTCGAGATCGCTCGTGCGCAGCTGCATCGCCCGCTGGACTGGATGCGGCGGCAGTTTCGCGCCAACGATCTGTGGTTCATCGGCCTGGCGACGCTGGTCGGGCTGATCGCGGCCGGCTTGACCTTGCTGCAGGGCCACCTGGCCCACGCGGTGCAGAGCTGGCTGTTCGATCTGGCGCCCGATGAACGCCTGAGCGCGGCCGACCACCTGAGCGTCTCGCAGCTGCTGGTGCTGCCACTCGGTGGCCTGCTCGTGGGCCTGGTAACGCTGGCTGCGCGGCGACGCAAGCGGCCTCTGGTCGATGCGGTGGAAGCCAACGCGCTGCATGGCGGGCGCATGTCGATGCGCGACAACCTGATCGTCTCGCTGCAGACCCTGCTGTCCAACGGCTTCGGCGCCTCGGTCGGGCTGGAAGCGGCGTACGCGCAGATGGGCGCGGGCGCCGGTTCGCAGCTGGGCCGGATCCTGCGCGTGCGCCGGGCCGACATGCGCACCCTGGTCGGGGCCGGTGCCGGTGGCGCGATTGCCGCGGCCTTTGGCGCGCCGCTGGCCGGCGCGTTCTACGCTTTCGAAATCGTCATCGGCGCCTATACGCCCTCGGCGCTGGCGCCGGTCGCGGCGGCGGCGCTGGGCGGGGCGTTCCTGGCCGATGCCCTGGGCGCACCGCCCTATCTGCTGCCGGCTGCCTCGGCCTACCAGCTGGCGCCGCGCGACTATGCGATCTACATCGCCCTGGGCCTGACCTGCGCACTGATCGGCATCGCGGTGATGCGGCTGGTGGCTGGGATCGAGCGGGGGATCGGCAAGATCAACCTCCCGGTGTGGGGCCGGCCGGTGGTCGGCGGCCTGTTGCTCATTCCGCTCGCGCTGTATTCGCCACAGATCCTGTCGTCCGGCCACGGCGCGCTGCATCTGGATATCGGCGGGGACAACACGCTGCAGCTGCTGGCCACGCTGCTGGTGCTCAAGTGCCTGGCCTCGGGCATCTCGTTGGGGTTCGGCTTCCGCGGCGGCCTGTTCTTCGCGTCCCTGTTCATGGGCGCGCTGGTGGGCACGTTCTTCGCCATCGGCCTGAACCAGCTTGTCGGCGAAGCCTGGGTGGACGTCACCAGCGCCGCGCTGGTCGGCATGGCCGGCCTGGCCGCGGCGATCGTCGGCGCGCCGATGACCATGGCCATGCTGATCCTGGAAGGCACCCACGATTTCGTCCTGGCCAGCGCGGTGATGGCCGCAGTGCTGGTGGCCAATACCGTCGTGCGCCAGGCCTTCGGCTACTCGTTCTCCACCTGGCGCCTGCACCTGCGCGGCGAAAGCATCCGCAGTGCGCGCGATGTCGGCTGGGTGCGCCACCTGTCGGCCGGCAAGATGATGCGCAAGGACGCCAACCACACGCCCGATGCGACCAGCGTGGCCGAGTTCCGACGCCGATTTCCACTGGGCTCCACCCAGCGCGTGGTCCTGGAAGACGACGCCGGCCACTACGCCGGCATCGTGCCGCTGGCCTTCATCTACGGCGACCGCATCCGCCTGGACGCCACCGTGGCCGAGTACGCACAGAACAAGGACGCCGCGCTGAGCGCAGACACCGACATCGTGTCGGTCATGCACGCCTTCGACACCACCCAGACCGACGAACTGGCCGTGGTCGACGCCGACCGCCGTGTCCTGGGCGTGCTGTCAGAAGGCTTCGTCCGCAAGCGTTATGCCGAGGAGCTGGAAAAGCGGCAGCGCGAGTTGATGGGTGAGCGCGCGGCAGGCGATGAATGAGGCCGGCCGGCTCATGCTGATCTCGCAACGCTGTCACGCGCCGTCCGCGGAACACCCTTTCCACGACGTTTACGCCTTCGAAGTGCAGCCAGCCTCCCGCCAACCGTTCGTCCTGACCCAATCCATCGGCGGCGGTCACGCCGAATCTGGCGGCTCGGCATCGCTTTCATCGGCCGAACTGCGCGCGTGGCCGGGCGATTGGCGCACGCACCTTGAACGTGCCGGCTGCAGCTGGGTGATCGAGATCATCGATGCAGCCATGCGCGGCGACGACCAGAATCGCGCCATCGAGCAGATCGTGGCGCGGGTCGCGAAGGCGCGCCAGACGATCTCGCAAGACGTCTTGCGGCTCAGCGCAGCGCCGCCACCCGCTGCGCCAGCTTCTTCGGACTGACGCCGCTGCGCGCACCCAGTTCCTGCGCGAACAGCGAGACGCGCAGTTCCTCGATATCCCAGCGCAGCGCCTGCCACTCATCCGACTGGGCGCGACCGACCGCTTTTGCATCGTCCAGCGCCTGCACAAACGGCACCAGCTCCAGCATGCGCTGCTGGTCGCGGGTGGGATCGCGCTTGGCCCGCTCGGCGCGCAGCTTCATCGCCTTGAGGTAGCGCGGGAACTGGGCCAGCGCCTCAGCCGGGGTTTCCCGCAGGAAGCCCGGATGCACCAGCGCGGCCAGCTGCGCGTGCAGGTCGTCCAGGTTGCCCCGCGCCCAGCCCATCAGTGGCGCTTCCAGCTCAGGTTTCAGTTCGGCGACCGCGCCAAGAATGGCTTCGGCCAGCCTGAGCCGCTCCATCGCCTCGCCAAACAGCGCCTTGCCCGCGGCATCGCGACGCTGGGCAAAGCTGCCCGGGTCGCGGATCTGGCCCAGACCTTCGGCCAGCACCGCGTTCAACGCCGCATCGACGATGTCCCCGCGCAGGCGCTCCTGCGATTCCAGCGCCGCATACAGCAGCCCAGTCTTGGGCGACACCGGCAGCTGCTTGCGCGCCTGCTTGACCTTGTCGGCCAGCGCGATCTCCAGCAGCCGGCGCACGCCCTTGGGATGCGCCGAGGCGGCCTGCGCGCGATCGGCGAAAATCCGCAGCGCCGCGCTGTCGCCTTCGTCCACCAGCGCCGCATACGCGGGTACGCCGGCTTCGCCGGGAACCTGCAGCGGAATCGGATCGTGCGGGAAGCTGTGCAAGCCCTCGCTCACAAGCGCACGCCCTGCACGTGCGGCAAAGGCATGACCGGCACGCGTGCCGAAACGTTCGCGCAGCGCTTCCAGGTCACGCGAAGACGCCAGCACCTTGCCGTCCTCGTCGCGCAGGCGCAGATGCATGCGCAGGTGCGGTTCCAGGGAGGCCTCGTCGAAATCCAGTGCGCTCACCGCCACGCCCGTCGCCTTGGACAGGAACCGCGCCAGTTCGCCACGCAGATCATCGACCGAAGGCTTGCGATGCGCCTCGTAGAACGCACGCCCGAAATCCGGCGCCGGCACGAAGTTGCGCCGCTGCGCCTTGGGCAGCGAACGGATCAGTCCGGCCGCCTTTTCCGCGACAAAGCCCGGCGCCAGCCACGACAGCCGCGTCGGGTCGAGCGCGTTGAGCAGGTGCAGCGGGATTTCCAGCGTGACGCCGTCGTCTTCGGCGCCCGGCTCGAATTTGTATTGCAGCGGCAGGCGCGCATCGCCCAGTGCGAAGTACTTCGGATAGCGATCGGCCTCGCTGCCTTCGCCCGGCAACAGATCGACCAGCGACCAGCGCAGCGCCTGGCGTTTGTCCTCGGCCAGCGCCTTCCACCATGCGTCCAGGCCGGAGGCGGAATGTAGTTCGCCCGGGATGCGGTCCAGGTACCAACGCGCCTGCCAGTCCTCGTCGGCGACGATGCCGGCGCGGCGCAGCTTGGCTTCTTCCTCGTGCGCGATCGCCAGCACCTTGCCGTTGTCGGCCACG
>JBIIHJ010000333.1:0-4437 GCA_044235875.1 Pseudoxanthomonas sp.
CGGCATGGCGTTCTCCGGCGACGCGATCAAAGATGCGGTGACCGCGGCCAAGACCGACAAGGCGCCGATCGAACTGCTGGTCAAGCGCTTCGACCGCTACGAGACCTTCAAGGTCGACTACCACGGTGGCCTGCAGTACCCGTCGCTGGAGCGCGTGGCCGGCACCACCGATACCCTGAGCGAGCTGTTGAAGGCGAAGAAGTAAGCCGGGCGCGGTCGGCGCCGTCGGCGGTTGCCGACGGCATTGCCCAGCAGCAACTGAAGAGGCCGCGTTGAGCGGCCTTTTCTTTGCGTGAGTCCGGCAACGCGCTGCCATGTGCTGCGGGCGGTGAGCTACCAGCGCGGCAGGATGCATCCGCCGCACGTCAGTCAGACACCGGGAAAGCTCCAGCGGAGCCCCCACAAGGGGCTTGCCACGCGCTCTGCTCTGCAAAGGCGATTGATCGCGTGGCTGAAGGGGCTGTCAGAAGTCCCTTCGACTTGTCATGCGCCTTTGGTCAACTGCCGATCGCGGCCAGCTCGCGCCTGGCGATTTCCAGCCATGGCTTCTGCTCACGCTTGTAGTAGCCCGGCGCGGTCTGCGAACGCTGCAGGCTTTCGCGGAACTGCGCGGCGGCCTGTTCGGTGTGGCCGCCCTGGCGCAGCAGCTGGCCGTAGCGCACGCGGGCTTCCTCGCCCGGATAGCCGCGCGCGACGCTGTCAAAGCGCTGCAGGGCTTGCTCGGTTGCGCCGGTTTCGGCAAGCACGCGCGCATGCAGCAGGTCGGCGTGATGCGAGCGGTATTGCGGATTGGCGGTCCATAGCGCCTGCAGGGTCTGCAGCGCATCGGCCGGCTGGCCGAGGCCGTGCTGGGCCTGCGCAAGGCCGAGCATCAGGTCTGGATCGTCAGCGTATAAACCTTTGAGCGCGCCGCGGTAGGCGCTTTCAGCGCTGGCGAAGTCACCGGTGCGCAAGCTTTCTTCGGCCAGGCGACGGCGGTTGTCCAGTGTATCGGCGACCTGCAGCTGGCGACTGGCGGCACGCGCGCCGCGGCCGGGATCGAGCTGCGCACGCACCTTGCGCATGGCGCGCTGACCGGATGGATCATGGCGAAGGTCGGGAATCACCGCCGCGATGACGTACACCAGCACTGCCAGGTACGAAAACATCATCAGCAAGATCATCCAGTACCAGGGCCGGCCACTGCGCGCGACATGCACGCAGCAGGCCACCTGCAGGACGATGGACAGGATGAAGAAAGGGCTCATGGCGTTTTGACTGGCTCCATTGAGTGGCGGGGATCGACATTCACTTGGGCAAAGCGGGTGTCTGGAACGAGCGCGCGCAGGACGTGTGCAGGAGGTGTTTGGACCTTCGTGCGTCGCGCAAGTTCTAGGTAGCGTGTCTGAAAGCGGCGCTGCCTGTACTGCGGATCGTAAAACGCAGGGCCGCGCGTCAGGACGAACAATGCCAGCAACTGGCCCTGGTCCAGCGAGCTGCAGCCACGCCCAAAGTAGGCATGTGATGCCCGCTCCAGTCCCCGGGCGCCTCGGCCGAAGTACGTACGCTCCAGGGTTGCATCCACGGCCTGCGCAGGCGTCCATCGCAGGGCGATGTGAAACCGGAGCACGGCTTCTGCCAGGTGCCGCTGCACGACAGGCGCATGCTGGGCGCGTGCCGGCAACAAGAGGCGCGCCGTGTGGGCCACCAGTTCGTGTTGCGCATCCTGCGAAGCCGCTGAAGCGGGGATCAGGCGGGTCAAGATGCCAGTGCGGAACGTATCGGGAAGTGGGTCTGTGGCCCCGAGTGCGCGCCAGTACAGGTCGCGCCATCTGGCATCAGTGGGAGCAGCCGGTTGGAGGTCAGCATCGAGCAACGATGCGCCATATCGCCACGAACCTGCCGCGAGCAGCCCCGCGATGACAGGCGCGATCAGCGCCGTGGTGACTGAAACGGAAATCCATTTCCGCATGGATGTTTTCTCGTCGTTAAATGGTCTCGTACGCGCCGTAGCCGCGCAGGCGCTCGTAGCGGCGCTGCAGCAGCGCGTCGACCGGGATGTTGTCCATGGCGTCCAGCTCGCCGACCAGCACGGCCTTGAGGCGGGTGGCCATGGCGCGCGGGTTGCGATGGGCGCCACCGGTGGGTTCGCGCACGACCTTGTCGACCAGGCCCAGGCCGTGCAGGCGCTTTGCGGTCAGGCCAAGTTGTTCCGCCGCGTCCTTGGCCTTGCCGGCATCCTTCCACAGGATCGAGGCGCAGCCCTCGGGCGTGATGACCGAGTAGGTGCTGTATTCGAGCATGATCGTACGATCGCCCACGCCGATGGCCAGCGCGCCGCCCGAGCCGCCTTCGCCGATCACGGTGCAGATGATCGGCACCTTCAGCTCGGCCATCTCGATCAGGTTGCGGGCGATGGCTTCGGACTGGCCGCGCTCCTCGGCATCGATGCCCGGCCAGGCGCCGGCGGTGTCGATCAGGGTCAGGATCGGCAGGCCGAAGCGCTCGGCCATCTTCATCAGGCGCAGCGCCTTGCGGTAACCCTCCGGCTTGGGCATGCCGAAGTTGCGCTGGATCTTTTCCTTGGTCGCGCGGCCCTTCTGGTGGCCGATGATCATCACCGAGCGGCCATTGATGCGGCCCAGGCCACCGATGATGGCCTTGTCGTCGGCAAAGGCACGGTCACCGGCCAGCTCCTGGAACTCGTCGCAGAACACTTTGATGTAGTCGGCCGTGTAGGGACGGGCAGGGTGGCGCGAGAGCTGCGAGACCTGCCAGGGGCTGAGATCGCGGAAGATCTGCGCGGTACGCACGCGCAGCTTGTCCTGCAGCGCACGCACTTCGGTATCGACATTGACCGCCGGGCCGGCGCTGGCGCTGCGCAGCTCCTGGATCTTGGCTTCCAGGTCGGCGATGGGTTGTTCGAAATCGAGGTAGTTGGGATTCATCGACAAGGGGTCTGCCGTAAAAAGGGAAGTTTAGCCGATGGCGCGCAAAGGCCCCGTACCGTGCAGTGTGGTCGCCCGCGCCGGCTCAATGGGCCCACGGGCGATGGCCCATGGCCATCTTGACTGCGCGCACGCCCGGCAGCTCGCGCAAGGTACCGACCAGGTCGGCGTCCACGCGCACCGACTGGCTGCCGTTGATCTCCAGCATGCCGGCCACGCCACCGGGCAGCAGCAGGTCCAGGCGCAGGCTGGTCTTGCCCGGGCGGCGTTCGGCCAGCAGGGATTCGATCCGTTCCAGGACGCCGGGCACGCGCAGGTCCAGGCGCATGGAGAGCTTCTGCGCCTGCTGCACCAGCTGGGCGTAGTCCCAGCAGTGGCGCAGGCGCAGCGCGTAACCACCGTTGAACTCGTCCTCGCGCAGATCCCCTTTGACCACCAGGATGCGGTCGCGCGTCAGCAGTTGGCCGAACTCGGCCATCGCATCGGAAAACGCACTGCATTCGACCCGGCCGCGGCCGTCTTCCAGGGTGATGAAGCTCTGGCTGTCGCCCTTCTGGCGCACCGCCACCACCTTGCCGGCCAGCACCGCGACCACGCCGGGGCGCCATTTCTTCTCGCCGCCACCGCCGCCGTTGAGCGGGTTGCCGACGATGCTCTCCAGGCTGCCCAGGTCGTTGCCGACCAGCGCCTTGAGATCCTCGCGATACGGGTCCATCGGATGGCCCGAGAGGTAGTGCCCCAGCGTCTCGCGCTCGCCGTTGAGCTTTTGCGCCAGCGGCCATTCGTCCACTTCCGGCAGCACCACTTCCAGCGCCGGGCCGCTGTCGCCGCCGCCGAACAGCGAGTTCTGGCCCGAAGCGCGCTCGCGCGCCAGTTGTTCGGTGGCCTTGATCACTTCGGGCAGCTGCAGCATCAGCGAGGCGCGGTTGCGGCCCAGTTCGTCCAGCGCGCCGGCGTTGACCATCGCCTCGAGCGTGCGCCGGTTGAGTTTGGCCGAGCCGACCCGCTTGCAGAAATCCAGCAGATCCTTGAACTCGCCGCCGGCCAGGCGCTCGGTCACGATCGCCTCGCATGCGCCCTGGCCGACACCCTTGATCGCGCCCAGCCCGTAGCGCACGGTCTTGGCGTCGGTGGCCACGAACATGTAGGCCGAGTGGTTGACCTTGGGCGGCAGGATCTCCAGCTCCAGCCCGCGCGCCTCGCTCAGGAAGCCGACGACCTTGTCGGTGTTGTCCATGTCCGAGGACAGCGTGGCGGCGAGGAATTCGGCCGGGTAATGGCGCTTGAGCCAGGCGGTCTGGTAGCTGACCAGCGCATAGGCGGCGGCGTGCGACTTGTTGAAGCCGTAGCCGGCGAACTTCTCCATCAGGTCGAAGATTTCGTCGGCCTTGGGCCCGTTGACGTTGCCCTTGGCCGCACCCTCGCGGAAGATTTCGCGGTGCTTGGCCATTTCGGCCGGCACCTTCTTGCCCATCGCCCGGCGCAGCAGGTCGGCGCCGCCCAGCGAGTA
>JBIIHJ010000071.1:0-14270 GCA_044235875.1 Pseudoxanthomonas sp.
CCTGGTGTTTGCCGACGGCCGCCTGGTCACGCCCGCGCTGTCCGGCAGCATCCTGGAAGGCATCACCCGCGAAAGCATCCTGCAGCTGGCCCGCGACCGCGGCATGGTCGTGGAAGAGCGCAAGGTCTCCATCGACGAATGGAAGCAGGGCATGGCCGACGGCACGATCTCCGAGGTGTTCGCCTGCGGAACCGCTGCGGTCGTGACCCCGATCGGCGAGCTGAAGGGCGAGGGCTTTGCCGTAGGCAGCCCGGACGCGCCGGCCGGCGAGGTCACCATGTCGCTGCGCAAGGAGCTGACCGACATCCAGTACGGCCGCCTGCCCGATCGCCACGGCTGGCTGGTGCGCCTGGACGGTTGAGGCTGGCTGTCGCCGTCAGCCCAGGCAGACGGTCCAAGGTGTCAGACGACCGCCCGGCACATGCCGGGCGGTGTCGTTTGGCCGGGCAAATTCACTTCGGGGCGTGCTGGTGACTGGAAGTGAACATATCCTGGCCGGCGCGCGCACCTCAGGTGCTGCGGGCGCATAAATTAACGAATAAATAACGATATGTTCGCCGGAAGGTGCGTTTTGCCCCGCGAATTGCGTCCGCTGTAACCGGTTCAACCGGTGACAGACTTCGCGAAATCAAAAACTGGTGACACATTGCGTCACAAATTGACGCGGAACCCATGCCCGACGCCAATCCGCTCGGTTAAGTTCCGGTCAGGTTCGGTGCAACGCCGGACCGGTATCCATCGGAGATCGCAATCGCCGCAGACACAACCAGCCCGACGTGATCGCGGGCGATCGACCGGTATTCCCGCACGAAGCGGGTCACATCATCCAGAAGGAAGTTGAGATGTCCGATGTCTCCAAGCGTCGTTTGCGCCTGCATGCGCTGGCCGCCGCCACGGTGGTCGCGTTATCCGCGCTGAGCGCAGCCCCGGCCATGGCCGCCGGGCGCGTGAACCTGAGTGGTCTGCAATCCCCCGAGCAGCACAGCTTCGACCGATTCATCGTGAAGTACATCGACGACAGCACCCCGCAGGTCAGCGCCACCGCTCTGACCCAGTCGCTCTCCACCGCTGCGCGGGCCGTGCCCAATGTGCAGGGGCGCGCGCTGGGCGTGCAGCGGCTACGCCGCACGGCTGTGGGATCGGATGTGGTGGTGGCCAACCGCAAGCTGGACCGGGTCGAAGCCGAAACCCTGATGCGCCAGATCGCCGCGGACCCAAACGTGGAATACGTCGAGGTCGACAAGCTCAACCACGCCTACCTGACGCCCAATGACACCAACTTCTCCCAGCAGTGGGATCTGGGCACGGGTGTGGGCGGCATGTATGCGACCACCGCATGGGATGTGACCAGCGGCAGCGGCGCGGTGGTGGCGGTGCTCGATACCGGCATCACTTCGCACTCGGACCTGAGCGCGAACATCCTGCCGGGCTACGACTTCATCGTGGATACCTTCGTGTCCAACGACGGCAACGGGCGTGACAGCGATCCGTCCGATCCGGGCGATGCGTATGCGGCCAACGAATGCGGCAGCGGCATTCCCGCCTCGACCTCCAGCTGGCATGGCACGCACGTGGCCGGCACGATCGCGGCGGTCACCAACAACAGCAAGGGCGTGGCCGGCATCGCCTATGGTGCCAAGGTCGTGCCGGTGCGCGTGCTGGGCAAGTGCGGCGGCTACGACTCGGACATCGCCGACGCCATCATCTGGGCCTCCGGCGGCACGGTCAGCGGCGTGCCCGCCAATCCGAATCCGGCCGAGGCGATCAACCTGAGCCTGGGCGGCAGTGGCGCCTGCGGTGCCACCACCCAGGCCGCGATCAACGGTGCGGTCTCGCGCGGCACGACGCTGGTGATCGCTGCGGGCAACGACAACACCAACGTGTCCAACGCAAGCCCGGCCAACTGCAACAACGTGGTCGCCGTCGGCGCCACCACCAACACCGGTGCGCGCGCAAGCTATTCCAACTATGGCGCGCTGGTGGATATCGCCGCGCCGGGCTCGGGCATCCTGTCCACGCTCAACACCGGCACCGGCGCGCCGGGCACCGAAACCTACGCGTCCTACAGCGGCACTTCGATGGCCACCCCGCACGTGGCCGCGGTGGTGGCCTTGATGCAGTCGGTGGCCAACCCGGCGCTGACCCCGGCGCAGGTGGAATCGATCCTCAAGAGCAGTGCGCGGGCCTTCCCGTCCACGCCCTCGCAGGCGATCGGCGCGGGCATCCTGCAGGCGCGCGCGGCCGTGGATGCGGCCAACAGCGGCACCGGTGGTACCAACGCCGCACCGGTGGCCAACTTCACCTCCAGCGCCAATGGCCTGACGGTGGCCTTCACCGATGCGTCCACCGACAGCGACGGCACGATCGCTTCGCGCAGCTGGAGCTTCGGCGACGGCACCACCTCGACCGCGGCCAGCCCGTCCAAGACCTACAGCGCCGCGGGCACCTATACCGTCTCGCTGACGGTGACCGACAACGCCGGCGCCACCAACACCAAGACCGCATCGGTGACGGTGGCCTCCGGTGGCGGCGGCGGTGACACGGTCCTGACCAATGGCGTGGCCAAGACCGGGCTGGGCTCGGCGACGGGCACTTCGTTGAACTACACCATCGTGGTGCCAGCCGGCGCCTCGAACCTGGTGATCGCCGCTTCCGGTGGCACCGGCGATGCGGACCTGTACGTCAAGGCGGGCAGCGCGCCGACCGATACGTCCTATGACTGCCGTCCGTACAAGTCGGGCAACGCCGAAACCTGCACCATCGCCAGCCCGGTGGCCGGCACGTACCACGTGCGGCTGAAGGCGTACTCGACCTTCGCCGGCCTGAGCCTGACCGGTAGCTACACCACCGGCGGAACGGGCGGCGGCACCACGCAGACCTACAGCAATGCGACCGATGTCAGCATCGCCGACAACGCCACCGTCAGCAGTACCATCAACGTCTCCGGTCGCAGTGGCAATGCCGGCAGCAGCGTGCCGGTGGCGGTCAACATCGTGCACACCTACATCGGCGATCTCAAAGTCGATCTGGTCGCGCCCGATGGCAGCGTCTACGTGCTCAGCAACCGTGCCGGCGGCAGTGCCGACAACATCGTCAAGACCTACACGGTGAACCTGTCCAGCGAGGCGCTCAATGGCGCCTGGGCACTGCGCGTCAACGACAACGCCAGCGGCGACACCGGCTACATCAACAGCTGGAGCATCACCTTCTAAGCCGGATGCGCTTCTGCAGGGTCGCGCCGGATGCGCTGGGCATGGAACGCCCGCCTTGCTTCATGGATGAACGCGGTCCACGACCCGCCCGGCAGGACGCCTGGCGGGTCGTCTGTTTTCTGCGGCGCGCAACAAAAAAGCCCCGGAAGAACCGAGGCTTTCTGCATCGCGTTTTGAGGCTTGCTCAGGCCGCTTCGAAACGGTTGGCGGCCACGTTCTTGCGGACCTTGGTCGGGTCCCAGATGCGGCCGTTCATGGCGATCCACACGCCATTGGGCGCCGACTGCACCGCGCCGACCGCGCAGCCGATGTTGAACTCGGCGTCCGAGCCCCGGAAACCAGCCGGATTGAGCGCGCCGGTCAGCACGATGGTGCGGTCTTCGAGCGAGGACAACGCCTGGGCGGTGGCCACCATCGAATCGGTGCCGTGGGTGATCAGCACATGGCGCGTGGGCTGGGCGGCGATGGTGGCGCGCAGCAGTTCGCGGTCGGCATCGGTGATGTGCAATGAATCCTTGCGGATGATCGGGATGACCGTGAAGCGGAAGGCCACGCCCAGCGCCTTGAGGATGCTGCCGATCTGCGGCTCGCCGACCTGGTAGTCGGACTTGTCGTCGAAATAGATCTTGTCGATGGTGCCGCCGGTGGTGACCACCAGCAGTTCGTCCATCGGTTTGGTTTCAATGCTCACGGGAAAGGCCTATCACTGCGCGGAGTCGCCGGAGTCCGATTTTACGCGTGTCGGCGCTGGCGCCCCAGCCTTGCCCTTGCGGCCCAGGCGCGCGCGCAGGCCGTTCCAGTTGGAAGCGAAGATCACGGCCAGGGCCAGGGCCAGTTCCAGCCAACCGTACAGGCGCGCCTCCGGGTGGCTCCAGGCGGTCATCACCCCATGGCTGAACCAGCCCAGCCCGAGCACGCCGGCCCAGAACGCGGCCAGCCGCGAGCCCAGGCGCGCGCCGATGGCCAGCACCAGCGGCGGCAGGGTGAACACCAGCAGCGTGGCCAGGTAATGGCGATCGTCGCGGAACCACCAGCCGAACAGTGCCGACAGCGCCAGTAGCGCGATGGCCAGCAGCGGCCGCGGCGTGCGCCCCGGCTTCACGGTGCGAGCGCCAGGCGGCGGGCGATGTCGGCCAGGCGCCGGCCGAGCGCACGGGCCAGGACGGCCTCCTCGTCGCTGGGCTGTGGGTCGTCTTGGCCGCCGGCGACGTGGCTGGCGCCATACGGGGTGCCGCCGGTCCTGGTGGTGCTGAGCAACGACTCGGTATAGGGAATGCCGACGATCACGCAGCCGTGGTGCAACAGCGGCACGTGCATGGACAGCAGCGTCGCCTCCTGGCCGCCATGCTGGCTGGCGGTGGAAGTAAACACCGCCGCCGGCTTGCCCGCCAGCGTGCCGCTGGCCCATTCGGCGCCCAGCGAATCGATGAAGAACTTCATCGGCGCGGCCATGTTGCCGAAGCGGGTCGGGCTGCCGACCGCCAGGCCGATGCAGTCGGCCAGGTCCTGCTTGTCCACGTACGGTGCGCCATCCTCGGGCACGGGCGGGGCGCTGGTCGCGGTGACCGCGGCCACCGGCGGCACGGTGCGCAGGCGCGCGGACATGCCCTCGACCTCGCCGATGCCGCGCGCGATCTGTCGCGCGAGTCTGGCCACCGAACCGCCACGGCTGTAGTAAAGGACCAGGATCTCGGGCATGCGCACACCAACCAGCAAGGACGAAAGGGCGTCAGTATCGGCCCTGGGTGCAGGCCTGTCGCCTGGGGTCTGTCCAGTCGTTGCCGGTGGGCTGCGTGGACGCGCTCCGGAGGCCCGATCGCGGCGGGGTGTGCTCGCGAAGGGATGACAGGCGCCGACAGGGCATGGGTTACCCTTGGGCGCGATGTCACTGGCCACCACTTTCCAGCGCTGGAACCACAACGCACGCGACCGTGCACGGATCACGGCGTTCTCGCAGTTCCTGCTCAAGCGCTTCTGGGACGACCGCCTGTTCCAGGCCGCGGCCTCCTTGGCCTACACCACGATGTTCGCCCTGGTGCCGCTGGCGATGGTGGTGTTTGGCGTGCTCTCGGCGTTTCCCGGTTTCAGCCAGTGGAGTGATTCGCTGAGCGATTACGTGTTCTCGAACTTCGTCCCCAGCGCGGCGCGCGCGGCGCAGGGCTATCTGAAGGATTTCGCGTCCGCTGCGCGCGACCTCACCGTCGCCGGCGTGATCGCGCTGGTGATCTCGCTGCTGATCACGCTCAACAGCGTGGAAGGCGCGTTCAACCGGATCTGGCGCGTGCCCGATTCGCGCCCGCGGCTCGGTCGCTTCGTCGTGTATTGGACGGTGCTGACGCTTGGCGCATTGCTGTCGGCCGCCTCGCTGGCGATCACCGCCAAGGTGTTCGCGCTGCCGTTGTTCAAGACCGAAGAGGGCCGGCAGGTTGCGTCATTGGCGCTGTCGCTGGCGCCGGTGTTCATCGAACTGTGCGCGATCGCGGTGATCTACCGCGTGGTGCCGCACCGCTCCATCCATTGGCGCTATGCCTTCGCCGGTGCGCTGCTGGCGACCCTTGGCCTGGAAGCGATCAAGTGGGGCATGGGCCTGTATCTGAGCAGCTTCGGCTCCTATACCCGCGTATACGGCGCGGTCGCAGTGGCGCCGATCCTGATGCTGTGGATCTACCTGAGCTGGAGTTCGATCCTGCTGGGCGCCTCGCTGGCCGCTTCGATGTCGGCCTTCCGCTACCAGCCCGAAGCGATGCGCCTGCCGCCGGGTTTCGAGATCTACGGGCTGCTGCGGCTGCTGGGGCGTTTCCACGAAGCGCGCCAGCAGGGACGTGGTCTGACCGACGACCGCATCCTCCAGCTGGAGCCGATGCTGACCGACTCGCTGGTGCAGGAATTCCTCGACAAGCTCTCGCGCATCAACCTGCTGCGCTGTACCGATCGCGGTGAATGGATGCTCGCCCGCGACCTGGGCAACACCTCGCTGGCCGAACTCTACGAAGCCTGCCAGCTGCGCATTCCCATCGCCGAAGCGCACCTGCCGTGCCAGGACGATGCGCTGGGCGTGGCCGCGCGCGACGCACTGGACCGCCTGCGCCTGCCCGTGCGCGACCTGCTGCGTCATCGCGCCGGTTCGATCTACCAACTGCTCCCGGAGTCCCCGCCTTGAAGATTGCCCGTTCGTCCATCCCCGCCACCGGCCTGGCCCTGCTGGGCTGCCTGTTGCTCGCCGCCTGCAAGGGACACGAAAACGAAGCGATCTCCGCGCCGCCGGCTTCGACCCCGGCCGCCGCCATCATCCATTCCGAGCCCGCTGAGCCATCGCCTGCGCCGTCCGCCGATGCGCCAGTGGCGCTGAAGCTGGCCACGGTCGACGGCAGCACCTTCGACACCGCCACACACCGGGGGCGCTGGCTGGTGGTGAACTTCTGGGCAACCTGGTGCCACCCGTGCCTGGCCGAGATGCCGGCGCTGTCAGCCATGGACACGCGCCGCCAGGACATCGACGTGGTCGGCCTGGCCTACGACGACATCGACCCCGCCGCGCTGAAGACCTTCATGCAGTCCCATCCGGTCGGTTATCCGATCGTGCAGGTCGATGTGGACAATCCGCCAAAGGCGTTCGAAGCGCCGACCGGGCTGCCGACCACGTATCTGCTCGATCCGCAGGGCAAGATCGCCAAGCGCTTCGTCGGACCGATCACACCGGCCGAGATCGAACAGGTCGTCGATGGTGGAAAGGCCAGCGGAATGCCATGAACGGAGCGGCGCGCTTTGTGATCAGCGGGCGGGTGCAGGGCGTGTTCTTTCGCGCCTCGACCCGGCAGCAGGCCGTGGCGCTGGGTTTGCAAGGCATCGCGCGCAACCTGGCCGATGGCCGTGTCGAAGTGATCGTTGCAGGTGAGGCGGCTGCCATCGAGACGTTGGCGCGGTGGCTGCAGCAGGGGCCGCCGATGGCTAAGGTCCAGTCCGTGCAGCGTGCGCCATGGGCCGGCGAGGTGCCCGCGGGGTTTTCCACCGCCTGAGGCGGCGGTGTGGTGCCTATTCGACCGCCGCGCCTGGCATCAGCGCCGCGGCCAGGCGGGCCAGACCACGTCGGGACGGCGCGCGTTGCGGGGTATCCAGCGTCGGTTGCAGCGCATCGGCCAGGCGCTGTGGGAAGTCCGCATCGTTGTCCAGGAAAAAGCCACGTGCGGCCGCGCCCATCGCCGCGCAGGCATCCGGCGCCAGCGCCAGGGCGCGCTCGACCGCGTCTTCGATCCCTTCCACGGTCACGCAATAACGCGTGCCCAGCGCCATGGGACGCTGGCTGGCCGGCTGCAGCAGGATCCCGCGCTCGGGGGTGACCAGCTCGTTCATCGGCTCGCCGTCGGTGGTGATGACCACGGCCGAGGTACTCAACGCTTCCACCAGATAGTGGCCAAAGCCCTCGGCCTCGGAAGGGCACAGGTGGAACGCGTGCGCGTTCTGCAGTTGGCGCAGCTGCGCATCGTCCAGATAGTCCAGGCGGTGATCGATGTTGGGCGCGGTGACCTTGGGGACGTCGCGGGACTGGATGACGGTCAGTCGCGGCCACTCCGGATGCCGCAGCCAGGCCCGCATCACTGCCTCGGTGCCCTTGGCGGTGCTGCGCCCGGCCACGTGTAGGAACGCGCGCTCGCGGCGCACGCCGGCATCGAAACGGTCCTCGCTGGTGAAGCCGATGTAGCGGGTATCGCAACCCAACTGCGAGAACACGCGTTCGGCATTGCGGGTCTTGCACAGCACCTGATCGAACTGCGGCAGCAGCGGCAGCCACTTGTCCAGCATCCACTCCGGATTGGGGATCAGCAGATTGCGGTGCGCCGCGGGCAGCACCCCGCGATAGATGCGTTCCAAAAAGATCTGGGTGTTGATCCGGCCGATCGTCGCCGCCTGCAGCCGCGTCCTGGCCTGGGCCAGGTTGTTCAGCATGCGGGTGCCGCCAAAGGTCAGCGACTCGCAGCGGATCTGCGCACCCGCCAGCGCGCTCGCCACGATTTCCATGTCGCGCTTGAGCCCCACGCCGTTGTCACGGGTGATGAGGCGGACGCGTCGGCTGGGGTGGGCGACAGGAGGACTGGAGGGGGGCGGGGTAGGCAGGGCCATGGTGACGTCTGGCACGGTGGGGATGCGCCGTGAAGAACGCATGATGCTAGGTTGCCATACGTTCGTCATCCCCCCGATGACGGGCTTTGTCATTGGGTGTTCATGGCCAGAGGCCCTGGCCGCGGGTGTTTCAGCGTTTGGCGCTACGGTCGGGAATTGGTTCGAGCAGGCCGAAGGCCTCGTGCAGCGGCGCATGGCCAAGCTTCTTGAACTTGAGTGTCGATTCGGGCACCGCGGTGTCGGGCAGGCGCGCGAGCAGGTCGCGGATCAGGGTCAGGCGGCCGCGTTTCTGATCGTTGAAGTCCACCAGCGTCCACGGTGCGTGGGTGCTGTGGGTCGCCGCCAGCATCACCTCGCGCGCCTGGGTGTAGTCCTCGTACTTGGTCCGGGCCTGCAGGTCCACCGGCGAGAGTTTCCAGCGCTTGAGCGGATCATCCAGGCGCTCGGCGAAGCGGGCTTCCTGCTCGGCCTGGTCCACCGTCAGCCAGTACTTGAACAACAGGATGCCGTCGTCGATCAGGAGTTGCTCGAAGATCGGCGCCTGTTGCAGGAAGGCGGCGTACTGCTCGGCCGTGCAGTAGCCCATGACCTTCTCCACGCCGGCGCGGTTGTACCAGCTGCGGTCCATCAGCAGCAGCTCGCCAGCAGCAGGCAGGTGCGACACGTAACGTTGGAAATACCACTGCGAGGCTTCGCGGTCGCTGGGCTTGGGCAGGGCCAACACCTTGCATTGGCGAGGATTGAGGTGCTCGCGGATCGCATCGATGCTGCCGCCCTTGCCCGCGGTATCGCGGCCTTCGAAGATCACCACCACCCGGTGCCCGGTCTTGGCCAACCAGCGCGCCATCGAGACCAGCTGCAGCTGCAGTGGTTCGAGCAGGGCCTGGTATTCCTTGCGCTTGAGGGGCTTGCTCACGGCGAATCCTTTGTCGAGGGACGGCGCCGGCGGGCGCGGGTATCGGCCATGCCGCGGGCGACCTCGATGAGGGCGCCCTGCTGGCGTGGGGTAAGGCTGCGGTAGGCGGTGAGCAGGTCCGATTCGCCGCGGGTGCGGGCCGGATCGAGCTGTGTAGCCAGTTCGGACAGCAGTGCGCCGGCGGGAATGCCCAGAGTGCGGGCCAAAGCGATCAGCTGCTCGCGGCCCGGGAGTTTTTCTCCGGCCATCCACGCCCGCACGGTCGCGGCGCCGACGCGGGGAATCGCAGCGGCAAGGTCGGCGGCGCTCAGGCCACTGCTGCGCGCAAGTAGACGCAGCGTGGTGTCCAGCGCCACGCGCGCCTACGCCTTCAGCCGTGGCCGCAGCGTGGCCAGGTTGCAGGGACGGGTACGGGCATCGAGCTGGGCGCCGATGATCTTCTCCCAGCCGGTGCGGCAGGCCGAGGTCGAGCCGGGCAGGCAGAAGATGAAAGTCTGGTTGGCCAGACCGGCGAAGGCGCGCGACTGCAGCGCCGAGGTGCCGATCTCGTCCACGCTGACTGCGCGGAACAACTCGCCGAAGCCGGGCATCTCCTTGTCCAGCAGCGGTGCGACCGCCTCGGGCGTGGAATCGCGGCCGGTGAAGCCGGTGCCGCCGGTTACCAGGATGCCGTCGACCTGGTCATCGGCGATCCAGCGCGAAATGATCGCGCGCATCGCATAGATGTCATCGGTGACCAGCAGGCGTTCCTGTAGCAGGTGGCCGGCGTCGGTGGTGACCTGGGCCAGATAGTCGCCGGAACTGTCGTTGGCCAGGGTGCGGGTGTCGGAGACGGTCAGCACGCACAGGCGCAGGGGAATCAGGGAATCGGTATGGCTCATGTAGTCAGCCTAAGCGCTGGGCCGTGAGGCTTCAACGACGGCGCCATCGGCAAGGCGCCAACGCCCTCAAGGACGTCGGCGCCTGTGGCGGGGCATGCGGCGGTGCGCTTACGGCTGGGTGCTGGAACTGGACGCCGCACCATTGGCCGAACCGCCGACCGAAGCATTCACGCCATTACGCGATGCGCCCGCGCTGGCATTGCCGGTCGCCGCGCCATTGCCGCCGGTGTTGCCCAGCGCGCCCTGGCCTGCGGCGCTGCCAGAGGCCGAGCCGTGGCCATGGCTGGCCGAAGCCGACGATGCAGCATCACCGACCTGCGAGGTCCCGTTCGACGCGGCGGCTTCGGTCTGGCTCGCGGCATTCCCCACGCCGCTGCGCGCCTGGGCGGCGGCGTTCTGCGCGCCATCGCGCACCCGGTCGGTCGCAGTGCGCGCACCGGTCACGGCATTAGTAGCGCCCGAACGCGCTGCGTCACCGGCCTGATTGGCGGAGGACCGGGTTGCACTGGTCACGCCGCTGGTATCGACATTGGCCGAACCCGCGCCTTGGCCGGTGCCGCTCAGTGCGCCGCTGACATCGCCGCCGCTTGCGCTGCCGGCGGCGTTACCCGCGCCGTCGGCGTTGCCGGTGACCGAAGCGGTCGAACGCGCCGCGTCAGCCGTGGAGCCAACGGTATTGCCCAGTGCGCCGGCCTGCGACTGCGCCGCGGCGGTGGTGCGGGCGGCCTTGTCGGCGGCGCGCTGGCGCACGCGCTCGGTGCGTTCGCGGGCCTGGTCCAGGCGTTGGCTGCCCACGGTGCGCGTGCCGTCGAGGGTGCTGCCGATGCCACTGGTGGGATTACCGATGCCGCCCAGCTGCCCGCCGAGATTGCCGCTGCCATTGACGGCGCCGCCGACCTGGCCGCCCAGTCCGCCAAGTGCCTGGGCGTTGGCGCCAGTGCTGGCCAGCGCGATCACGGCAGCGGTGGCCCACATCAGAGTGGTGTGACGCATGGGTGTCTCCTCGTTGGCGCGGAACATCCGACGCCTTCAAGGGGAACTACGCGTGGCCGTGCGTGTTTCTTCCCGGTTGCCGGATGGCGTTGTGCGCCGTTCATCGTCACGGCCCGGCAGCAGGCCGTGTCCATAGATGGCGTCCATGCCGGGCGTGCCCAGGTCCGTGGCCTGCGTGGACAGGCGGGCAAGCAGCGCGTCGGCATTCTCGGCGTTACCCGGCGCGAGGGCCCGGGCGGCCAGCGCGGCCACGCGCGGCGCAGCGAAGGAGGTGCCGCGCACGCGCTGGAATCTACCGTTCGGCGCGGCTGCCTGCACGTTCGCGCCCAACGCAGCCAGGTCGACCTGCGGGCCGCGTCCGGCTTCGGGCAGCACGCGCTCATGCAAATCGACTGCGGTTACGCCAATCACGCCTGGGTAGGAGGCTGGAAACAGCGGCGGCGCGGCGGGACCATCGTTGCCGACCGCCGCGACCAACACCATGCCGCGCGCATTGGCGGCGGAGACGGCCTGCCTGAGCAGCGCGTTGTCCGGACCGACCAGGCTGACGTTGACCACGCGCACGTGTCGTTGCGCCATCCAGGTCAGCGCCTTGGCCAGTCCAAGCGCACTGCCGCCGGTAGGCGTGCCGCAGTAGACATCGGCCGCCAGCAGTTCGGTGCCGGCGGCGGCCTGACGTCCATCGCCGACCAGCAACGACGCCACCGCGGTGCCATGTGCATCCGGATGCGGCGCGCCGTCGCAGCCCCAGGGCTGGATGCGCGCACCGCGCAACGCGGGATGGTCCGCATCCACGCCGCTATCAACCAGGCCAACGCGCCAGCCAAGCGTAATGGCTGGTTGCGCGGGATCCGAAGTGGACGACGCATTGGCCACCACGCCACCACTCCCCGCGTAGAGATGGTCGTAATCGTAGCTGCCTGCCGGGTCCAGCTGGCGCAGCAGGTCCACGGCCTTGCGCGTGGACAGGCCGGCCGGCGCGCGCAACGTCACGGCGTCCAGATCCAGCGCATCCAGGCGCTGTGCTTCGCCGATCGAAAATCCCTTGTCACGCGCGCGCTGAAGCGCTTCGGCCGAAGGCGCGAGCGCGATGACCTCACCGCGGACCACCACGTTGTTGTCCGCATCGGTGTCGAGCACGTCGCGATGTGCGCGCAGCCGTTGCCGCAATCCCAACGTGCGCGCCTGGGTCAGGGTCCGGTCGACGGTGGCCGTGGTATCGCGCAGCAGTGGATCGACGGTCTGGCCCAGGGCCTGGGTCAGCGGCTGGGTCGTCTGGGGCAGGCGGAGTTGCGCCTGCGCTGGCGCGGCCCCCATCAGCACGCACGCAAGCACCGCGGCCTGCGCTAGCATCGCGCCGCCGCTCCCGGGCCTTGCCGGTGTCGAAGATGTCCTGCCTGCCATGGAAGCAATGTGGCTTCCCGAACGTATACCCCTCATGAAGCATGACGCGGCAAGCCCAGCGTTCCGCCAGGCCCTGTGCGAGCGGTTGCCGCAGTTGCGCCGCTACGCGCGCAACCTGACCGGCACCCACCACGACGCCGACGACTTGCTGCAGGTGGCGGCCGAGCGCGCGCTGGCGCGGGCCGGGCAGTGGGATCGGCGGCAGCCGATCGAACCGTGGCTCTATCGGATCGTGCGTAACGCTTGGATCGACGAGGTCCGCGCGCGGCGCCGTGGCGACGCGCTGTTCGCCGAAGCCGAGCTGGGCGAACGGGTCGGCGTTGCGGCGATGGAGGCCACGGTCACGCGGATGTCGGTGGAGGCGGCGATGGCGCGCCTGCCCGAGGAACAGCGCAGCGCCATCGCACTGGTGCTGGTGGAGGGCCTGGCCTACCGCGAGGCCGCTGACGTGCTGGAAATCCCGATCGGCACCCTGACCAGCCGCTTGGCACGTGGACGCGACGCACTGCAGGCCCTGCTGGGCGACGAACCTGGAGAAGCGACATGAACATCGACGACGCCACCTTGATGGCTTATCTCGACGGCGAACTGGACGATGCGGGCATCGCCCAGGTCGATGCGGCGATGGCCCGCGATCCGGCGCTGGCCGCGCGCATTGCCCGCCAGCAGCGGCTGGACCTGCGCGTGCGCGGTGCGCATGCCGCGGCGGTGGACGAACCGGTACCCGACGCACTGCGCCAGTTCGTCCTGAGCGGCGCAGTGGCTGCGCCGGAAGCAGCGCCGTTGCTGGAGCGGCACGCCAGCGGCCAGGTCGTGAGGTTTCCGTGGCGACGTCGCGTGCGCGGTATCGCCTCGCACCTGACGGCATTGGCTGCCGGCATCGTCCTGGCGGTGATCGCCTTGCCGTGGCTGCGCGGCGCCGATGAGGGCAACTGGAAACAGAGTGCCAACGGGCTGCAGGCCAGCGGTGCGCTGGCCACGGCGCTGGAGGATCGGCTGGCAAACGACCCCGCCGGCCAGGTGCAGGTCGCCCTGAGTTTCCGCGACGGCGACGGACGTTACTGCCGCGCCTTCCGCCTGGGTCAGGCGAAGACGGCCGGGCTGGCCTGCCGTGATGCGCAGGGCTGGTCGTTGCCGGTGCTGGCGCGTGACGGCGAGTCAACGCAGGGCGAACTGCGTCAGGCCGCCTCGCCGTTGCCCGCCGCCGTGGTTGATGCCGTCGATGCGCGCATCCAGGGCGAT
Source organism: Pseudoxanthomonas sp. (assembly GCA_044235875.1). Classification (GTDB taxonomy): domain Bacteria; phylum Pseudomonadota; class Gammaproteobacteria; order Xanthomonadales; family Xanthomonadaceae; genus Pseudoxanthomonas_A. The sequence goes on from JBIIHJ010000071.1 coordinate 13,767, forward strand.
GCGCTGGATGCGGCCGGCGAACAGGTCGGGCGCGACGCCGGCTGGCGCTGAGGCTCCGACGTCGAGGCGGCCACGGACTGCCTCGCCTCAGTCTCCGGACAAGCGCGCCAGTTCGTCGGCCTGATGCTCATGCAGCAGACGGCCGATCAGGTCGTCCATGCCGCCTTCGATGATGTTGGGCAGGTCGTACAGGGTGAGTCCTTCGACGCGGTGGTCGGTGATGCGACCCTGCGGGAAGTTGTAGGTGCGGATGCGCTGGCTGCGATCGCCGCTGCCGACCTGGAGCTTGCGGGTTTCGGCTTCGGCCGCGGCCTGCCTGCTGCGCTCGGCGTCGAGCAGCTGCGCCTTGAGGCGCTTCATCGCCTTGTCGCGGTTGGCATGCTGGGACCGCTCGGTCTGGCATTCGACCACGGTGCCGGTGGGCACATGGGTAATGCGGATCGCCGAATCGGTCTTGTTGACGTGCTGGCCGCCGGCGCCGGAGGCGCGGAAGGTGTCGATGCG
>JBIIHJ010000072.1:0-14258 GCA_044235875.1 Pseudoxanthomonas sp.
TCACCTGGAAGCCGCGCTTGAGGTGTGCATCGCGCAGCTTCTCGAACGCCGCGGTCGCCTCGGGTTGGGCCAGGTACTGCTCGCGGCGCAGCTGGCCACGGCCGCCGATCTGGCCCGTTTCGCGCAGCAGCTCCCAGCCGCCGAACAGGTCGGGCTGCAGGGTCAGCTGCAGGTAACGGGGCGGTTCGCCCGCGCTGGGGTGCTGTTGCAGGAAAAGGCGCATGGCCGCGATTGTAGCCAAGCCGCTCGTGTTCAACCGCGAAAGCTCCGTCGATAGGCCGAGGGCGAGGTGCTCAGCGTGGCCGCGAAGCGCTGGCGCAGCGAGATGGCACTGCCGAATCCGGCTTCGGCCGCGATCCGGTCCAGCGGCCGGTCGGTGGTCTCCAGCAGTCGCTGCGCGCGCGCCAGGCGCTGGTGCGCCAGCCAGTCGCCGACGCTGGCGCCGGTCGCGTGCCGGAATCGCCGGGTGAAGGTGCGTCGGCTCATCAGCGCGCGTGCGGCCAGCGTGTCCACGTCCAGGCGCTGGTCCAGATGGGTCAGCGCCCACTCCAGGACCTGGGCCAGGCGTTCATCGCCCGGGTCGGTGGGCAGTGGTTGTTCGATGTACTGGGTCTGCCCGCCCTGACGATGCGGCGCCACCACCAGCCGCCGGGCGATGCGATTGGCGACCTCGGCGCCATGCAGGCGACGCACCAGGTGCAGGCAGCAATCGATGCCGGCCACGGTCCCGGCCGAGGTCAGCACCTCGCCGTCATCCACGTACAGCACGTCCGGCTGCAGCTGCACCTGCGGATGACGCCGCGCGAAGGTGTCCAGCGCGGCCCAGTGCGTGGTGGCCGGTCGGCCATCGAGCAATCCCGCATCGGCCAGCACGAAGGTGCCCAGGCACAGGCCCACCAGCTGCGCACCGGCGGCGTGGGCGCGCCGCAGCGCGGCGATCAGCACCGGTGGCGCGGGCTCGTCCTGATGGCGCCAGGACGGCACGATCACCGTGTCGGCGCCGTCCAGGCCTTCCAGGCCGTACCCGGGTTGCACGCTGAAACCGGCATCGGTGCGCAGCGGGCCGGGCTCGGCCGCGCAGACCCGCAGTTCGAAGGCGGGCAGCTCCGGTTCGGGGCGCGACTCGAACACCAGGCACGGCACGGACAGATGGAAGGGACTGATGCGGTCGAAGGCGACCACGGCGATGCGATGCGGTGACATGGCCCGATTCTATCGAAAGTCGTGCATCGGGCCACTCGTCTGCTTGGTGACCGCCGCCCAGACTGGCCGCCTTCCTCAACGAAAGGCTCCCGCCATGTCCGCTCCCCGCCGCGCCCTGCTGGTCATCGACGTCCAGAACGAATACTTCACCGGCCAGCTGCGCATCGCCCATCCGCCGGTGTCCGAATCGCTGCCCAACATCGTCCGTGCCATCGACGCTGCCCGTGCGCACGGCGTGCCGGTGGTCGTGTTCCAGCACACGATGGCGGCCGATGCACCGGTGTTCGCCGAAGGCAGCGACGCCTGGGCGCTGCATCCGCAAGTGGCAGCCCGTCCGCGCGATCACCACATCCTCAAGGCGCAGCCGAGCGTGTTCACCGGCACCGACCTGGCGGCGTGGCTGGCCGCGCGCGACATCGACACCGTCACGGTGGTCGGCTACATGACCCACAACTGCAACGCCTCCAGCATCTTCGAGGCGTTCCACCGCGGCCTGCGCGTGGAAGTGCTGGGCGATGCCAGCGGGGCGCTGCCTTACGCCAACGCCGCCGGCCAGGCCAGCGCGCAGGAGATCCACCGCGTCTTCAGCGTGGTCTTCCACAGCAACTTCGCGGCCGTGGCCAGCACCGACGCCTGGATCGCCGCGTTGCAGGCGGGCCAAGCCCTGCCGCTGGACAATGTCCTGCAGTCCAACCAGCGCGCGCGCGAGGCCGCATGAGTCCTCCGGCGCCAATGGTGGTGCGCAGCCGCGATTTCACCGGCACGCGCGCCTGGGAAGCGCTGCCGATCGCGCTGATCGATGGCGTCGGCGTGCGCCTGCACTGGACCGACCAGCCCTATGTCTGGCACGTCAACGACGGACAGGAAGTCTTCGCGGTCCTCGATGGCCGCGTGCGAATGCACTGGCGCCAGGCCGGCGCCGAGCACACGGCGCTATTGGAAGCCGGCGATGTGTTCCATGCGCCGGAAGGCACCGAGCATGTGGCGCATCCGCAGGGCGCCGCCCGCATCCTGGTGATCGAGCGTGAAGGCAGCCTGTGACGCGTGAAGGGTCGAGCCGTCTCATCGGTCCGGGGTCGCGGAATGTGCGAGCCGCTCAGAATGGTGCAGGCGCTTCCCACGACATCGCGATCCGGTCCTGGCCATCGTCCTGGCGATGGATGGACAGTCGCCAGCCCATCTGACCCGGCACGGGCCAGACCGAGACGGCCCAGTGCTGGCCGCTGCGCCAGGGCGTGCCGTCCGGCGCCCATTCGATAGGCCCGATGTCGGTGACTGATGCCAGCGGCAGGCGCGCGAACGCCGCATCGGCACCGTCGCTGCACCCTTGATGGGGGTGCGTGGAGGGCATGTTCTGGGTGCAGTCGATCTGCAGGCGGTCGTCATGGCCTGGGCCGCTGACGATGGCCTGTTGCGCCTGCAGCCACAGCAGCAGCTGTGCTGCCTGCTTGGACGTGATCCCGCTGAAGCGCGTATAGCCTTGTGCCGGGATCGCCGTGCAGTCAGTGCCAAGCGCGATGCGCAGATCGCCGCGCGTCACCAGCGGCAACGCGTCCTGCATACGATCGGTCTCGATCTGCACGAATTCGCGCAGGCAGATGCCGGGTGCAGGTGGGTCTTCGTACAGGCGGAAGGCGATGCGGCTGACTTCGCAGCTCGCAGATGGCCGCGTGGCGCACGGATCCGGAACAAAGGGAAGAAAGGGGCGATGCGGCGTGCGATACACCGCCTCCGCCGATTCGATTCTTTCCTGCAGCGCTGGTGCCAGGCGGACCTTCCCCTGCCCGATGGCTGCGCCGGCACTACCGGAGTCCGCCAAGGCCCAGGCCGGGCCGGCAATGCATGCCAGCACGGTGAACAGCATCCTTGCATGCAGTCTCGATGAAGACATCCCTGTGCTTCCTGACTGGTGGTACGCGGTGATACGCAGCTTACCCTGCGGACGCAACAGGCCGGGCAGAGCAGCCAGGTCGCATCGCCACCTTGATCCATCCATGCCGCACGTGGCGGATCGAAATCGCGCCGCGGCGTTACGGCATCCCGGCCACCACCGGCAGCACCTGGGCCTCATCCACGTCGGGCACCACGATGGCCTGGCCAATCCCGCGCCACAGCACCAGGCGCAGGCGCCCGGCGATGTTCTTCTTGTCCAGACGCATGCGGCCCAGCAGGGCATCGGGCGACAGGCCAGCGGGAATCTGCGTTGGCAGGCCATAGGCCGTGAGCAAGGCGATGAGGCGTTCGGTGTCCTCGGCCGCGCTCATGCCCAGCCGCGCGGACAGCCGCGCGGCCAGGACCATGCCCACGGCCACGGCTTCGCCATGGTTGAGGTTGTCGTTGCCGACGCCGCCGTAGCCCTGTTCGGTCTCGATCGCGTGGCCAAAGGTGTGGCCCAGGTTGAGCAACGCGCGTTCGCCTTTTTCCAATGGATCGCGCGCGACGATCGCCGCCTTGGCCTCGCAGCTGCGCGCGATGGCCGTGGTCAGCGCGTGCGCATCGCCGGCCAACAGCGGCTGGTGCTGGGCTTCTAGCCATTCGAAGAACAGCGGGTCGCCCAGCGCGCCGTACTTGATCACCTCGGCCAGGCCGGCGCGGATCTCGCGCGGCGGCAGCGTGGCCAACGCCGCGGTATCGGCGAACACCGCGCGCGGCGGATGGAACGCGCCGACCAGATTCTTGCCCTGCGGGATGTCCACGGCGGTCTTGCCGCCCACCGACGAATCGACCATCGACAGCAAGGTGGTCGGCAGCTGCACCACGTCCACGCCGCGCATCCAGCACGCCGCGGCAAAGCCGGCCAGGTCGCCGACCACGCCACCGCCCAGCGCGAACACGCAGGCATCGCGCGTGGCGCCCAATGCGGCCAGCGCCTCGATCGCGCCGCCGAAGTTGGCCAGGGTCTTGGATTCCTCGCCGGCCGGCAGCACGAAGCGCGCGATCTTGAGCTCGGGCCTGGCCGCGGTCAGCGCCTGCTCCAGCGCGTCGGCGTAGAGCGGGGCGACATGCGAGTCGCTGACCAGCAGCACATGGCGGCCGCGCACGTGTGCGGCCAGGGCGGCGCCATCGCCGATCAGGCCGGCGCCGATGTGGATGTCGTACGGGGTGTCGCCGCCGACATGGACGGTCTGCATCGCCTGACTCATGCGGCGTTGGATCCGCTGCGCTGCCATTGACGCGCCAGTCGGACCACCAGCGCGGCGGTGGCCTCGCCCGGGGTCAGGCGGTCGGCTTCCAGGACCAGGTCGGCCACGTCCAGGTACAGGGGTTCACGGATACGGATCAATTCGGTCAAGACCTCGCGGCGATCGCCGGTCAGCAGCAGGGGACGGTTGCGGTCGCGGGCCACGCGCTTGAGCTGGGTCTCCACGTCCACCTTCAGATACACCACGAAGCCGCGCGCGCGCATCAGGGCGCGGTTCTCTTCGCGCAGCACCGCGCCACCGCCGCTGGCCACGACCTGGCCTTCGCCGGCCAGCAGCATGGCCAGCGCCGCGCTTTCATGGGCGCGGAAGCCGGTCTCGCCGACCTGCTCGAAAATGCTGGGGATGCTGATCCCGCAGCGCTCGACCACGGCGTGGTCCACGTCGGCGAAATCCAGGCTGAAACGCTCGGCGATCCGGCGTCCGATGGACGTCTTGCCGGCGCCCATGGGGCCGACCATCACGAGGTTGGAGGCGGGATTCATCGCTGCGAATGATAGCGGGGCACCGGCATGCGTCGCCAAGGCAGTTGCAGCCGAAACCGTGTCAATCGGCGACAACGCGTCGCTGCGCATCCACGCGCACCACCCGGTCGGCCAGGGCGGGCAGGCGGCGCAGTGCCTGCCGGCTGATGCGCTCGTAGTGCTGGACGAAGCGCTCCAGCTGCGGCCTGGTCATGCCGGTCCGGTCCGGCTGCGCGGCCTGCAGCTGTTGCTCGGCCTGCCAGCGCCAGGTCACCACGTTGTCCAAGCCCGGCGGCTGCAGGAACCACAGCGCATCGCAGGTCTGCCACAGCGCCGGGTAATCGCGCGCCAGTGCGTCGTTGCAGCAGGTGCGCCAAGTCGCGTCAGTGTCCTCGTCGCGTTCCAGCGCGTTGATCGGCGTCAGCAGTTCGGCCGGGTCCTGCGCCGGCGTGCCCAGGCACCAGCCTTCGAAGATCACCAGTTGCACCGGCGCGTCCAGCGTCGGCCACCGCGATTCGGGCGCGCGGTCGTCGGCCAGCTTGTCAAAGCGCGGCAGCTTCACCGGCTTGCCGGCGCGCAGCGCCTCCAGCGTGGCCAGGGCCAGCGGCAGGTCGTGCGTGCCGGGCGGGCCGCGGGTCTCCAGCAGCGGATGGACCTGCCGGGCCAGGGTCCTGCGGGCATCGCGGGTCAGGTAGACATCGTCCAGCGACAGCACCGCGGCGCGCAGGCCTGCGGCGTTGGCGGCCTGTTCCAGCTGGGCGGCGAAGGTCGACTTGCCGGTGCCCTGCAGTGCCGACAGGCCCCAGACCGGCACCGCCTGCGGCAGGGCGCGGGCGCTGGCCAGCGCCGCTTGGACCAGGGATTCGGGAAAGCCGTGCGTGGCGTCGTGCGTGGATGTGCCCATCGGGCGACAATACCGCACCGCTCCTGGCCGCCTGTGCTTTCAAGATGACCACCGAAGTCGATCTCTACGCCGAAGCCCTGTCCACCTTCTCCGCGCTGTACGAGGAGGCCAGCCAGCGCACCGATGAGCCCGAGTACAACGCGATGAGCGTGGCCACCGCGACCCTGGACGGCCATCCGTCGGTGCGCACGGTGCTGCTCAAGGCCCACGATGCGCGCGGTTTCGTGTTCTACAGCCACCTGGACAGCCAGAAAGGACGCGAGCTGCAGGCCAACCCGCGCGCGGCGCTGCTGCTGCTGTGGCGCACGCTGCGCGAGGCCGGCATCCAGGTGCGCATCGAAGGCGCGGTGCAGCTGGTCAGCGACGAAGAGGCCGATGCCTACTTCGCCACCCGTGCGCGCGAAAGCCAGCTCGGGGCGTGGGCGTCGGCCCAATCCCACACGCTGAAGGACGAGGCCGATTTCAACGATCGCCTGGTCCAGGTCGAAACCGAATTCGAGGGCAGTGAAGTGCCGCGCCCAGATGGCTGGACGGGTTTCCGCGTGGTGCCGGACAGTTTCGAATTCTGGTATGGCGCCAAGTTCCGCCTGCACCAACGCTGGCGCTACGAGCGCGAGGTGGATGGCAGCTGGTCCAAGCGGATGCTGTTTCCTTGAGCGCGGCCGAGCTGCAGCTGCTGCCGGTGTATCGCATCACCGTGTTCGTGCCGCCTGCGGATCTGGAAGCGGTCAAGGCGGCGATCTGCGCGGTGGACGATCTGGCCATCGGCCACTACCGCGAGGTGATGTGGACCTCGGCGCCGGGGATCGAACAGTTCCGCCCTGGTCCGGAGGCAGCGCCGACCGTGGGTCGCGCCGGGACGCTGACCGCCGACCCGACCGTGCGCCTGGAATGCAGCATCCCCCGCGACACGGCGCGGTTGCAGCACGTCCTGCAGGCGATCCATGTCGCGCATCCGTGGGAGGTCCCGGCGGTGTTCGTGGATGAGTCCCTGTTTCCGCTGCCTTGAACGCTGCGACCTTTTCCGTACGCGGCGCCACTGCTGGCGACCTGCGCGCCTGGGTCCAGTTGCGTCGTGCGCTATGGCCTGACGAAACCGACGCGGTCGGCAACGTGGCCGAGGCGCTGCAGCGCTCGGATGCCGGCAATTTCATTGCGTTTGCCGATGGGGTGGCCGTGGGCTTTGCCGAGGCCACCCTGCGCGAGGAGTACGTCAATGGCACCGACACCTCGCCGGTGGGATTCCTGGAGGGCTGGTACGTCAGTGACGACTGGCGCGGTCGCGGCGTCGGCCGCGCACTGCTGGCGGCGGTCCGCGACTGGACCCGCGCACAGGGCTGCACCGAACTGGCTTCCGATGCGACGCTGGACAACGCCAGCGCGCTGCGCGCGCATGCCGCGTGCGGCTTCGAGGAAACCGAGCGCGTCGTCTACTTCCGCATGGCGCTCGACGACTGAGATGGGCCCGCGGCGCATCGTCTGCCTGACCGAGGAGCCCTGCGAGACGCTGTACGCACTGGGTGAGCAGGACCGCATCGTCGGCATCAGCGGCTTCACCGTGCGGCCACCGCAGGCCCGCCGCGACAAGCCCAAGGTCGCCGCCTTCACCAGCGCCAGGATCGACCAGATCCTGGCGCTCAAGCCGGATCTGGCGATCGGCTTTTCCGACATCCAGGCCGACATCGCCGCCGCGCTGGTCAAGGCCGGCGTGGAGGTGTGGATCGCCAACCATCGCAGCGTCGCAGGCATTGTCGACTACGTGCGCCGGCTCGGTGCGCTGGTCGGCTGCGCGACGAAGGCCGAGGCCTACGCCGATGTGCTGGAATGCGGACTGCAGGCGGTGCGTGCCCAGGCTGCGCTGCTGCCGCGCCGGCCGAAGGTGTATTTCGAGGAATGGGATACGCCGATCATCACCGGCATCCAGTGGGTGGCCGAGCTGATCGGCGTCGCCGGCGGCGAGGACATCTTCCCCGAGCTGTCGCGCGAGCCGCTGGCCCGGGGCCGCATCCTGGCCGATGGCGCGCCGGTGATCGCGCGTGCGCCGGACATCATCCTTGGCTCGTGGTGCGGCAAGCGTTTCCGCCCGGAGCAGGTGGCCGCACGGCCGGGCTGGGACACGATTCCCGCGGTGCGCGACGGCGAACTGCACGAGATCAAATCGCCACTGATCCTGCAGCCCGGTCCGGCCGCGCTGACCGAAGGCCTGCACGCCATCGCCGCGATCATCCAGGCCTGGAGCGCGCGCCAGCGCTAGCGCGGCGCTCAGCTGCCGCGGGTGCGCGCCGCCAGCCAGGCCGCCACCGCCGCGCACAGCAGCGAGATCGCAAAGGGTGCGGCGTAGCCCGCCAACGGGGCGCGTGGCAGCAGCATCGCGAACAACGAACCGCCGATTGCCAGCGCGGTCGCCACCGCGACCGCCTCGCACAGCTGCAGCGCGGCGCTGTTGCGGCCCTGTTCGGCCGGCGCCGACAGCGACAGCGTCAGCACCGACAGGCTGGCGTAGAGCAGGCCCATGCCCAGCCCGGTGAAGGCCCAGCCGAGTACCGGCACGATCACCGGCATTGCCGGGCAGACCACCGTTGCGGTCGCCGCACCGCCCAGTCCCAGCAACGTGCAGCCGATGCGCAGCACCGCCTGCCGGTTCAGCCCCGCACGATGGCCCTGATACCAGGAGCCGAAGAACCAGCCCAGCGCGCCCACGCTCAAGGCTGCGCCGGCCCAGCTGGGCGACAGGCCGTGTTCGTGCGAGAGCACCAGCGGCAGGAAGGCCTCGCTGCCGAAGAAGGCCGCCGCGGCCATCCCGCGCAGGCCGATCACGCTGGGCAGTCCGCGAGCACCCCGCAGCGTGCCGCGCGGCAGCAGGCGCCAGGTGCTGGCCAGCAGCAGCCCCAACGCGGGCAGCCCCACCAGCGCAGCGCCCGGGCCGGGTTGATGCGCACCCAGATAGAGCGCACACACGCCCAGCGCCGCACCCACGGCCCAGCCCGCGGATTGGCCTGGCTGGGTCTGTGGGGGCGGCGGTGTCAGCGCTGCCAAGGCGGGCCGCAGCAACCAGGCCGCGGGCACGGCCAGTACAGGAACCGCCAGGAAGACCCAGCGCCAGCCCAGGTATTGGACCACCAGTCCGCTCAACGCCGGGCCGACCAGCGACGGCACCACCCAGCCGGCCGAGAACGCAGCGAAGATACGTGGCCGCATCGCTTCCGGATACTGCCGCCCGACCAGCACGTACAGCGCCACCGACAGGGCACCGGCGCCAAGGCCCTGCACCAGGCGTCCGGCGATCAGCATCGGCATCGTCGTGGCCAGGCCCGCCAGCAGCAGGCCGGCGACGAAGCAGGCCAGGCCGCTCCACAGTGCGCCCGCCGGGCCGCCGCGGTCGCTCCAGCGCCCGGCCACGGTCATGCCGACCACGCTGGTGGCCAACGTGCCGCCAAAGGCCAGCGCATACAGGGGCAGGCCATCCAGCGCGGTGGCCACCGTCGGCATCGCCGCGGCGACGGCCAGCGCCTCGAACGCGGTCAGTGACACCAGCGCGACCATGCCGATGGTGGTGGCCCGGTAGCGTGGCGCGAGGATCGATTCGGGCGGGGGGACGGTGTCGGATCGGGCCAGGGCGGGTGTATTCGAAGCGGGCATGCAGGACCACGTTGGAGAGCGGCGCCGAAAATTTGTCGCTTGTGCGGCATCGGCAGGGACGGCAGCATGCGACCTCAATCAAGGTTGAGGTCAAGCGATGCAGGAACTGACGGTCGGCGATGTGGCAGCACGCAGTGGCATGGCCGTTTCGGCGCTGCATTTCTACGAGAAGAAAGGCCTGATCCAGAGCCTGCGCACGTCGGGTAACCAGCGCCGCTACGGGCGTGAGGTATTGCGGCGCCTGGCGGTGATCCGTGTCGCCCAGCGCGTTGGCGTGCCGCTTGAGTCGGTGCGACGGGCCTTCGATGTGCTGCCCGAGGCACGCACGCCGACCAAGGCCGAGTGGGCCCGGATGTCGGCGGCCTGGAAGCACGAGCTTGACCAGCGCATCCTGGCGCTGCACCAGTTGCGCGACCAGCTCACCGACTGCATCGGCTGCGGCTGCCTGTCGCTGCGCCGGTGCCGGTTGAGCAATCCTGACGACACGCTGGGCACGCAGGGTGATGGCCCGCAGCGCTGGCGCGCAAGGTGATGCCCGCTTTTCGTGGGAGCCGCCTCAGGGTCGATGGGGCTTGAGCAGCCAAGCCCCATCCCCGACGTGGCTTTCAGCATGCCCGCCAGCGCGTGCGTTCGAAGCGAGCGTCAAAGCCCGCTGTTGATGGCAGCCGCCTCAGGGGCGATGGGGCTTGACCAGCCAAGCCATCGCTGCTGAACAGCTTTGCCTCGTGCGCTAGAACGTACGTTCGAAGCGCAGCGTGCCGCCGCCCTCGGCACTGCGGACATCCAGTTCCACGCGTAGCGTGTCCTGCGCGCCGATGTCCACCACGCCGATCTGATCCACGTAGTCGCCGGTGCGTACGGCGCGGAAGGCGATCGGCTGGCGACGCCCGGACAGATCGCTGGCGCTGCCGCTGATGTGGCCTTGCGTGGGCAACTCGTCATCGCCCTGCACCCGGCGCAGGGCCACGATCACCAGCGCCCGGCCGGCGCCGCGCTCGATGCCGTAGGCCTGTGCAGCGGTGGCATGCAGCGCCAGCGTCGGGAGCGCGTTGTAACGCACCCGCAGCGCGCCGAAGTCCTGCATCGCTTCGGCCGGTGCGACCGGCTGGACCTGGCGCGGCGTCTCGCCTGCCGAACACGCGGCCAGCAGCAGGCAGGCCATCAGGCCTGCATGTCGAAGGCTGGGGGTGAGGGCGCGACGCATCGAAGGCGTTCGTCGGCTCAGTCGTTCGCGGCCGACAGGGCTTTGCCGCGCGCCGTGGCCGCGGCGATGGCCGCATCGGTCAGCCGTTCGAAACCGCCCGCCTGGAAGGTCTCCACCGCTGCCTGCGTGGTGCCGTTGGGCGAGGTCACGCGGCGGCGCAGCTCGGCCGGTGCTTCGCCCGATTCGGTCAGCATCCGCGCCGCGCCGAGCACGGTCTGCAGGGTCAGCGCACGTGCGGCCTCGGCGGGCAGGCCCTGGGCGATGCCGGCCGCTTCCATGGCTTCAGCCAGTAGGAACACGTAGGCCGGGCCGCTGCCGGACACGGCAGTGACCGCATCCATCTGGGCCTCGTCGGCGATCCACACGGTCTTGCCGGCGCTGGACAGCAGCGTGTCGGTGCGCGCCCGGCCGGCGTCATCGACCTGCGCGGTGGCGAACAGCCCGGTCACGCCCGCGCCCAGCAGGGCCGGCGTGTTGGGCATGGCCCGGACCACGGCTGCATCGCCGCCCAGCCACCGCGACAGCTGCGCGGCAGTGATGCCGGCGGCGATGGAAACCACCAGCGGCTTGTCCTCCTGCGCGATGTCGGCCAGGGACTCGCTGACCCCGCGCATCACCTGCGGCTTGACCGCGAACAGCCACAAGCCCGCACCCTTCACCGCCTCGGCGGCTGCTTTGAACACCTGCACGCCGAACTGACCGGCCAGGCCTTCCCGCAGCTCGGCGACCGGTTCGGCTACCCGGATCCGGCTGGGATCGGTGCCGCGGGCGATCAGGCCGCCGATCAGGCTGCGCGCCATGTTGCCGCCGCCGATGAAGGCCACGGTATCGGCGGCCGAAGAAGCGGACTGCAGGGTCGAGCTGGTCATGGCGCGGAGGGATTCCTGGAGACGGTGACCTGCGGATTATCACCGCTTGGCCGATGTGAAGCCGCGCAGGCCGCGCCTGCGCTTTGCCGAAGCGGCCTCGTTGCCGTGGGGCCGGCGTTCCTGGCCATCAGCTCAGGACTTGGCCGGGCGGGCGCCGAACAGCGCCGTGCCCACGCGGACCATGTTTGCGCCTTCGGCTACGGCCAGGGCGCAGTCATCGCTCATGCCCATCGACAGCGTGTCCACGCCGGGATGCGCGGCCGCCAGCGCGTCGAACAGGGCTTTCATCTTCGCGAACGCCGCGCGCCGCAGCGTCGGGTCCTCATGCGGCGCCGGGATCGCCATCAATCCCCGCAGGGCCAGCGTCGGCTGGGCCGCGATCAATGCGGCCAGAGCCTCGATATCCCCGGGGGCGCAGCCGTGCTTGCTGGCTTCATCGTCGATGTTGACCTGGATCAGCACGTTCAGCGGCGCGCGTCCGGCCGGGCGGGCCGTGGCCAGCGCAGCGACCAGCTTGGGCCGATCCACGGTCTGCACCCAGTCGAACAGCGCGGCGGCCACGGCCGCCTTGTTGGACTGCAGGTGGCCGATCAGATGCCAGGTGAGGCCTCGCCTGTCCAGCGCGGCCAGCTTGGCCTGTGCCTCCTGGACGTAGTTCTCGCCGAAGACCTGCTGGCCGGCATCGGCCAGTTCGGCCACGGCTTCGGCGGGCTGGAACTTGGACACCGCCACCAGCGTCGGCACTGGCCGCCGGGCCGCGGTCGCCGCGTTCTGCAGCCTGTTCAGGGTGTCGGCAAGGCGTTCTGAAAGCACGGAAGCAGGGCCGTTGGCAGTTGCGGGAAGGACGCTATACTGCCTTTCGGGGATGTACGGTTCCAGTTGGCAGCACTTTCCACAGGGGAAATACAGACGCATGGATATCGCCGAACTACTGGCCTTTTCGGTCAAGAACAAGGCCTCGGACCTGCATCTGTCCGCGGGGCTGCCGCCGATGATCCGCGTGGATGGCGACGTCCGCCGCATCAACATCCCCGCCCTGGACCACAAGCAGGTCCATGCCCTTGTCTACGACATCATGTCGGACAAGCAGCGCCGGGATTACGAAGAATTCCTCGAGGTCGACTTCTCCTTCGAGATTCCCTCGCTGGCCCGCTTCCGCGTCAACGCGTTCAACCAGAACCGCGGCGCCGGTGCGGTGTTCCGTACGATTCCGTCCGAAGTGCTGACCCTGGAAGACCTGGGTTGCCCGCCGCTGTTCCGCGAGATGGTCCAGCAGCCGCAGGGCCTGATCCTGGTGACCGGCCCGACCGGTTCGGGCAAGTCGACCACGCTTGCGGCGATGATCGACTTCATCAACAAGAACGAATACGGCCACATCCTCACCGTCGAGGACCCGATCGAGTTCGTGCACACCTCGCAGAAGTGTCTGATCAACCAGCGCGAAGTGCACCGCGACACGCACGGCTTCAACGAGGCGTTGCGCTCGGCACTGCGCGAAGACCCCGACTACATCCTGGTCGGCGAGTTGCGCGACCTGGAAACCATCCGCCTGGCGCTGACCGCCGCGGAGACCGGCCACCTGGTGTTCGGCACCCTGCATACCAGCTCGGCGGCAAAGACCATCGACCGCATCATCGACGTGTTCCCCGCAGGCGAAAAGCCGATGGTCCGCTCGATGCTGTCCGAGTCGCTGCGTTCGGTGATCTCGCAGGCACTGCTGAAGAAGGTCGGCGGCGGGCGCACCGCGGCCTGGGAAATCATGGTCGGCACCCCGGCCATCCGCAACCTGATCCGCGAGGACAAGGTCGCGCAGATGTACTCGGCCATCCAGACCGGCCAGCAGTACGGCATGATGACCCTGGACCAGCATCTGCAGGACCTGGTCAAGCGCAGCCAGATCACGCGCAACCAGGCCAAGGAATACGCCAAGGACAAGCGCCTGTTCGAGTAATCACAGGCGCGCGGTTGCCGCCGGCAACCCGCGGGATCGACCCCATGTGCTTTGCCGCCGACCCACGCGGGTCGACGGTCCACGGAGAGACAGATGAGCACCATCGACTTCACCTCGTTCCTCAAGCTGATGGCGCACCAGAAGGCGTCGGACCTGTTCATCACCTCCGGCATGCCGCCATCGATCAAGGTGCATGGCAAGCTCTCGCCGATCACCCAGACCCCGCTGACCCCGCAACAGTCGCGCGACCTGGTGCTGAACGTGATGACGCCGGCCCAGCGAGAAGAGTTCGAAAAGACCCACGAGTGCAACTTCGCCATCGGCGTGGCCGGCGTGGGTCGCTTCCGCGTCAGCTGCTTCTACCAGCGCAACCAGGTGGGCATGGTGCTGCGCCGGATCGAGACCAAGATCCCCAGCGTCGATGAGCTGAACCTGCCGCCGGTCATCAAGACCCTGGCGATGACCAAGCGCGGCATCATCATCTTCGTCGGCGCCACCGGGACCGGCAAGTCGACCTCGCTCGCCGCGATGATCGGCTACCGCAACCAGAACTCGACCGGTCACATCATCACGATCGAGGACCCGATCGAGTTCGTGCACAAGCACGAGGGCTGCATCATTACCCAGCGCGAGGTCGGCATCGATACCGACAGCTGGGAAAACGCACTCAAGAACACCCTGCGCCAGGCGCCGGACGTGATCATGATCGGCGAGGTGCGTACGCGCGAAGGCATGGACCACGCGATCTCCTTCGCCGAAACCGGCCACCTGGTGCTGTGCACACTGCACGCCAACAACGCCAACCAGGCGATGGACCGCATCAT
>JBIIHJ010000334.1:0-4420 GCA_044235875.1 Pseudoxanthomonas sp.
GGACCTGGAAGCCGGATTCAGTGGCTACTGGCTGGTGTCCGAACGGCTTCACCGCGTCATGGTTTCGGTCGATCCGGCAGCCTTTGCCTTCGTAGAGGCCGAATATCGGTTGGACGATGGCAGGCGGGGGCCGCGCTACTTCCTCTGTGATGTCGTCCAGGAGGTGGATGCGCTGGACGAAGCGGCCTCCGAACTCTTCATCGATACGACCGAAGAGTTCCTCAACGGCAAATTCTACGATCTGACTGGTGGCGCCAGCGTCACCTTCAATCGTGACAGGTTGGGTTCGGCCCACGTCTTCAAGACACCTTACAACGGCACTGTTTTCTGCGATCGCGTGTTCAAGGATGCTGTAGAAGCGACCGGCATCGTGAGTGACCAGGCGTCAAACGGGCTCTGGTTCATCGACGCTGCGGATATCTAGACCTTCTACCTAGGCTGCACGGAAGGAGCCTGATCCATGCCACGCAACGGCCCGATATTCCAAGACCACCACGCCATCGAGCAGCGGACGATGGAGAGCAGTCCGCTGCTGGAGATGTTGTCCGAGCGCGGGCGGTTCAACATTCATGCCTCCGAGAACCGGATCTTCCTCCCTGCCGACCCGGCGTTTGCTCAGACCTTGGGCCTCACACCGCATAGCGGTGGACCCATAGCGGACTACCAGATCGGACTCCAGCAACGCTTGGAGCGCCTGCAACGAATCCCGGACTTCGTAGAAGCACAGGCAGGCAACCCGGAGGCATTGGACCGGATGGTGGGTCGCGTCGAAACGCTGCGTAACACGGTGCGCGCCGGGATCATCAACGGTGATCTGCACACGAACACCCCCCTTGGCATGCGTGCAGATGACATCCGCCCGCAAATCCAGGGGTTCTTCCGCAACCAGTCTGGATATGCGCAAGCGAACGCGGCTCAAATTCAAGAGCTGAAGACCTTCAGTCCACTGGACGGCATGTGGGCAGGGGTTACCAAAACCCCTCAACGCGTGATGGCGACGGTGGAAAACTTGGATGGCAACCCCAATCCCCTGACGCGCGGTGGCGCGGTGGAGCTCCAGCGCAATGGGCTCACACAAGCGGTAGCTAATGCTTATCACGCTGGGCGGTTGGACCTGTCCGAGCATGAAAAGAACGCTTTTGAGAACGTCATGGGGGAGGAGGCGACTCGCCAGCTCCGAGCCGCCCGCGGCCAACTGGGCGAAGTGTCCATGCAACTGCTGGTGGGCGAGGCCTCGGCTCGCAACCTGACCCGAGCCGGAGGCCTGCTGACAACAGGTGCGGACGCTGTCATCACAGCGCGCGCTGCGTCGGCGTTGATGGAGCTGGGCAACACCACTGCGGCGCAAGCCGAAATCGACCACGCCGTGGCCCGCAACGTGGGCGGCTGGGCCGGCGGTGCCTCAACGGCGGCAGCGCTCGGCGGAACTGGGTTCGTTCCGGCTGCTCTGGCCGTGGCCGACGCGGTACTGATGAGCAAGGCCTTCGATAAGGCGGTGGATCTCAAAGAGAACCGCGAGATCTTCAACCAGACTGACAAGGCCGGGGTGGATTGGACGTTCGACGGAAGAAGCTGGGGGCGCGAAGCGGCCATCGACCGAGGCTTGGTTGCGCAAGGTGGTCCGGTTGAGCAGCGGGTCATTGCCAGCTACGAGAAGTCACAAGAGCTTGGGGCGATAGCCAACCGTGCGGCGGTTGAGTTGGCGCTAGGCAAAGCGCCTCCGCCCCAGGATCCGTTCAACCTCCCGGCCAAGCCGAGCGATCAGATCGGACTGGACAACCAAAACTGGCAGCGCAACCCGGATAGTCAGGCGTGGGAGCGCGAAGTCAAGACCGGCGTCTCGGGCGCCAATGACCGGGGCATCTATGAGCTCCAAGCTGCAAGCCCCGAGCAGACGCAGCGCTTGAACCAGGAAGCACTGGGACGCGTTGAGGGCAACATCGCCAATGGTCGTGAGGCAATCGCGGCCGCTTACTTGGAGAACCATGCCGCGCAGCGTGCCCAGGACCACGGCGTAAACGTGCCGGCAGCGGTGGAGTCGGCAAGGGCCAAGCCCGACCAAGTGCTGGCATCCGACAGTCACGTCTACCAGCGCAACGATGCCGGTCAGTGGGCCGGCAAGGATGGAGTGGCGAGCGGCAATCTTGCCGTGGAGCTGGAGCTCACCCACCAGATGCGCCAGCCATCGCTGGAGCGTTCTCAGGACGCCCTAGCTGCCATCCAGGGCCGCCCCGCGCCCACGGCGGCCCAAGCTGAGCAGAACGAAGCCCTGCATCGCTACCGAAGTGCTGGCGTGGACTTGAATGCCCAGCCCGACAACCTGCAGGCAGTGGAATTGGCAACGCAACGGACAAGGGAGGCCCATGGCATCACCGGTTCCACCATGCAGCAGCTGAAGCCAAACGAGCAGGGGCAATACGGGTACGACAGTCCTATCGCTCACTTCCTCACCGGTCCGGACGGGGTGGCGCACCAGGTCGCGATCACCAGTCCCGAGGAAATCCGCCAGGTCAAGGCCGAGCTCGGCCAGCCTGTGGCAAGCATCCCAACGCTAGGAACGGTGTCGGTTATGGCGCCAGGCAGCGGCAAGGAGCAAGAGCCCGAGCAGAGTCAGGAGAAGGCGCCTGCGAGCCAGGTGCTGGCCGACAACCCTGCCCATGCGGATCACCACACTTACGCTCAGATCCATTCGTGGGTGAGTGAGACCGGGAACTGGAACGAGCAGGAGAGTCGAAACGTGTCCGCCTCGCTGTACAGGCAACAGGTCGAGGACCCGCTCATGCAACGCGTGGACAAGGTGGGCGGCGGCCTAGGGCAGGACGGGGCCCACAACGTATTCGCTGTGTATGCGCCTTATGGGGACCAAGGCCCGTTTCTGCATACACACGTGGACGGGCGCCAAGCAGCACAAGAGCCTGCCCAGCAGAACCTCCAGCAGGCGGAGCTGCTTCAGCAGACCCAAGCGCGTCAGCAGACCATCGAGCAGAACTTGCCGCAGACGCAGGAGCAGGGACCACGAATGACGATGTAAGGCCGTGCGACTGATCAAAGCCCGCTCGCGCAACAGTCAGGGTAGGTCAAGTGAGACGGTATCGATCCAGATAGCGGCGGCGCAGCCACGGGAGCCGCGCTGTCTCCAGACCAGCCAGAGCGGACTCATATGTTGCCAAATCAGTTCTGTACGCAGATATACAACGACTTGTTAGCCGGTAACGGCCATCCTGGGGTCGTGCTGCGTTAACGGCATGGGCCGCATTTTTTCTAGGGCGGGGAAGTGGATAAGCCGTGCTGCCTGGCCTGAGTACTCCAAAGGAGTTGAGAAATTTTAATGATGCGTTTTCTACTGACCTTCGGCCTTATCCTCAGCATCATTTTCGATGCAGCTCAATTATGGTTCAGCGAACCAAATTGGGTTCTTTCCGGAATTAGCGGCATCACACTCTTCATATCCGCCTTAGGCTTGGTCGTAACAGTGCTGGGTGAGGATGAGCCGCTGGAGCTAAAATGGGCTGTTCTATATACATTTCCCATGGCGTTACTTGTCCTCGCATCCGTTGTAAGAAGGGATGAGTTGACAGATAAAATTCTAGATCAACATCAGTTGGGATTTACATTGCCACACGTACTTCTTGGCAGATCTCAAGATTACATCGATGCTTTTTGGTCACATTTCGCATCGCTCTCTATTCCAATAATGACGGTGGCTACCGGGTTATTGCTTGCATGGGCATATCAGTGGATAGAACATCTCCGCAAGCGCGGAGGTCTATGATGCTTGGGTAGGGCCTAGCTCGTTTCATGGAACGGATTGATTCGGCTGTGGCGGTTTTATGTTTCGACGGCGCCGCTTGAATATCGAAATGCCGACGCTCAATCTAGGATGTGAGCCGCAAAGTTTTCCAATAAATCTGACAGAAAGCACACGACACTCCACGTGCGCTCCTTCCCCCGAGGCGCACTCTGGAGAAAGTGGGTGTGCTCATGAAGAATCGACACATCAGCATCGTGCTGACAGACAGTTTGGAGAAGCCAGAGCTATGCAGGTTGCTGGCGGCTTTTGCAATTGCTGGTCGCATCCACGAAAAGGCTTATGAGGTCAGTCTGGTCTCTGGCGAGGGTAAGCCCGTTGTCAGTCTTTGCGGAGAGTGGATCGCGACCGACCGCCTTATGGGATCGCGCGCAGATACGCTGATGATCCTAGGCCCCAATGATCCTCGGCTAAAGCGCTATCCCCAGGCTCTATTGAGTGGCCTTGATGAGGTCGCCACAACTGTTCGTCGGCTTGCAATCGTGGGGACAGGCGCTTTTGTCGCCGCGCACGCCGGTCTACTGGAAAAGAGGGAGGTCCAGACCGATTGGCGATATGCAGCCTATTTCCGGGAGCGCTTTCCTCAGATTCCGCTGCGACAGGAAAAAGAGG
>JBIIHJ010000092.1:0-11873 GCA_044235875.1 Pseudoxanthomonas sp.
GAAAATCTAGCTGGTGGCGCAATCCCCGAATCGCACTTTCAGTGCCCCTATTTTTTTTCGAGCATCTTATGGCCCAACCCAAGCCCATCCGAGCTGTCGTTCTCGATGTCTTCGGCACGCTAGTCAAAGCGCCGCCAATGCGATCTGCTGCATACGCTCGACTCGCGGAGGCCTCAGGTCTTGAGAGGTTCCGCAGTGAGGTAATGCGGCGGAGCATCTCTTTGGAGGCTCTGGCTGACGAGCTTGGCCTTACCTATTTGCTCCCGATCCTGAACTGGGAGCTCAATGAGGAAGTCGCACAGATGCGGTTCTGCGAAGGCGTAGAAGGCCTAATTCCGCACATCAAGCTGAACGGCTTCAAGGTGGCACTCTGTAGCAATCTGGCTCACGCCTACGGCGAGCCCGTTCGCAGGCTTCTTCCCAATGCGGACGCCTATGTCTATAGCTACGAAGTCGGCCACGCGAAGCCAGAGCCCGAGATCTACCAAGCGGTCTGCGATGCACTGAGCTGCGATCCGAAGGAATGCCTTCTTGTCGGGGACAGTCTAAGGAACGACGTTGAGGGTCCGCTCAAATTCGGCATGAGCGCCATCCTAGGCGGCTGGCCCAATCCCTCGCTTCTTCGAACGCTGGCAAAGCTAGGTGTCCTCACCGCTTCTTTTGCCACCAAGAGCAGAGCCCCCCCGATCTTCGCCCGTCCATCCTGATCGCATTCTCTCCGTCGAGGCTTATATGGGTACGCGCTTGCTCGTCCTTTCCGATCTCCACCTGGAAAGCATCTCCTCCACGGGGATCCCCGGCGAGGACGACATCGTCGCGCAATCGCAAGAGATCGATGCTGTGGTTCTGGCAGGCGACATCGCCTACGGCACCGACGGCATGGCATGGGCTCAGAAGCAATTCGAAAACGTGCCGCTGATCTACGTTGCCGGCAATCACGAAGCCTACTTCAGCTCTGTCAACGAGACCAACGAAAAGCTGGCATCTACCGCGATGACGACTGGTAGTAACGTGCGCTTCCTCCAGATGTCGGAGAGCCAACTGGAAGGTGTCCGGTTCCTCGGCGCCACGCTAGGACCGATTATGCTGTCTTTGGGCCTGAGCGCGTCGAGGCCAGCATGAGCGCGGCCCGTAAGCGCATGAACGACTTCCGCCTCATCAAGCAGGACCAGGAAGTGGAGCGGCACCCACGCATTTCGATCACGCCCGAACTCACCCTGCAGTGGCATCGGGAGCAGCGCACTTGGCTGGAAGAGGTGCTTACCAAACCCTTTTTAGGCAAGACCGTTGTGGTCACGCATATGGGCCCTTCAGCGCGTTCGATTGCACCGAAGTTCCGTCGTGACGAGCTCACGCCGGCGTTTGTAAGCGCGTTGGACCACCTCTTTCCCTACGTCGATCTGTGGATCCACGGTCACACCCACGCCAGCCTCGACTACCAAGCCGACGGCTGCAGGGTCGTGTGTAACCCGCGAGGTTATTGGAAGTGGGACGGCTCCTTCGAGAACGCGGACTTTAATCCAAACCTCGTTGTGGAGATCTGAGATGGAAGGTTTTTCGGAACCCGATGACAGCGTGTACCAGATTCAAGAATTCCCGACCGGCACGCGAGGCGGCACGATTGGCGTAGCCGGCGCGCCTGGCAGGTGCGATGGTCCCCACAGCGGCTATTGGGTTCGTGCGCTCTGGCAAGATCTGGTGAGCGCTCGGCTTTGGGGAGCGCGCTATCTCGTCAATCTGCTTGAACCTGACGAAATGCGAGCACGGGGCATCGGCGAGCTTGAGGAGCTTTCTGAAGATCTGCAGTTCGACTACTACGCCCTTCCCATCGCACGCTGCCAAGTCCCGGGCAGCACTTTCCTCGATCGATGGCGTACTGCCCAAATGGAACTCAGTAGCGCTTTGTTTCACGGTCACCAGATGCTAATCGTCAGCGCTAGTGGCAACGGTCGAGCGTGCACCGTGGCGTGCATGTTGCTACTCGCCAGCAATACGGTCACCGGCGCCAGCCATGCCATTGCTCGCATCCGCAGCCGCATCCCGCAATACGCCCCCGACGATCAAACAAGGGACTTCCTCAGGATGATCTCAAGCCCAAGGAAAAAGGAGTCGGGAAGCGAGACAACGAGTATGCCTTGTGATCAGCGCTACGACGCTGATGCCGAAGAGTTTGAAGCTGCATCAGCCGCCGCCGAAGAATCGAACACGCCGCGCACCAGCCAATCAGGTCCGCTTCAAATTGCGACCGTGCTCATCAGGGCTGGCGCTATTGGCATCACCTCTGCCCCAGGCGAGCAGCGAGTTGCTGCTATGAAGGGACTCTCGTCTGGCGACCTTGAGACCGACCTTCAGGCGATCAGCGACTGGGGCGCGACACATGTGATCAGCCTTGTCGAGCGCTTTGAGTTAACAGAGCAGCGGATTGAACATCTATCAGCACAAGTTGAAATCTTCGGCATGCGCTGGATTGGGATGCGGATCGTCAAGGGGCATGCACCAGGACCAGAATTCATCCAGCAGTGGCTGATGATCGAGCCTGCGCTGACAATCGAGATCGCCAGGGGCGCTCGCGTGCTGATTCATAGCAATGGCGGACTTGGCAGGGCCGGCACGGTCGCGGCCATGCTGTTGCTGTCGATGCATGAAACCGATAGTGCTAGCCAGGCTATGGAGATGGTCCGCCAAGTTCGTCCAGGCGCGATCGAAACGGGGGAACAGGAAGAATTTCTTGCGGGCTGGCCTGCGCTCAGGCGCAGCCCGGGGCCGCGACAGGATCGCTACATCGGTCTGGATGAGCCCTTGGGCTCCAAGACCTGCTTGAAGCTGGTCGATGTCGAGTTCGACGCATCTCGCTTCAATCTGGTCTGTGAGGCTGTGGATCTGGATGACGTCCCGCCCAGGCGCGGCGCCCTGATCCAGGAGGACAACTTGATGTATCACCCAGAGGGGCGTCTGGGGCACTCGATCTCGGGTGTCGGCATGTTCTTGCTGGAAATCGCGAAGAACGAAAGCCTCGACATGCACATGCGCCAGCGAGCGACGCTGTATCTGGAGCAATTCCCCACCTTCGACGACATGGAGCGGATGTGGCGCTTTAATCGCCCGCCGAAGGGGGTCGCGTTCCCGATCGAAGGTCGGCCGGAGAACGTGGACAAGTGGCAACAACGCACCGGTCAGCAACTCCTGAAGAGCGCACGCGTACTCTCGTGCAAACAGGCGCGTTCCTGGTTGAGCTCGCATTCGATCGCACCCTGCCGCTAAACGTCCGTCGAGAAGCCGCTCGCTTGGCCCGCCACTATCCGACGACCTCAGACATCCGATACACCGCACTCGTGATGCCCAGGCCAAGGCCGATCTATATCGCCCCCCTGATCTCCGAGATCAATCCTGAGTGGACCGTGGGCTACAAGCATGGCGCCCTACGGAACTTCACGCGCGTACCGATGCCTGATGATGAGCCTGCGCCGATGCCCAGGCGTGCGCGCAAGCAACGTGGAAGTGGTGCTACACCAGGCCAACGCGTTGGCGCGGAGGGCGGCAATGAATCCCCGGGCACCTGATGGGTGCAGAGCGCTCACCGTGGTACGAGATCGACACGCGGCCGCGGACGCAAATCGCTCGGATCGAACGGTCCGCCTCGACTACGCGTGCCAGCTGTACGACATGGATAGCGCGCAAAAGACTGCGGGGTTCAAGAGTCCGAAGGCGTTTCGGCGTGACGCAGAAAATTATGCCCTTGGAAGTGAGTCTCTCTAAGCCGCGCTGGCGAGCTAGCGACCGTAAATTCCTGGCTCTGGGCCCGCACATGAGCTTTGTGGTGTACGCGGCGTAGGGCGAAGCCACACACATCAGCATGGCGCTATGCCGGCGTGCCGACGACGCACAAAGCCTGTTTACTCGACACATCGACGGCTGACTCTATCCCGGCATCGCCAAGGTCGCGTTGAACGCCGACACGCTGGCCACGAATCGAGAAGCGCTGGCAGCGGCGGCACTCATCCCTAATACAGTGAAGTGGAATCTCCTCAAGACACCTTATTTGCATCACTTCTCTGCCAGCTTCGTCGTGCACTCAGGCGGCTGACCAACAACTGCGCACTCAGGAGATTGCAGGATGCCCTCAATGCCGTATCGACCCCTAACCCAGCTCACCGTCGCCATGGATGGCGTCGAGGTGGGACTGCTTGAACTGCACGGACAGGAGCGCTCGCCAGACCAGTGGCGCTTCACCTATCTCCGGTCGCTTGAGCAACAAAAGCGGCTTTCCGTCTCTATGACGATGCCGATCCGCGAGGCGCCTTATGAGGGAGCGTTGGTCCACAACTGGTTCGAGAACCTGTTGCCGGAAGGCGCATATCGGTCATCAGTGTGTGGAGCGCTGGGCATTCCGTTCGAAGACACCTTCACTTTGCTCGGGACGTTGGCCCATGAGTGCGCAGGCTCGGTCCAAATCCTGCCGGCGCCGTCTGAAGGCATCACGCTGCCGGAGCCGGATGAGGACGATCTGGAAACGATCCTGTACATGGCCGACTTCGGTGCGGTCGATCGCGACTGGGCGCCTCTGGGCGTGCATTACGGCAGCACATTGGCCGGAGCGCAGGACAAGCTATCCGTCATCAAGACCCCGGGAGGCAAGCTGCGGCTGCGGCGCCGCCATGAATGGACGACGCACATCCTTAAACCCGAGCCCAAAGCCTGGCCAGGACTGCGCGACTTGGAGGCCTTTGGTCAGCGACTTGCAGTCAGGGCCGAATTACCGGCGATGGACTGCGAGTTGACTAACCTCCACGGTCGCCCCGCCGTGCTGATCCGTCGATACGACAGGGTCGTGGAAGGCCGCACCACCAAACCGGTACACCAGGAAGACATGTGCCAGCTGCTGGGTTACCCATCGACGATCAAGTACGAAGAGGACGGCGGTCCGTCAGTGAAGCGGTGCGACGTGTTGCCATTGAAACTGGGATTGCCGAAACGGCCGCCGCTTTTTAATTTCAATCTCGTGCTCTGGACGATCTACTGCGCGTTGCTTGGGAACGCTGATGCGCATGGCAAGAACGTCAGTCTGATCGATGAGCCGTTCTTGGGCCCGACGCTCATCCCGTGGTACGACTTGGTCCCCACCATTGCATATCCAGAGACGCTGGTCGGTCGTAGGCCCGCCATGGCGATTGGTCGAGCGCCGACTATCGAGGAGATCAACGTCGCGGATTGGTCGCAGTTCGCTCGCGATACCAGCCAGCAGACTGACACGGTAGTGCGCTTGGTCGAGCAGATGGGCGCGAGGATGCTTGAATGTATTCCGAGCGTGTTGGATGAGCTTGAGAGCGAGGGCGCCAACAGCGAGCGCCTGCGAAGGCACATCAAGCCTGTTGAAGCCAACATCCACCGCATCCTTAAGAACTTGTCGGCTGGCCAGGCCTGAGCACATGCCCCCGGGTAGGAACTTATTGGTACTGGACCTTGACGAGACGCTCGTCTACTCGAGCAGTGAGGCCTTGGCTCGACCTGCGGACCTCACTGTCGCGGGATATCACGTCTACAAAAGGCCGTACTTGGACGCATTCCTGGACTTTGCTTTCGCCACGTTCAAGGTCGGCATCTGGACATCCTCCGGCGCGCTGTATGCAGAACCCTTGGTTGCCGCGCTGATGCCGGACCGGAAGCTGGAGTTCGTCTGGTCTTCGCGCAGGTGCAGCATCGCGCGAGATTGGGAAACCGGTGAATACATCTTGGAAAAGCGGCTGGCCAAGTTGAAGAAGCGTGGCTTCAGGCTCGATGAGATCATCGGCATCGATGACACGCCAGCAAAGTACGCGAAGAACTACGGAAATCTTGTGCTGGTAACTGAGTTCACCGGGGATGTGGACGACGACGAACTGCTGGCACTTCCTGTTTATCTCCAGACCCTCTCACATCACAGGCGCGTTCGATCGATTGAGAAGCGAAATTGGCGAACACGCACCTGAGGCGCGCCAATTCGTCATCGTCAATGCCCTCTGGTAAGTCGGCAAGCTTTGGCGATCCCATGATGAAGAACCTCGCTGGCATCTCTGGACACCTGAACCAAAACGCCTGGCATAGATATGGTGATGCAGGTGATGCTGCCGACCGTCCCATGCGACCGGCCGCCCTGCATCCGGTCAACTGGTATTGCTTATGAAATTGCCATTCCCAATCACGCTCGCCCTCGACCTCGAAGGCACCCTGATCTCAAATGCGGTCAGTCAGATGCCACGGCCTGGCCTTCATTGGTTCCTCGATTTCGCTCGTCACTTCTTCGAACGCGTGGTGATCTTCACCACAGTGAGCGAATCGCTGTTTCGCGAAATCGCTGGAAGGCTGACGGAAGAAGGCCTGGCGCCAGCGTGGTTCGCCAGCATTGATTACGTGACATGGGATGGGCACATCAAGGACCTGGCGTTCGCAGATGGCGCTGAGCGCACGTTGTTGGTAGATGACTACGTCGGCTACATCCATGCGCTGCAGCACCACGCGTGGATCCAGGCACCGCAATTTGCCTGGCCGTATGCCGATGAGGACCACGGACTTAGAGATGTGAGTCTTGCACTCCTCGATCGAATCTACGATCGGCCAGACATCACTCCTCAGCAGACGCGTTCGAATAAAATTGAAGTGATGTCGTATCTGGAGGCTAATCCGCCGCCTTGGCCCGCCCCCTAGCTCTAGGTCGCTCACCGCAACATTTTTCCTTCGCGACGCCCGTCTGCGAAGCCTGTTGGTTCGCCACGCGCTGCGGGCAGCTACATGGCAAATAAAAGCGCGCTACGCGCACTTCTACTGCCCATGCAACCCAGATGAAGCTCTGCCTGGAAGCCTCAGCTAAGCGCTATGCCGCGATACGGTGCTCGTAGTATGGACGGGCCTTGTCATCCAAGATGTCCTGTAGATCCTTAGTTCGGCTGGCATCAGGATTGAGCCATGCCTCGACGTTTTCTTCCCGAATGTTGATGATGCAGCGGTCATGTCCGGAAGCTGCGACCTCAGGTGGTGGCTCATCGGTGATGGCCGCGAAAGACAGCAGCTCTTCGCCATCTAGACCGCGCCAGCGCGACCACAGACATGCCACTAGCATCTCTTGCTCAGGCTCTGGCCGAAATTCGAGAATGACGTTCTCTTCTTCCTCCCCTTCGGCCAGGGACCGCCCTTCCATCGTGTGGCGTGACACGTTCTCGTAGAAGGCGGTGACCACCATCAAGCCATGGTGGTAGCCGAACTGGCCTTTCCAGAACCCCTCCAGGTTGTCCCGACGTGCGTTGTAAGTGCCCGGGTACTTGAAGTCGTAGTTGGCTGGCTTACCGTCGGGCCTGCACTGATAGCGCATCGGCACGATTTTGCGCTGGCCGTCCTCGACGATCAGGACTGGCGCGTACATACCAGGGAAAATCCGGAAGTCCTTCCGCTTCAACTCGGACCGTTTCAGGTCAGCCAACTTGCCCTTGAACTGCGCAATCTTGTTGGTCGCGACACGCTCATCGTTCTGGGCTTTCTTGGTGACCTTAGTCTGCAACGCTCGTTGCGCGTCGGCCAGTCGCTTGGTCTGGGCAAACACATCCTGCTCGAAAGCGGCGATTTGTTCAGACGTTCGGGCTTGGACATCTGACCAGATTGCTTGGCCCTCTGGCGAATCGTCGTCAGCGAACATGGCGCCCATGGCCTTTGGCGCCTTGGGGCCTTTTCGCTCATCTTCTCTGAGCCAGAGCTTGGCGAAATCCTTGAGACTCATGATCGCCCCGAAGTGACGGCATAGCTTCTTATAGTCGGCCTTGATCTCGGCGGAGTAGCACATTGCGATCGCCCTACCGGTGGGATGGATCCAGCATACTGCTGTCCGTCTCACCTGGTGATACATGCCTCGGCCATCCTGCTTTCCCACCCAGCAGGAGCCGGCCATGACCCGCTTTGAGATTGAGCAGCGCTTAGACGCCGTTGCGGCGCGTATCCCGGTCATGAAGATCGACTACCCAGATCGCGACGAACTCCTACTGGCGCTGGCTGGCGAGCTCGATCTCATCGAAGACGCCGCTGGCAATGCCCAGGACGCTGCCTTTGCATCGCGCCGGATCGACAGCCTGCTGGTTGCGGCCAACGTCTCGGTCTGACGATACCGCTAGCTAAGTTGGCGCTGGCGCGCCTTACGGTCCAGATGGGCGGCGACCCGATCCACAACGAGCGCGACCAGTAGGGCCATTCCCCCGAACAAGAGCAGTTGCTCATCCACGATGGGCGTCGCCACGCACGGGGGCCGATACGCGATCGTGTTCCAGGCGCATCCAGGCCGCCTTGGTCAGGACGAAATTCTTCACCAGTCCAGCATCTTCAAGGACGGCCCACTGGGTAGGGTCGGGCTTGACCGTGCCGTTCTTGATGCCCGTCAAGGTGGCTTTCAGCAATACGGTTGCGACGTCCATGTGTCTGCTCCGAAGTGGTGTGCGCTTAGATTGACCCGCTTCCCACACCCCCGCTATCAGTGCTTCGCTCGACGCTTTGTCAGAATTTTCCGACTTGCTCGGCCGTTAGCTACGACCCGTCCAGAGAATTAGCATCAGACGAAGCGTGTCCCCTTGAGTCTGCCTGTTGCTACGCCTGAGCCTCTGGGGCTCGGTTGTTGCCACAGCCGCTATTGCTCGTCCCTGGATCCTGCCTCCGCTCGTCGTCATTGCCGGTTTTGGGGAACAGACAGCGCCGGTGTCTGAAGGGACCGCGCATGACGAGCAATGTGGTTGGGTACCCAACCCTAGAGTTGAAGTTATGAAGCTGGCTCACCATTGGGCGACCTCGGCGGAATCAAGCCGTCTGCTGCCTGACCGCTCTTGATGTCCTTGCCTCCGTTAGATGATCCGCACCAATTTGAGCTGCTGACCCCGGATCAATCGAGATTCGTAGCGAAGGCCGACACTGCTGGTCGAGACGTATTAAAACGGAGTGGACCTGGACTCAGCGGATGGCGATGACTTGGTGGCTATATTTGGCTTACTGTCGGGTCTGCTTAGCCAGCTGGGCCGTGTGATCGAGAGCGATCTGACGCCAGTACTCCAGCTGCTCGACGGCGGCAGCCTTAAAAGCCTCGCCCACGGGACCGTCATAGATCGGAGGAGCTTGCCTTAGCGTGTTGGTGACGTTGTCGATGGCCGGGACCAGGCCTGGTGAGACCGCCATCAGGCCGAGGAACACCTGCATCATGTGCTCAAAGGCGTAGAAGCGGGCGGCGAGCAGCTCGCCTTGCGAGAGGGTATCGATTGGGTTGGGTGTGGTCATAGCGTCTCTCCAGCGATCGGGCGGACCTTACCACTGGCTTGCCCAAATCCAACGTGAGCAGCCAGCGTGCCGCCTAGCTGAAGTCTTGGTGGCGGCCGCTATCATTTGCAAATGGCGACACCACTCACTTCGGAGCAGGAGAGCATCCTGCTCAAAAAGCTGCAGGATTGGATTGATGCCTTTCAGCCCGCCGGCAAGCGCTTCTGCGATTTCAACGCCGGGATGCGGAGTGACAACCCCGCATACTTTGCCTACTTGGACAGCGGTATCGCTTCGGAAGGCTTCCTTTCGTGGCACGACGGCCTGATGGGACAAGCCGATGTCGGGGGCTATTGGTACGCCGGCATTGCACCGGATTACGAAGGCGCGCCCGAGCTGGAGCTGGAGGACTTCATCTTGCAGTCGGACAGAGAGTGGGCCCGCACCGCGAGGCCGCCGTGGGCGTCAGAGGACCTGTTCGCCCAGGTCGACCCGCCGCCGACGGATCCGCGCGAGGCCAGGCTCACCCTGATGCACGTGGAGCGACTTGAGCGTCACAGCCGGCGAGACGCCGAGGGGCTAGCTTCTGGTGCAGACCCATCTGAGCCATTCGAACATGACACTTAAACTCGCCGGATTCGCGCGAAGCTTCGCTCTCGATGGTGTGGGTATCGTTGTCTACGTCGATCCGACTGCAGGCCACCAGTGGCAAGTAAAGGTCGCCCTGCGCGATCTGCCAGGGCAAGGCGACCATGAATTCATCGACTCAGTGCAGCATGAGTCGCTCGAAGCAGCGCGGGCTGCCGGCGAGGTCTATGCTCGCGACAAGATTGACCAGGCCCTTGGCAGGAATGAGAACGGCTCGCTGCCAGCGACTGGTTTTCACTAATCTAATATGACGCCATGCGCCTCCCCCGTTGTTCGTTGTGAGGACAGGCTCACGGGAGCGGGTCTAGGTTCGCCAGATCGAGCGAGCGAGGCGGCCATGAACGACGAGCCTGATTACTTCGGACGCACCTACAGCCAGGATGGCGTGGAGGTGACAATCACCGTGCAGGAGCTGGCCGGCGGCAAGTGGCACGTTGACGTCTTCCTACAGCACCTACCGGTGCTGGTAGACCACACTTACGAAGATCCAAACGTCTACAGCACGCCCGAGGAAGCTCGTGAGTGGGGCGAGGCGTACGCGCGAAACAAAATTGCAGAGGTCCTATCCCAGTTGCACGGTTGAGCGCTCAGCCTTTACAGGGTAAATGGACGCCTTAAGCCCGTTAGATGTAAGGACGCTCTCAAGATGGAAGTGCCAGCCAGACTGGCCATCGGTGACTGCCACCAGGTATTCGCCTTCCGCGTCTTCGGTAGGCGGCCGATGAACGCTAAGCAAGGTAGGCCCGTCGGGAAGTACCGATAGGTCGTGCATCACC
Organism: Pseudoxanthomonas sp.; assembly: GCA_044235875.1. Classification (GTDB taxonomy): domain Bacteria; phylum Pseudomonadota; class Gammaproteobacteria; order Xanthomonadales; family Xanthomonadaceae; genus Pseudoxanthomonas_A. Next base: position 10,680 of record JBIIHJ010000092.1, read on the forward strand.
TCTACGACACGTGTGAGCAGGTGACCCTTGGTTCCCTTATGTGGTATCCACCTGAAAATTAGCTTTGTGGGTCGTCGCATAGACACGTGAAATTTTAGGATGTGACGCGCAACCTTAGAAAGCGCGATTACAGAACAGATGTTTCAACAGGTGACACGCGGCAAGTCTGACCATGAGGTGGTAAAGCGAGCAGACAGCGACTCCTGCCGCGAGTGCCAGGGGGCCTTGCGCTTCCAGCCACTGGCGCCGAGCCCCGCGACATTCCGCCCAAAGCGGCGATTGATCGCGTCGAGGGTGGCCATAAGTTTGTCGTCGCCCACGCACGCCGGCGCGAACAAGTCCGCCTGCAGTTGGTCAGGCCTGGCTAGATCCGTCAGGTAGACACCGGCCTTTTTGTAGCCATGACCCTTCCGCATGAAGCCGGTCGACAGTTGGCGCACGGTGTTCAACACAATGCGTGTGTCGGAGGTTGCTGAAGGAAGGGCAATGGCGCGCGATGGGTTGTGCTGCGGGGTACCCAGCTTGAAGGGGTCCGTCTCAGCAAGGATCCCGATCGCGCTGGTCGTCAGGCCGCGCTGTCGCAGCTTTTCTGTCGCGCGTACGGCGAAGGTGGCTAAGGCCTCGCCCATTTCCTGGGCGTTATGAATCCAGGTGCCGAAAGAGCGGCTGACCATGATCTGCTGCCGATCGGGCTCGACCTCGGCAAGCTCCATACACGGATGCCCCTGCAGCTCGCGCTGCGTCCTGGCCATGACCACGCCAAAGTCGGCCAAGAGGTCGTCAGCTGGAGCGTCGCGCAACTGTGCCGCCGTCGCCACGCCCCGGGCCTGCAAGCGCGCCGCCCAGCGGCTTCCCACGCCCCAGAGCTCGCCCACCGGCGTGGCGCGCAAGATTCGGTCCATAGCCGACGGTGACAGCGCGCCCAGGTCGCACACTGCGGCTAGTTCGGCCGGGTAGCTGCCCGGCTTGCGGGCCGCATCCTTGGCGACGTGGTTGGCCAGCTTCGCCAGCGTCTTGGTTGGGGCAATGCCCACGCAGTTGGGGATGCACGTCCCGCGGTGCACTTGATGGTGCAATTCGCGCGCGATGTCCAGGCGCTTACGGATCCCTGACAGGTCCAGGAAGGATTCGTCGATCGAGTAAATCTCCACGCGCGGAACGGCCGACCGCAGGATCGTATTGATGCGTGAACTG
>JBIIHJ010000073.1:0-14195 GCA_044235875.1 Pseudoxanthomonas sp.
TGACCGTGGACGACATGGTCTACCACACGCGCATCGTGGCCGGTGGGCTGCAGCGGGCCTTGTTGGTGTCCGATCTGCCGTTCCAGGCCGATGCCACGCCGGAGCGTGCCCTGGATGCCTCGACCCGACTGCTGCAGGCTGGCGCCGAGATGGTCAAACTCGAAGGCGCCGGCCACAAGCTCGAGGTGATCCGTTTCCTGACCGAACGCGATATCCCGGTGTGCTCGCACCTGGGCCTGACCCCGCAGTCGGTGCTGTCCTTCGGTGGTTATCGCGTCCAGGGCCGGGAGTCGGCAGCGGCCGACAAGCTGGTAGCCGATGCCATCGCCGTGGCCGAGGCGGGGGCAAGCATGGTGGTGCTCGAGTGTGTCCCCTCCGAGCTTGCCGCGCGCATCACCGCCGCGGTGGACGTGCCGACCATCGGCATCGGCGCCGGCCCGCAGTGCGATGGCCAGGTGCTGGTGCTGCACGACCTGCTGGGGCTGGACATGGGCCACCGCCGGCCCAAGTTCGTCAAGGATTTCCTGGCCGAAGGCGGCTCGGTCGCCGGCGCCGTACGCGCTTACGCCGAGGCGGTGCGCGACGGCAGTTTCCCCGATGCGGCGCATTCGTATTGAACGCGCTGGCCTCAGTGACCGAAGCGCGCGGGAAGGGCGCCACCATGATTGAAACCATTACCGAACTGGATGCCCTGCGCGCCCGCGTCATGGGCTGGAAGCGGCAGGGGCTGCGCGTGGGCTTCGTGCCGACGATGGGCAACCTGCACGCCGGCCATTACTCGCTGATCATGCTGGCACGACAGTACGCCGACCGCGTGGTATCCAGCGTGTTCGTCAATCCCACCCAGTTCGGGCCGAACGAGGACTACACCCGCTATCCGCGCACGCCCGACGCCGACACCACGGGCCTGGAAGGCGCCGGCTGCGACGTGCTGTGGCTGCCCACGGTCGAGTCGATGTATCCGTTCGGCATTGAGCTGGCCGCCAAGGTCCACGTGCCGGGCGTGAGCTCGGTGCTGGAAGGCGAGTGCAGGCCGGGTCATTTCGATGGCGTGTGCACCGTGGTCAGCCGTCTGTTCAACCAGGTGGTGCCGGACGTGGCGGCCTTCGGCAAGAAGGATTTCCAGCAGCTGGCCGTGATCCGGCAGATGGTCACCGACCTGGCGTTCCCGATCGAAATCCTGGGCGGCAGCATCGTGCGCGAGGCCGACGGCCTGGCGATGAGTTCGCGCAATCAGTACCTGTCGGCCGACGAGCGCCCCAAGGCTGCCGAGATCCGCCGCGTGCTGCAGGCGATGCGCGAGGCCATGCTGGCCGGCACGACGCGCGAGACGGTGGAAGCCGACGCGCGCGCGCGCCTGACGGCCGCTGGCTACGAGGTCGACTACACCGTGGTGCGTCGCCCGGATCTGTCCGAGCCGACCGCCGGCGACACCGGTGCCAAGGTCGCGCTGATCGCCGCGCGGCTGGGTCGCACGCGCCTGATCGACAATCTGGAATTCTGAAAGGCGTCGCGGCCGGGCAGCCGCGCGCGGTGTGCGCTGCTAGACTCGCCGGCCTGTTTCCGCAGTCCGATACGACGATGCAACTGAGCCTGCTCAAGACCAAGATCCACCGCGCCACCGTCACCCATTCCGAGCTGAACTACGAAGGCTCGATCGCCATCGATGGCGACCTGCTCGATGCCACCGGCATCCGCGAGTTCGAGCAGGTCCACATCTGGGACGTGACCAACGGCGCGCGTTTCAGCACCTACGCCCTGCGCGCCGACGAAGGCAGCGGCATCATCTCGCTCAACGGTGGCGCCGCACGTCACGTGCAGGTCGGCGACATCATCATCATCGCCGCCTTCGCCACAATGAGCGAAGCCGAAGCCGACGCGTTCAAGCCCACCCTGGTCTACGTCGACGGCCAGAACCGCATCACCCACACCAACCAATCGATTCCCAAGCAGGCCGCCTGATGACGAACTTCGACGCGTTGCAGTCCCATGCCACCCGCCTGCGCGGCATCCGCGCCCCGGCTTTGTTGGAACAGGATCCTGCGCGCGCGTCGGACTTCGCGCTGCGCGTGGGGCCGCTGTATGCCAGTTTCGCGCGCCAGGGCTATGACCGTGACGCGCTGGCCGCGTTGCATGCGCTGGCCAGCGACCTGGATCTGAAGGCGGCGTATCAGCTGCTGTTCACCGGCGAGATCGTCAATCCGACCGAAGGCCGCGCCGCGCTGCACACTGCCTTGCGCAGCAACCTGACCGAGGCCAAGGCCGCGCAGGATGCCTACGCCGAGGCCGCCAAGGTACGCGCCCACATGGGCACGCTGGTCGCCGCGCTGGAGGCCAGCGAGGTCACCGACATCGTCAGCGTCGGCATCGGTGGCTCGGACCTGGGCCCGCGCCACGTGGCCGATGCACTGCGTCCGTTGAACGCCAAGCTGCGCGTGCACTTCATCTCCAACGTCGACGGCGCCGCCGCCCAGCGCACGCTGGCCGGGCTGGACCCGAAGACGACCGCCGCGATCCTGATCTCCAAGACCTTCGGCACTCAGGAGACGCTGCTCAACGGCAAGATCCTGGCCGATTGGCTGGGCGGCAGCGAGCGCCTGTATGCGGTCAGTGCCAATCCGGAGCGCGCGGCCAAGGCGTTCGACATCCCCTCCGAGCGCGTGCTGCCGATGTGGGACTGGGTCGGCGGACGCTATTCGCTGTGGTCGGCGGTCGGCTTCCCGATCGCACTGGCGATTGGCTTCGAAAACTTCGAGGCGCTGCTGGACGGAGCCGCGCTGATGGACAAGCACGTGCTGGAAACCCCGGCCCCGTCCAACCTGGCCATCCGTCACGCGCTGACTGCAATCTGGAACCGCAATGTTCTCGGCCACGCCGCCCATGGCGTGATGACCTACGACCAGCGCCTGGCACTGCTGCCCAACTACCTGCAGCAGCTGGTGATGGAAAGCCTGGGCAAGTCGGTGCGCATCGATGGCTCACCGGTCGTGTCCGAGACGGTGCCGGTGTGGTGGGGCGGGGCGGGCACCGACGTGCAGCACAGCTTCTTCCAGGCGCTGCACCAGGGCACGCAGATCGTGCCGTTGGATTTCGTCGGCACCATCCACAACGACGATCCGTACGCCGAAAACCACGTCGCGCTGATGTCCAATCTGCTGGCGCAGTCCGAGGCGCTGGCCAACGGCCAGTCGAGCGACGACCCGCATCGCAGCTACGCCGGCGGCCGCCCGAGCACGATGATCCTGCTCGATGCGCTGACGCCCGAATCGCTGGGCGCGCTGATCGCCATGTACGAGCACAGCGTGTATGCGCAGTCGCTGGCCTGGGGCATCAACGCGTTCGACCAGTTCGGCGTGGAACTGGGCAAGCAGCTGGCCAGTGGCCTGCTGCCGGCGCTCAAGGGCGAGGCTGAAGCCGACGATCCGGTGACCAAGGCGCTGCTGGAGCAGATCCGCACGCGCTGAAATTGCAGGACGGTTGGTCCGCGATGCTGTCTGTAGAGCGGAGCTCGCTCCGCTGGGCTTTACACGTCCCTGTCCAGAGAGCAGCGCAACCCCCAAGAAGGGATTGCCACAAGCTCCGTTGTGCAGGTGGGCTGGCGCCCACGAAATCATCAGGCCTCGTGTTGCGCCAGCGCCCAGGCAACGTGTTCGCGCACCAGCGGCGAGGCGTCGTCGCGGCGACTCGCCAGTGCCGCGGTGATGCCCGGCGAAGTCGGCGCATTGCCCAGTGCCACGGCGATGTTGCGCAGCCAGCGTTCGTGGCCGGTGCGGCGAATGGCCGAGCCTTCGGTGCGGGTCAGGAATTCGGCCTCGTCCCAGGCGAACAATTGCGGCAGCGTCGCGATGTCCAGATCGTTGCGCGCGCGGAAATCGGGCTCGTCATTGCGCTTGGCGAACTTGTTCCAGGGGCACACCAGCTGGCAGTCGTCGCAGCCGAAGATGCGGTTGCCGATTGGCTTGCGCAGCGCCTCGGGAATCGCGCCTTCGTGTTCGATGGTCAGGTAAGCGATGCAGCGACGCGCATCGAGCCGGTGCGGGGCGATGATCGCCTGGGTCGGGCACACCTCGATGCAGCGCAGGCAGGTGCCGCAGTGCGCACTGGCAGGTGCGTCCACCGGCAGCGGGATATCCACGTAGATCTCGCCCAGGAAAAACCATGAGCCGCCGTCCTTGTCGATCAGGCAGGTGTGCTTGCCGATCCAGCCAAGCCCGGCGTTGCGGGCCAGGGCGCGTTCCAGCACTGGCGCCGAGTCGACGAAGACGCGATGGCCGATCGGGCCGACCTCTTCCTGCAGGCGCGTGGCCAGTTTCTGCAGGCGATTGCGCATGAGCTTGTGATAATCGCGGCCCAGGGCGTAACGCGCGACGTAGGCGCGCTCCCCGTTGGCCAGCGTGGTCCAGGCGTCGTCGCTGTCGTTGCGGCCGTAATCCAGGCCGACCGAGATCACCCGCAGCGTGCCGGGAATGAGCTCGGCCGGGCGCGAGCGCATCTGGCCGTGGTTGGCCATCCAGTCCATCGTGCCGTACAGGCCTTCGGCCAGCCAGCTGCGCAGGTGGTCTTCGTCCTGGCCCAGTTCGATCCCGGCGATGCCGCAGCGCTGGAACCCCAGTTCGCGCGACAGCACGCGGATGCGCGCCGCCAGGGCGTGGGGATCGGACCGCATTGCAGACGAAGCACTCATACACGCAAGTATAGAATCGCGCGCCATGACGGCTTTCCTTTCCCTGCACGGCAGCGCCGCGGCGCGCGCCCTGGACCAGCAGGCCAGCGCACGGCTGGCCGGTGGCGCATTCGAACTCATGCAGCGCGCCGGCCACGCAGCCTGGCGCGCGTTGCAGGCGCGCTGGCCGCAGGCCAGGCGCATCACCGTGATCTGCGGGCCTGGCAACAACGGCGGTGACGGCTACGTGCTGGCGCTGGCGGCGCTGCAGGCGCGCCACGAGGTCGTGGTGCTGCACCTGGAAGACCACACCCCGCGCACCGACCTGGCCCAGCGCGCCTGCACCGATTACATCGCGGCCGGCGGCAGCGTCGCGCTGTTTCCAGAGCAGTTTCCACCGGCCGATGTGGTGGTCGACGCGCTCTTCGGCATCGGCCTGTCGCGCGCGCCGGAAGGTCAGGTGCAGGGCTTGATCGAGGCCATCAATACCCAGCCTGCGCCCGTCTTCGCGCTGGATGTTCCCAGCGGTGTGGATGCGTCGCTGGCCACCGCGCCGGGCGCTGCGGTGCGCGCACAGGCAACGCTCCAGTTCATCGTGCGCCACCATGGGCTGTACACCGGCGCCGGTCTGGAACATGCCGGCACGCTGCTGCTCGATGGCTTGGACGTGCCCGCCGACCTGCTGCGGATGAGCGCGCCGAAGGCACAGCTGCTGACGCCTGAGCTGCTGCACACCTGGCTGCGTCCTCGCCGCCGCAACACGCACAAGGGCGAAAGCGGTCGCGTGCTGCTGATCGGCGGTGATCTCGGTCATGGCGGTGCGATCACGATGGCCGCCGAAGCGGCCCTGCGCAGCGGTGCTGGCCTGGTCAGTGTCGCCACGCGCAAGGCGCACGTGGTGCCGTTGCTGACGCGCCGCCCGGAAGCCATGACCCATGCGGTGGAATCGGGCAGTGACCTGCAGCCGTTGATCGAGGCCGCCGATGTCATCGCCATCGGGCCCGGCCTGGGGCAGGGCGACTGGGGCAAGGCGCTGCTGCGCCTGGCACTGGAGGCGGGCAAGCCGCTGGTGCTGGACGCCGACGCGCTCAACCTCATCGCCGCCGCGCCACGTACGCTCCGCGATGCCATCGTGACGCCGCATCCGGGCGAGGCCGCGCGCCTGCTGGGACGTTCAACCCGAGACGTGCAGGCCGATCGCTTCGGTGCGGTGGTCGAACTCAGCACGCGTCTGCAGGCCACCGTCGTGCTCAAGGGCGCCGGCACCTTGGTCGCCTGCCAGGGCCAGGCGCCGCGTGTGGTCGACGCGGGCAACCCCGGCATGGCCACCGGTGGCATGGGCGATGTGCTGACCGGCGTGATTGCCGCACTGCGCGCGCAGCAACTGGGCGCGTTCGAGGCCGCCAGCGCCGGTGCACTGCTGCATGGCATGGCCGGTGACGCAGCGGCCTTGCGCGGTCAGCGTGGCTTGCTGGCCAGTGATCTGTTTGATCATCTGCAGCCCCTGGCCAATCCGGATCCCGCGTGATGCAGCTTCATCTGGCCAGCGCCGAAGACACCGCCCGGTTGGGCGTGGCCCTGGCCAATACCCGGCCAGCATCGGCTGCCGTGCATCTGCATGGCGACCTGGGCGCAGGCAAGTCCACGCTGGCCCGCGCGTTGCTGCGTGGCCTGGGCGTCACCGGCGCGATCCGTAGCCCCACCTACACCCTGGTCGAGCGTTACCCGGTCGAGGGCGGTGAAGCCTGGCACCTGGATCTGTACCGGCTGGGCGATGCCAGCGAGCTGGATTTCCTGGGCCTGGACGAAGCAGCCGCCACGCTCTGGCTGATCGAATGGCCGGAAAAGGGCCGTGGCGGGCTGCCCGCGCCGGACCTGGAACTGCACATGGCCATTGAAGGCGACGGACGCAGTGCACGCCTGGTTGCCGGCTCGGACGCGGGTCACGCGTGGTTGGCACGGCTGGAAACAAGCTGAGTTAGCCGTTTATCTTCCCTGCTGGCCCGAGGAAGTTCCGGCAGGTCACGGATTATTAAGGGAAAAACCGGTTGCATTAGCAGGTCGTTAATGCTTGAATCCGAGTCATGCCAATGGGGAAAGCCGCAATTGCATTCGCTTTGGGGGGCGCCGTCCTGCTCCAGGGCGCCCTGTTGCCGGCATTTGCCGGTGAAATCAGTGGCATCAACGTTGTCAGTGGCGCCACCGGTACCCGCGCGGAAATCACGCTGAACGGCTCCGGACAATACAAGACCATTTCCCTGGCGGGCCCGGACCGCCTGGTCGTGGACCTGCCGGATTCCTCTGCGCTCAAGCAGCTCAAACTGCCCGGGCCTTCCGGGGTGGTGACGGCGGTGCGCACCGGGCAGCCCGTGCCAGGCACGTTCCGGGTCGTGTTCGAGCTCGCATCCCCTGTCAAGGCAATGAGCCCGCACATGGAAGGCAGCGGCGGGCAGTCGCGGCTGGTGATCGAATGGCCGGGCGATGGCCAGGCGGTGGCTGCCAGCGCGCCCAAGCCCGTGGCGCCGGCTGTTTCGGCGGCCCAGGCGACATCGGCCCTGGCGGCCAACGCGGTGCGCCAGGCAACGAGCGTCCCCACCGTGGCCGCACCACAGTCCGCGCAGCAGGTGCCGGCCGCTACTGCCGTGGCCACGGCGATGCCCGGTGACCTTTCGCCTGCCGCGATCCTCGCTGGCCAGGCAGTGCCCGGTGCCGCGTTGCCGCCGGCGCCGCCGGAACCACAGACCGTGGCACCGGGTGTGACCATCGCCACCGGACGCCCGGCGCCGGTCGAACCCAGGCCCACGCTCGCCGATGCACCGGCCACGGTGCTGCCGCAGCCCAAGCTGGCCATGCGCGCGGGCATGCGGCCGCTGGTGATCGCCATCGATGCCGGCCACGGCGGCCAGGACTCAGGCGCGATCGGCCCGACCGGCAAATACGAGAAGAACGTCACCCTGGCCATCGCCCGTGAACTGGCCAGGCAGATCGACGCCACGCCGGGTCTGAAGTCCTACCTCACCCGCGACGGCGATTACTTCATCCCGCTCAACCAGCGCGCGGTGAAGGCGCGCGCCGCGCATGCGGACATGTTCATCTCGATCCATGCCGACGCCGCCGAGAACCGCAGCGCCAGTGGTTCGTCGGTCTACGTGCTATCGCTTAAGGGCGCCAGCTCGCAGCGTGCGCGCTGGCTGGCCGACAAGGAAAATTCGTCCGATCTGGTCGGTGGATTCAAGCTGCAGGCGGCCGACAGCACGCTGTCTTCGGTGCTGATCGACCTGGCGCAGAGTGGCCGCATGAGTGCTTCCGAAACCGCCGCCGGCCACGTGCTGGCAGGCCTCAAGCAGGTCGGCAATGCGCACAAGGCCAGTCTGGAAAAGGCCAACTTCGCGGTGCTGCGCACCTCGGACATGCCGGCGATGCTGGTGGAGACCGCCTTTATCTCCAACTACGACGAAGAAAAGCAGCTGACCGATCCGCGCTTCCAGCGCAGCATCGCCAGTGCGGTGCTCGATGGCGTGGAAACCTACTTCACCCGCCAACCGCCGCCGGGCACGCTGTATGCGGCGCGCGCGCAGGCCGCTGCGGCCAACGACGGCCTACGCGCCGGTGGCGGCGCGCCGTAGGACGAGGAGTGAGCGGAGAAAAGTGAGGAGTGAGTAAAGGCAAAAGCAACGGCGGGACGGTGGCTTACACTTGTCCTTGGCTTTTGCCGCTGCTTTCGCTCATTCCTCACTTCTCTCCACTCACTTCTCGCCCGTGCCGATCCGCCAACTCCCCGATACCCTGATCAACCAGATCGCCGCTGGCGAAGTGGTCGAACGGCCCGCATCCGTCGTCAAGGAGCTGGTCGAAAATGCGCTGGACGCCGGCGCGCTGCGCGTGGATATCGACCTGGAAGAAGGTGGCATCCGCCTGATCCGCATCCGCGACGACGGTGGCGGCATCGCGCCGGAAGAACTGCCGCTGGCGGTGTCGCGCCATGCCACCAGCAAGATCGCTTCACTCGACGATCTGGAAACGGTGGCCACGCTGGGGTTCCGTGGCGAAGCGCTGCCGTCGATCGCCTCGGTCAGCCGCTTCACCCTGAGCTCGCGTCGTGCGCATGACGCACATGGCGCCAGCCTGCAGGTCGATGGCGGCCGCGTCGGCGAGATCGCGCCGCGCCAGCACGCGCAGGGCACCACGGTCGAAGTACGCGAGCTGTTCTACAACGTGCCGGCGCGACGCAAGTTCCTGCGTGCCGAGCGCACCGAGCTGAGCCATATCGAAGAGTGGCTGCGTTCGCTGGCACTGGCCCGGCCGGACGTGGAGCTTCGCGTCTCGCACAACGGTCGCGCCTCGCGCCGCTACAAGGGGGGCAGCGAAGCCGAACCGGCCCTGCGCCTGCACGAGACCCTGGGCGAGGAATTCGCCGCGCATGCGCTGCGCGTGGAGCACAGCGGCGCCGGGCTGCGCCTGCACGGCTGGATCGCGCAGCCGGCGTATTCGCGCGCCAGCGCCGACCAGCAGTACGTGTATGTCAACGGCCGTTCGGTGCGCGACCGCAACATCGCCCACGCGGTGAAGATGGCCTACCAGGACGTGATGTACCACGGCCGCCAGCCGGCCTATGTGCTGTTCCTGGAGCTGGATCCGGCGCGCGTGGATGTCAACGTGCATCCGGCCAAGCACGAGGTGCGCTTCCGCGAGTCGCGCATGATCCATGACTTCGTCTATCGCACCCTGCAGGAAGCACTGGCCGGGACCCGTGCCGGCGTGGCCGGCGGTGTCGAAGGCGAGGCGCCGGTGCAGGCGATGCCGTTCGCACAGGCCGCCTACGGCACGCCAGCGTCGGCTGCGATGCCGCAATACCTGCAGTGGACCGGCGCGCAGCAGTCGCCGCTGGGCCTGCGCGTGGCCGATGCGCCCAATGCCTACGCCGCGCTCTACGGCAGTGCGTCATCACGGTCGGCCCAGCCTGCGCCCGATGCACCGCTGCCAGCCAACGACAGCGAAGACGGCGTGCCGCCGCTGGGTTACGCGGTGGCCCAGTTGCATGGCATTTACATCCTGGCCGAGAACGCGCAGGGCCTGATCGTGGTCGACATGCACGCCGCGCATGAGCGCATCGGCTATGAGCGCTTGAAGACCGCGCACGACGGCATCGGCCTGACCGCGCAACCGCTGCTGGTGCCGATGACGCTGGCGGTGGCCGAGCGCGAAGCCGATGTCGCCGAGCGCGAAGCGGCCACGCTGACCGACCTGGGTTTCGACGTGACCCGCAGCGGTCCACAAAGCCTGAGCGTGCGCAGCGTGCCCGCGCTGTTGGCCCATGCCGAACCGGGTGCGCTGCTGCGCGATGTCCTGGCCGACCTGCGCGAGCATGGCCAGAGCCGGCGCGTGGCGGCGGCACGCGATGAACTGTTGTCCACGATGGCCTGCCATGGCGCGGTCCGCGCCAACCGCCGGCTGACGCTGCCCGAAATGAACGCCCTGCTGCGCGATATGGAAATCACCGAGCGTTCCGGCCAATGCAATCACGGACGCCCGACCTGGGCACATTTCGGCCTGGCCGAGATCGACAAGTGGTTTCTACGGGGGCGCTGATGAAGCAGATCACGGTGGCGTGTTTGGCGATGGTGGTGCTGGCATTGGGTGGCTGCGGCGAGAAGGCCGCGCCGATTGCGGAGCAGGGCATCACCTCGGATGTGGCGTTCCTGGCAGACAACGCCATCTGGCAGACCGAACGTCGCAACGCGCTGCTCGCGCCCGATGGCTGGACCAGCCTGGTCGGCCTGCACTGGCTGGAGCTGAAGTCGCACTACATCGGCAGCGGCGGCGGCAGCGGCATCAAGCTGGAAGTCGGTCCACCCAGGCTCGGCCTGGTCCAGCAGGTGGGCGACAAGGTGTTTTTCACGCCTGAGCGGGGCGTGGCGATGACGGCCAATGGCAAGCCGCTCACCCGCCGCATCGAGCTGGTGTATGACGCACCTGGCCCGGTCACGGTCATCGGCTTTGACAATGACGCCAACCAGATGACACTGATCCATCGCGGCACCCGCTTCGGCCTGCGCATCAAGAGCGCCACGGCGCCGGCGCGGGTGAACTTCACCCAGCTGGAGTACTGGCAGCCCGAGCCGTCGTGGCGGATCGAAGGCAAGTTCATCGCCAGCGCGCCGGGTGCCACGTTGTCGTTTGCGGACATGGTCGGCAACACGATTGCCGCGCCCAGTCCGGGCGTGGTCGAGTTTCAGCATGACGGCAAGCCGTATCGCCTGACCGCGATGGAAGGCGAGGACGGCGGCCTGTTCTTCGTCATGGCCGATCGCACCAGCGGCCATGGCTCATATCCGGCCGGGCGTTTCCTGGATGTGGCCGCGCCGGATGCTTCGGGCAAGGTCGTGCTCGACTTCAACCATGCCTACAACCCGCCGTGCGTGTTCACCCGGTTCGCCACCTGTCCGTTGCCGCCGGCGGAAAACCGCCTGGACCTGCTGGTCGATGCGGGCGAGAAGATGTACACCGGGCCGGTCGGTTCGCACTGATGGCACAGGCGCGTGTTGGCATGTTCCGACGTGGTGTGTTGATCGGATTGCTGTGCAGTCTTGGGTCGCTCTCGTCCGCTGCGCCTGTTTCGCCTGTTGCACCTCCGCTACCCGTGCCGCTGCTGTGGAAAGTCAGCCAGGGCCAGCACACGCTCTACCTGCTGGGTTCGTTCCACCTGCTCAAGCCGCAGGACTATCCGCTCGCGCCCGAGGTCGATGCGGCCTTCGCCGATGCCGAGCAGTTGGTGCTGGAGCTGTCGGCCGATGAACTGACCTCGCCCGCGCTGGGACAGGCGATGCTCGCCGCCGCGCAGCTGCCGGCCGGTGATTCGCTGCAGCGGCATCTCAAGCCTGAAACCTGGAAAGCGCTGCAGGGTTACGCGCAGGCCAACAATCTGCCGTTGGACGCGCTGCAGCACCTCGAGCCCTGGCTGGTGGCGACCTCCATCAGCGTGCAGGAGATGGCTCGGCAAGGCCTGGATGCGCAGCTCGGCCTGGACCTGCATTTTATCGGCCTGGCCAGACAGTCCGGCAAGCCAGTGACCGGACTGGAGCATGGCCAGCAGCAGATCGACATGCTCGATGGCATGTCGCCGGCCGAGCAGGAGCAGTACCTGGCCGAAACGCTGGCAGATTCCGGCAGCACCGGCGCGCGCGAGACCGAACGCCTGCATGCCGCCTGGCGCGCAGGCGACGTGCAGACCCTGCGCGACGGCCTGGCGGCCGACATGAAGCGCGAGTATCCCGCGCTCTATCAGCGCATCAACGTGGCCCGCAACGATGCCTGGCTGCCCAAGCTCGAAGCCCGCCTGCGCGGTCCCGCCGACGAAGACACCCTGGTCATCGTCGGCGCCCTGCATCTGCTGGGCAGCGATGGCGTGGTCGAGAAGCTGCGGACCAAGGGATATGCAGTGGAGCGGGTCTGCAACGCCTGCAGACCCGCGCAATGACGCCTCACTGAAAGGCGCGTCGTCCGTTTCGCATCATCGGGCTGGCAGCATCACGATGCAGTCCACCGGGCACGGAGGAAGGCACAGGCCGCAGCCGGTGCACAGGTCTTCGAGCACGGTGTGCATGTACTTGGCGCCGCCGATGATGGCGTCGACGGGGCAGGCCTGGATGCATTTGGTGCAGCCGATGCAGTCGGCTTCCACGATCAGGGCGACTTCGGGTGCGAGGTGCGCGCCGCGGCCGCGGTCGTAGGGCACTGGTGCAGTGTCGAGCAGCTGCGCCAGCGCACGTGCGCCGGCATCGCCACCCGGCGGGCAACGTTCGATCCCTGCTTCGCCGCGGGCCATCGCTTCGGCGTAGGGACGGCAGCCGTCGAAGCCACATTGCCCGCATTGGGTCTGTGGGAGCAGGCGATCAAGGCGTTCGGTGAGCGATGGCGCGGTGAGATTCATGGCGCTTGGGAAGGAAGAGGATGTTGCAGCGTGCGATCAGGCGATGCGTCGACCGCAATAGCAGCGCTCGTGTGCCAGCGCGAGCATTGCCAGGTCCTCGCGGCTGTCGCCGTAGGCGTGGATGCGTTCGAAACGTGAGAGATCGTAGCGCGCATGGATCGCATGCGCCTTGTGCGGTCCGCAATCGGCCCCTGCATAGCGGCCGGTGAGCTGGCCGTCGCGGTGTTCCAGGCCATTGCAGATCACCTCTAACCCACGCCGTGCGCACCACGGCTGGAGGTACAGATCCCGTGAGGCGGACACCACGACCACGGTGTGGTCCTGCGCCTGGTGCCAGTCGATGCGCCGCATCATCTCCGGAAGCTCGAGACAGGGAAGGACATCGGAGGCATAGGGCACGCCGTGCAGGGCCACTTCATCCATCGACCTTCCGGCAAATACCAGCCGTGTTGCGCGCGCGCGGACGCCGGGTGCCGACACCAGTCGCAGGCGATAGCCCGCCACCCAGGAGCCCATCGTGCGCCAGGCGCTGGCGCGTCGGGCTGGTGTGGCGACGCGTCGCAGGAAGCCCGAATACGTGTCGGTGGTGGTGATGGTGTGGTCGAAATCGAACAGCGCCAGCTGCATGCGCCTTCCTTGGGCAGGCCGAATCGGAACGGCGCCAGGTGCGGATCAGCGCAACGGCGCTGTTGGCAGGCATTCGGTCGCGGATCAGCGCACTGGCATGCCCGGCTGGGCGGTGGCATCGGCATCCAGCAGCGCCAGCGCACCGCCGTCGAAACCAGCCGACAGGATCATGCCTTCGCTCACGCCGAAGCGCATCTTGCGCGGCGCCAGGTTGGCGATGAACACCACGCTGCGGCCGACCAGCTTTTCCGGTTCGCCATAACTGGCGCGGATGCCCGAGAAGATCTGGCGCTTGCCCAGATCGCCGGCATCCAGTTCGAAGCGCAGCAGCTTGTCCGAGCCTTCCACGGTCTCGCAGACCAGCACCTTGCCGATGCGCAGATCCAGCTTGGAAAAATCGTCCATGCCGACGAAGGCCGAGCCTTCGGCGGCGGGCGCAGCGGCAGGTGCCGGCGTGGCCTCCTTCTTCTTTTCCTGGGGCTTTGCAGCGGCTACCGGCGCGGCGGCGAGGGTGTCCTTGGAAGCTTCGGTCATGGCATCGATCAGTTTCGGGTCCACGCGGGTGAACAACGGGCTGTAGGGCTGGATGACGTGCGCGGTCAGTGGTGCGTCCAGGTCGCTCCAGGTCCGCACGGGCGCGGACAGGAAGGCCTCGGCTTCGGCGCTGGTACGCGGCAGGACCGGCTTGAGCGCGGCGGCCAGCACGCGGAACAGGTTCAGGCCCTGCGTGCACACGGCCTGCAGCTGGGCATCGGCGCCTTCTTGCTTGGCGATGACCCACGGTTTGTGTTCGTCGATGTACTTGTTGGCCTCGTCGGCCAGCGTCATGGTCTGGCGGACGGCCGATGCGGCATCGTTGCGCTCGTATGCCTCGCGGATCGGTGCCAGTGCTTCGACAAAGCGCGTGTACTGCGCGATGTCCGGCAGCGCGTCGGCGAGCTTGCCGTCGAAGCGCTTGCCGATGAAGCCGGCGCA
>JBIIHJ010000335.1:0-4401 GCA_044235875.1 Pseudoxanthomonas sp.
TCACATAAATGCAGACCAGGCTGGCAGACGCACATCTCTACATGTCTTTGCAATGACCCATAAGTCACGGCGTGAATCGTGGTCCCGAACCACCCACGCGGCGTGTTTGCGCTGCATTCGCGCAGCGCACAGCGTGCGCCGGCATGGGGCGCCGTTGCCTGCGGCGGTCCGGCCGTAGGAAGAGCAGGCAGGCAGTTGGCGTGCAGCTCGGGGCCTTACCATCGCCGATTGCCTCCAACCCACCGCAACGATGACACCTTCGCTGAAACTGCTCCGCCGCCATCCTTCCGCCATGTTGCTGGTGGTGCAATTGCTCGGTGTAGTGCTGTATCCGCTGATGGAGAACACCGCGACGGGCCGCGCGCTGCTGGGTACCTTCGGTGTGCTGGTGCTGGCCTTGGCGTTGTGGGTGGTCAACCGTAGCCCGTCTGTGAACTGGATCGCCTGGCTGCTGGCCTTGCCGTCGGTGGCGTGTTCGCTCATCGGCACCGTCCAGCACATTGCTGGCCTGGTGACCTTTGCCCAGGCTCTGGAATGCCTGTTGTATTTCTATACGGCCGGCAGCCTGACCGCGTACATGCTGGAGGATCACCGCGTCACCAGTGACGAACTGTTCGCGGCTGGGGCCACGTTCGCTCTGTTGGCGTGGGCGTTCGCATTTGCGTTCTCGGTGTGCCAGCAGTGGTACCCGGGCAGCTTCAGCGCCGGCAGCGATGCGACCGCGCCGCGAACCTGGATGGAACTGCTCTATCTGAGCTTCAGCGTACTTTCGGCGGTGGGGCTGAGCGACATCGTGCCGGTCCAGCCACAGGCACGCGCGCTGGTGATGCTGGAGCAGTTCACGGGAGTCATGTACATCGCGCTGGTAGTCTCGCGCCTGATCGGGCTCACCATCCTGCGGGCGCAGCGACGCGAGCAGCCTCCCAGGGATTGAGCACGCGCGCGCTACCATGCGCCGCCCCAAGGCTTGGCGCGTCACCGCATGAAACTGCAGGCTCCCTTCATCCAACTTCCCGTGCTGTTCGATGCGGGCGCGCTGTCGCGCGAGATCGCGGCGGTGGAAAGTGCAGCCTGGGAGCGGCGCTCGGATGGATCCAGCCTGTTGCGGCTGATCAGTGCTGGCGGCAGACCTGATAGCCAAGCGCTGTCGGGCGCGATGAAGCCAACGCCCGTTCTGCGCCAGTCGTCCTATCTGCCGCAGGTGCTTGAATCGCTGGGCGCTGTGTGGGGGCAGGTGTTTCTGCAGCGGATGGCGGTGGGTCTGCAGTGCGCGGCGCAGGTGGAATTGGCGTACTACGCCCGCGAGCGTTTGCGCCTGCACGTGCCGATGCACACCCATGGCGATGTGTTGCTTGAATGCGGGGACGAGGTGGTGCACCTGGGCGCAGGCACCGCCTGGGTGATCGATACCTGGCGGCCGCATCGGTTCGCCGGGCCTGGCAATGCGGACTGCGTGCACCTGGTCGCCGATACCGTGGGCGGCGAGCGCTTCTGGGACCTGCTGGCGCGCGGGCGTACGCCGGGACGCACGGAGTCGTTCGCCTGGCAGCCCGCCACGCTGGCCGCGATGGAAGGTCAGCGCGGCCGCCTGATGCTGGAAACGCACAACGCAACGGTCGTAATGAGTCCCTGGGAGCTGCGTGAACACCTGATGTTCGTGCTGGGGGAGGCGGTCGACGACCCGCGCTTGCCTGGCCTGAAGCAGGTGCTGCTGCGATTGACACGCCAGTGGCACGCGCTGTGGGTGGTGCATGGTGCGGCCAGGACGGGCACGGCGCAGTACCGTGCGCTGCTGGCGTCCACGGCGCAGGCCTGCGAGCAGGCAGGCGCCGAGCACTTGGTGCTGCGCAATGGCATCGGCCTTTGGCCCGCGCTGCGTGCGCAGGTGCTGCAGGTGGCGTTGGGCGCGGTGGCCAAGCCGTCACGGAAAACCGCACTGGCCAGGAAAGTGCCGGCGCGCGGCTAGGCCAAAGCGCTGCCGGCGTCTGCCCCCGGTCAGGCGCATCAGTGCGTGACGGGCGCGCTGCGCCAGCCGGACTCCATCGTGGCGCTCAGGCTGCAGGTGGCCGTGGCGCACCCCGGCGCAGTCGCCTGACCCCGGGGACCTTGCGCAAGGCTGGCGTGTGCATGATCGAAGGCGTCCAGTGGTATTCGCCGCCCCAGCGGGACGCCTTGGCGAATCGACTGGTGGCTGGGGAGGCTCGCCGAAACATCCGCCGGCGCGGCGCCAGCCCGACGCACGGAGCTGCGCGAACGCTGCGGAGGAGCATTGAAGGCGGCGGCCGCTGGACGAAGGCGGCAAGCCATTCGTGGCACGGGTGTCCCAGATGCACCGCGCCGACTTTGGTGGAAGTGGCGAAGCACGGGTGCACGCACACGGAAAAGGCGCCGCGAGGCGCCTTTTCCTTCTTACCGTCCATGGTGCAGTGCGCTTACTTCGGGCTCTGCTGCGCGTCGCGCTCGATGGCCTCGAGCAGGATCTTCTTGGCTTCGTCGGCGCCGCCCCACCCATCCAGCTTGACCCACTTGCCCTTCTCCAGGTCCTTGTAGTGCTCGAAGAAGTGGCCGATGCGCTCGAGCCAGTGGCCGCTGACCTGGGCGATGTCATTGATATGCGAGTAGCCACTGAACACCTTGTCCACCGGCACGGCCAGCAGTTTCTCGTCGCTGCCGGCTTCGTCGCTCATGCGCAGCACGCCCACCGGACGGCAGCGGATGACCGAGCCGGGTACCAGCGGCAGCGGCAGCACCACCAGTACGTCGGCCGGGTCGCCGTCGCCGCACAGGGTGTGCGGCACGTAGCCATAGTTACAGGGGTAGCGCATGGGGGTGGAGAGGATGCGGTCGACGAAGATCGCGCCGGACTCCTTGTCCACTTCATACTTCACCGGCTCGGAATCCTTGGGAATCTCGATGATGACGTTGATCTCTTCCGGCGGATTCTTGCCGGTGGGGACGCTGCCAAGGCCCATGTACTGCTCCAGTCGATACGTGATGTTGGGGCGGCATTCTAGCGCCCCGGCTGTTGCGGCGCAGCGAGCTGTCGCCTAGGACAATTCCGACCGTCCAACGGGCCTGCCGCGCAGGCGTGAAGCGCCTTTCACCGACGGCGCTGCCGCGCGCTGCACGCCATCCTGCAATCTCCCGGTTAATTGCAGGAGCAGAATCATGAAAGGGAAGACGTGCAGCAGGTGGATTATGGCCGTGGCGGTTGCAGCATTGTTGCTGGCCGGCGGCGCCTCGGCGCAGGACCGGTATGTGGATGCCGCGGACTATCCAACTCCGGGTGCGGGGTGGGAGGTCTTCCATGACCTGGAAGACCGGCTTGAAGCGGATTTCGATCAGCTTTGCGGGGATACGTACTGCGAAGGCGAGTACAGCGATTACCGGCCGTTGCGCTATCGCTGTTCGGTCCGGCAGCGCGATGGGGTGATCGGGCAATGCGTCTGGACTTTCGGGGCCAGCGAAGCAAGCATCGATCCGGTCAGCGGGCAGGTGCAGGTCGATGCGCAGCTCTGGCAATGCAACACCCCACTCAGGAAGGGCACCCGCCTGACGGGGTTCTACGCAGCGTTGGCAGGGCCGGGGCCGATGTTGGCGCCCCTGCCGCGCACCACGCTGAGCATCAATGATGGATTGATCGGCTGCCTATAGCACGGGACTTCGGCGCCAGGGGAATATGCCTGGCGCCGGACTGGTCCGGAAAACACGGTGCTGCAACGCTTACGCGTTCCGTTGACCCAGGCAGGCCTGGATCGGCCAGGAGCGCGCCGCACTCCTTTCAGAGCAGCGGAACCATGAGCAGGGCAACAATATTGATGATCTTGATCAGTGGATTGATGGCAGGGCCCGCGGTGTCCTTGTAGGGATCGCCCACGGTGTCGCCGGTGACCGCGGCCTTGTGCGCCTCGCTGCCCTTGCCACCGAAGTGGCCGTCCTCGATGTACTTCTTGGCGTTGTCCCAGGCGCCGCCGCCGGTGGTCATCGAAATGGCCACGAACAAGCCAGTCACGATCGTGCCGATCAGCAGGCCGCCCAGCGCCTGGGCCCCAAGCAGCAAGCCGACCACCACGGGCACGGCCACCGGCAGCAGCGAGGGCACGATCATTTCGCGGATGGCGGCGCGGGTCAGCAGGTCCACCGCGGTGTGGTATTGCGGTTTGCCGCTGCCGTCCATGATTCCGGGGATCTCGCGGAACTGGCGACGCACTTCCTCCACCACGCTTCCCGCCGCGCGGCCCACGGCTTCCATTGCCATCGCGCCAAACAAATACGGAATCAGGCCACCGATCAGCAGGCCGATGATCACCCGGTGGTCGGACAGGTCGAACGTATACATCGAGCCCGGATGCGCAGCGGCCAGGTTGTGGGTGTAGTCGGCGAACAGCACCAACGCGGCCA